>NZ_JBDJMB010000004.1:0-188995 GCF_039673645.1 Stenotrophomonas sp. TWI700 | reverse complement strand
GGCCAGCGGCCGGCACTACAGGATGGTCGGGAGCCGGCCAGCGGCCGGCACTACAGGATGGTCGGGAGCCGGCCAGCGGCCGGCACTACTGTCCTGCGGTGGCAGTGGCGTAAGTCATTGATGCGCAAGTGGTGTCCCGGTTTTGTCGCGCGCGACAGCCATTTCAGACAATCCGTGGCGCAATCGGACCCCTCAAAAGGCCGTGAGTTCCTTCACTTTCACAAACCTTCGACCCGGAAAGTCTCAGATCCGACATTTCATGTGACTGAAGTGCAGCTGAAACGTTGTTGATCGGCCAGCCAGCCACTAGCGTCGGGTTGGGCGGTTTGATTCAGGGGAACCGATCCACTCACCCGGCCGATCCGCGCCATCGATTTCAGCAGCCCCCGGATCGGACCTGGATTCTCAGCCGCGACGACGGCATTCACTGTCTGAAAGGGAAATCCGATGTCTCATGTCTCGCAACACCGTTTGCGTCACCGTGCATTGGTTGTACTGGGCGCGTCCGTTCTGTCGACCCTGCTGCTGGCCACCCCGGCCTTCGCCGGCGATGTGCAGTTGAGCGGCCTGTCCTCGGCGCCGACCCATCAGCGCTTCATCGTGAAGTACAAGGACGGCAGCACCGAGGTCGCCACCCCGACCGCGCTGGCCAGCTCGCTCAAGGCCGCCGCTGCGGCAGTGCCTGCCGCACAGGGCCGCGCGCTGGGGCTGCAGAAGCTGCGTCAGCTGGCGATCGGCCCGACCGTGGTCAAGGCCGACCGGCCGCTGGACCGTGCCGAAGCCGAGCTGCTGATGCGTCGCCTGGCGGCCGACCCGAGCGTGGAATATGTCGAGGTCGACCAGCTGATGCAGGCCACCCTGGTGCCCAACGACACGCGTTTCTCCGAGCAGTGGGGCTTCGGTACCAGCAATGCCTCGATCAACGTGCGCCCGGCATGGGACAAGGCCACCGGCACCGGCGTGGTGGTCGCGGTGATCGATACCGGCATCACCAACCATCCCGACCTCAACGCCAACATCCTGCCCGGCTATGACTTCATCAGCGACGCGGCGATGGCGCGCGATGGCGGTGGCCGCGACAACAACCCCAATGACCAAGGCGACTGGTACGCCGCCAACGAATGCGGCTCCGGCATTCCGGCCTCCAACTCGAGCTGGCACGGCACCCACGTGGCCGGCACCGTCGCGGCGGTGACCAACAACAGCACCGGTGTGGCCGGCACGGCCTTCAATGCCAAGGTCGTCCCGGTGCGCGTGCTCGGCAAGTGCGGCGGCTACACCTCCGACATTGCCGACGCGATCGTCTGGGCCTCCGGCGGCACCGTCAGCGGCGTCCCGGCCAACGCCAATCCCGCCGAAGTGATCAACATGTCGCTCGGCGGTGGTGGCAGCTGCTCCACCACCTACCAGACCGCGATCAATGGCGCCGTTTCGCGCGGCACTACCGTGGTGGTCGCCGCGGGCAACAGCAACACCAACGTCTCGTCCTCGGTGCCGGCCAACTGCGCCAACGTCATCGCCGTCGCCGCGACCACGTCCGCCGGCGCCCGTGCCAGCTTCTCCAACTACGGCACCGGCATCGACATCTCGGCGCCGGGGCAGGCGATTCTCTCCACCCTCAACAGCGGCACCACGGTCCCGGGCAGCGCCTCGTACGCGTCCTACAACGGCACGTCGATGGCGGCCCCGCATGTCGCCGGCGTCGTGGCCCTGGTCCAGTCCGTCGCCCCCACCGCGCTGAGCCCGGCCTCCATCGAGAGCCTGCTCAAGAGCACTGCGCGACCTCTGCCGGGCGCCTGCTCGGGTGGCTGCGGCGCAGGCATCGTCGACGCCGATGCGGCGGTGACGGCAGCGCTCAACGGCACCGGCCCGGGACCGGGTACCGGCACCGTGCTGCAGAACAACGTCCCGGTCACCGGCCTCGGCGCCGCCAGCGGTGCCTCGCTGGCCTACACCGTGGCCGTGCCGTCGGGCAGCAGCCAGCTGAAGGTCACCATCGCCGGCGGCAGCGGCGATGCCGATCTCTACGTCCGCTCCGGCAGCGCCCCGACGGATACCGTCTATGCCTGCCGCCCGTACCTCAGCGGCAACAACGAAACCTGCACGATCAGCGCCCCCGCGGCCGGCACCTGGCATGTGCGGGTGAAGGCCTACTCGACCTTCTCCGGGGTCACCCTCACCGCGCAGTACTGATCGCGTTCCCATCGCACCAACGCAGAACGCCCCGGCATGCCGGGGCGTTCGTTCGATCAACACGCGGCGCCAGGGATTACGCCGCTTCGAACCGGTTGGCGGCCACGTTCTTGCGCACCTGCTCCGGATTCCAGATGCGGCCGTTCATCGCAATGTAGACACCGCTCGGCAACGACTGCACCGCACCGATCGCACACCCGATGTTGAACTCCGCATCCGAGCCACGGAAGCGCGCCGGGCTCAGCGCACCGGTCATCACGATCGTCTTGTCGGTGATCGACTTCAGCACCTGGCCGGTCTGGACCATGGAGTCGGTCCCGTGCGTCACCAGCACATGCCGCGTCGGCTGCGCCGCGATCGTCGCGCGGATCAACTCGCGGTCATCGTCGGTGATGTGCAGCGAATCCTTGCGCAGGATCGGAATCACATTGAAACGGAAGGTCACGCCCAGCTCGCGCAGGATCATCCCGATCTGCGGATCACCGATCTGATAGTCCGACTTGTCGTCGAAGTAGATCTTGTCGATCGTGCCACCGGTGGTGATGATCAGTAGTTCTTCCATTGCAAGCATCCTGGGTACCAGACAGAAGGGCACGGAACCGCCGCGCCGACCCGTAGATGATACGGCTGCCGCCCGTCGGATGCAGGCCCGCGACGCCGGACGGTCAGCCAGGCGTTCTCTTCTGCCCGAAGCGCCGCCGCAGCCCGGGCGTGCTCGCCACCGCGATCACGGCCAGTGCAAGCCCGAGCTCGATCCAGGCCCACAGCGCCACCTCCGGATGGCTCCAGGCGCTCATCACCCCGTGGCTGAACCAGAACAGCGCCAGCACGCCGGCCCAGAACATCGCCTTGCCGCGCCGCACCAGCACCCCCAGCGCCAGCAGCAGCGGCGGCAGGGTGAACACCAGTTGGGTGGCCAGCCAATGCTTGTCCTGCGCGAACCAGACCGCGAACAGCACCGCCAGCGCGACCAGCAGCAGGGCAAGGACGATTTCCTGCGCCCGCGTGCTCACGCCAGCCGCCGTGCGATATCGGCCACCCGCCGCCCCAGCGCCCGCGCCAGAATGCTTTCATCCTCGCTCGGCACCGGGTTGTCGTCCGCGCCGGCGACATGGCTGGCGCCATACGGCGTGCCGCCGGTGGTGGTGTGGCTCAGCGCCGGCTCGGTGAAGGGAATGCCCACGATCAGGCAACCGTGGTGCAGCAGCGGCACCTGCATCGAGAGCAGGGTCGATTCCTGGCCCCCGTGCAGCGACGCCGTCGAGGTGAATACCCCCGCCGGCTTGCCGGCCAGCGTGCCGTTCACCCACTCCGCGCCCAGCCCGTCCAGGAAATGCTTCATCGGCGCGGCCATGTTGCCGAACCGGGTCGGGCTGCCCAGCAGCAGCCCCGTGCACTCGGCCAGGTCGGCCACGCTCACATACGGTGCGCCGTCCTCGGGCACCGGCGGCAGCGCCGTCTGGGTCACCGCCGCCACCGGCGGCACCGTGCGCAGGCGCGCGCTCATGCCCGGCACCTCACCGATGCCGCGGGCAATCTGGCGGGCAAGCCGTGCCACTGAACCGCCACGGCTGTAGTACAGCACCAGGATCTCCGCCATTTCGCTTCCATCTCGTTGAGTCCGATGCGGCCAGTATGGCAACGCAGCCCGCTGAGGGCGAGGTCCGTGCATGCCGCACACCCGTCATCGGGTACCCTTGCGCCGATGGAACCTCTCGATACGATCAACCTGTGGATCGAACGCGTCCGGGACCGCGCGCGCGCGACCAGCTTCGGCCGCTTCCTGTGGCGCCGCTTCCTCGATGACCGCCTGTTCCAGGCGGCCGCCTCGCTGGCCTACACCACGGTGTTCGCGCTGGTGCCGCTGGCCATCGTCGTATTCGGTGTGCTCTCCGCGTTCCCGGTGTTCGACCGCTGGAGCGATACCCTCAGCGACTACGTGTTCTCGAACTTCGTGCCCAACGCGGCGCGTGCCGCTGAAGGCTACCTGCGGCAATTCTCGGCCAGTGCCGGGCAGCTGACCGCCGCAGGCTTCATCGCCCTGGTGGTGTCGCTGCTGATCACCCTCAACAGCGTGGAGGAAACCTTCAACCAGATCTGGCGGGTGAGCTCCACCCGGCCGAAGCTGACCCGCTTCCTGGTCTACTGGACCGTGCTCACCCTCGGCGCGATGCTGGCCGCCGCCTCGCTGGCGGTCTCGGCGCGGGTGTTCGCGCTGCCCCTGTTCGGGACCAGCGAAGGCCGCTGGCTGGCCAACGTGTCGTTGACGGTCGCCCCGATCCTGATCGAGTTCATCTGCATCACGTTGGTCTACCGCGTGGTGCCGCACCACACGGTCAAATGGCGGCATGCCATTCCCGGTGCGATCCTGGCCGCGCTCATGCTCGAGCTGGTGAAGTGGGGCATGGGCGCCTACCTGGGCAGCTTCCAGTCCTATCAGAAGCTGTACGGCACGGTCGCCTTCGTGCCGATCCTGCTGCTGTGGATCTACCTGTGCTGGGTGTCGGTGCTGCTCGGCGCCTCGCTGGCCTCGTCGATCGCCGCGTTCCGCTATCAGCCGGCCGACCTGCGCCTGCCGGTGGGCTATGAGATCTACGGCCTGCTGCGCCTGATCGGTCGGTTCCACCAGGCGCGCGCCGAAGGGCGCAGCCTGGATGACGACGAGATCCTGAGGCTGGAACCGATGCTGACCGATTCACTGCTGCAGACCCTGCTCTGCGACCTTGAAGCGATCCGCGTGGTCCGCCGCGACGAGCGGGGCGAATGGCTGCTGGCACGCGACCTGGACAAACTCACCCTGGCCGACCTGTACGAGACCACGCAGATGCGTATCCCGATCAAGGAAGCCTACCTGCCGTATCGCGACGACAGCCTCGGCACGGCCTCGGTGGCCGCGCTGGACACGCTGCGCCTGCCGCTGCGCGAACTGCTCAAGCGCCGCGTCAGCGACATCTATACGACCCCCGGAGACAAACCATGACCGCCAAGCCCCTGCTGCTGGCCCTCGGCCTGCTGACGCTGGCCGCCTGCAACAAGCCCGCCGCCCAGAGCGAGGCCACCACGCCCGCCGCTCCGGCGCCGATCGAAGAACCGGCCGCGGCGCCGACGGAGGCCGTTCCGGCCACCGAGCGCAAGACCGTCGAACAGCCCACGCTCAAGGCCAAGGCGCTGGATGGCACCGAGTACGACCTGGCCGCGCACCGCGGCAAATGGGTGGTGGTGAACTTCTGGGCGACCTGGTGCGCGCCGTGCCGCAAGGAAATGCCCGAGCTGTCCGCGCTGCACGCGATGCGCAGCGAGATCGAAGTGGTCGGGCTGGCCTTCGAGGACATCGAACCGGCCGAGATGAAGGCCTTCCTGGAGAAGCGTCCGGTCACCTACCCGATCGTGATCGTGGATACCTACAACCCACCGGAAGACTTCGCGATCCCGCGCGGCCTGCCGATGACCTACCTGATCGCGCCGGATGGCAAGGTCGCCAAGGAATTCCTCGGCCCGGTCACTGCGCATGACATCGAAGCGCGGATCAAGGAAGGCTGAGCCTCACCTGATACGGGATGCATGAAGCATCCACGCATGACGTGGATCTACCCGACGATGAAGGGTTCAATCGGCTTCAAGACCCCGAAGTGCTCCTTGTGCAGCTTGCCCTTCAGCGGCGGCAGCGCCAGCACCGGTTCGTCCACGCGGGTATCGGGCAGGCGGTCGAGCAGGTTGCGGATCAGGCCCAGGCGCCCGCGTTTCTGGTCATTGAAGTCCACCAGGGTCCACGGCGCCGCGTCGTTGTGGGTCGCGCGCAGCATCGCTTCGCGGCTCTCGGTATAGGCGCTGTATTTGCTGCGTGACTTGAGATCCACCGGCGACAGCTTCCAGCCCTTGAGCGGATCGAGGTGACGCTCGGCGAAGCGCTTTTCCTGCTGCGCCTGGTCCACGCTCAGCCAGTACTTGAACAGCACGATGCCATCGTCGATCAGCAGCTTCTCGAACACCGGCGCCTGCGCCAGGAAGCTGCGGTACTGCGCTTCGGTGCAATAGCCCATGACATGCTCGACGCCGGCACGGTTGTACCAGCTGCGGTCCATCAGCACGATCTCGCCGGCCGCAGGCAGGTGGGAGACATAGCGCTGGAAATACCATTGCGTGCTTTCGCGGTCGGTCGGCTTGGGCAGCGCGACCACCTTGCACTGGCGCGGATTGAGATGCTCGGCGATGGCCTGGATCGCGCCGCCTTTGCCGGCCGTGTCGCGGCCTTCGAACAGCACCAGCACGCGCTGCCCGGTGTGCTGCACCCAGCGCGCCATCGCCGCCAGTTCCAGTTGCATCGGCTCCAGCAGGGCCTGGTACTCCTTGCGCTTGAGCTTGCCCATCGGCGTGCCTCGGTGATCCACGGAGAGCCCGAGACTAGCGCAGCCGATGCTCAGGCGATGTGTGGGCCTTGCCAGCCACGCTCACGGGCAAGCGTTTCGATCACCTCGGCGATGTCGTGCGCGAAGCCGGCCATGTCGAACAGCCCACTGTCCCCGCGCCGGTGCGCCAGCGTGGTGCGCGCCGCCTCCAGTGCAGCCGGGTCGTTGCCGAGCCGGAGGGCGGTGGCCACGAAGGCCGCGTCGTCGGCCACGTTGAAATCGTGCATGCCCAGATGATGGTTGAGGCTGCCGGCCACCCGCGAGGCGAACGTCGTACCGGGGCAGGTCAGCACCGGGCAGCCGGCCCACAGCGCATCCGAGGCGGTGGTGTGGGCGTTGTAGGGGTGCGTGTCCAGGAACAGATCGGCGTGCTGGTAGCGCGCCAGATACTGCGGGTGCGGCAGCCGCGGCATGAACACCAGCCGCGCCGGATCCAGCTGTGCCTGGCGGGCCGCGCTGCGCAGCCGCGCATCGGCGTTGCCCGGGCCGGACAGCAGCCACAACACGCTGCCGGGCACACCCTGCAGCACCGCGAACAGCCGCTGCATGCTGCGCGGGTTGAGCTTGTAGCTGTTGTTGAAACAGCACAGCACCACGCCCTGCGCGGGCAGGCCGCAGTCCTCGCGCGCGGGCACCGGCTCCAGCACCCGGGTGTTGTCCGACGGCTGGAACGCGCGCGGCAGCCGCCGCACGTTCTCACTGAAGGCCGGCGCCAACGCCTCGGGGAGCACGAAGGCATCGGCCAGCACGTGATCGATCCACGGCGCGCCGGAGGTACCCGGATAAGCCAGCCAGTTGATCTGCACCGGGGCCGGGCGCATCGCCAGCACCTGCGGGGTACCGCCGCCGCCCCAGCCGCGCAGATCGAACAGCACATCGATGCCGGACTCGCGGATGCGCCGGGCGATGATCTGATGCGGCTGCGTGCTGACATCGTGCAGCGTGTTGGCCGCCTGCTGCAGGCGCTGGCGGATGGGGCTGCCGTCGTCCCCGGTGAGCGCGAACAGATGCAGCTCCAGCGTGCCGAGCGCACGCAGCTGCTCGAACAACGCGACGGTCAGCAGGCCGGTCGGATGGGCGCCGAAGCCGTTGGAGAGAAAGCCGACCCGCAAGGTGCCTTGCGGCCGCACCGTGCTCGGGGGCAGGCGCGCAATGCCCTCGGCCAGGGCGGCCGCGCGCTGGCGGGCGCAGGCGAGCTGCTCGGCGGCGCTGCTGTCTTCGCTGAGGAAAGCGAACGGTTCGACCACCGCCTGGCCCTGCGCGACGGCCTGGCGGACCTGCGCCGACAGCCGCTCCAGATCGCGCCAGTCGCACAGGCGGCGCTGCCAGTTGAGCAGCTGCGCGGTGATGTAGGGCTCGCCCGGCAGCAGGCGATGCGCGTGGCGATAGGCATCGGCGGCCGCTTCGGGCTGGCCGGCATCTTCCAGTGCGTGACCGAGCCACAGGGTGATGCCGGGATGCTGTGGGGCGCGATCCGCCGCCTGGCGCAGCAGCGTGGCCGCCTCGCCGTGGCGGCCCTGCATCCAGCGTGCGCGACCCAGCCGGGCCAGCGCTTCGGGATGGTCGCCGCGCAGCTGCAGGGCGCGCGTGGCGGCCTGTTCGCCCGCCGGCACATCGCCGGCCTCCAGCTCCGCGTCGGCCAGCATCACCCAGGCGATGAAGTCCGCCGGTTGCCGCTGCACGGCCTGGCGCAGCTGCAGGCGCTGCGGATCGGCACTCATCGCTGCCGCTCGGCGGCCGCCATGCTCAGTTGCCTTCCGCGAGCCGGGCCAGCTCGTCGGCCTGGTGTTCGTGGGTCAGGCGGCTGACCAGTGCATCCAGATCGCCGGTCAGGATGTTGGGCAGGTCGTACAGGGTCAGGCCTTCCACGCGGTGGTCGGTGATCCGCCCCTGCGGGAAGCTGTAGGTGCGGATGCGCTGGCTGCGGTCGCCACTGCCGACCTGCAACCGGCGGCTTTCGGCCTGGGCCGCGGCCTGCTTGCTGCGCTCGGTATCCAGCAGCTGCGCCTTGAGGCGCTTCATCGCCTTGTCGCGGTTGGCGTGCTGGCTGCGTTCGGTCTGGCACTCCACCACCACGCCGCTGGGCAGGTGGGTGATGCGGATCGCCGATTCGGTCTTGTTGACGTGCTGGCCACCGGCGCCGGAGGAGCGGTAGGTGTCCACGCGCAGGTCGGCCGGGTTGATCACCACGTCCTCGACATCGTCTGCCTCGGGGATGATCGCCACGGTCGCGGCCGAGGTATGGATGCGCCCCTGCGACTCGGTCGCCGGCACGCGCTGCACGCGGTGCGTGCCCGATTCGAACTTCAGCCGGGAGAACGCGCCACGGCCCACCACCCGCGCCACGACTTCCTTGTAGCCACCGTGTTCGCCCGGGTTGTCCGATTCGATTTCGACCTTCCAGCCCTGTCGCTCGGCATAGCGGGCGTACATGCGGAACAGGTCGCCGGCGAAGATCGCCGCCTCGTCGCCGCCGGTGCCGGCGCGCACTTCCAGGAACAGGTTGCCGTCGTCGCGCGGATCGCGCGGCACCAGCAGCAGGGCCAGTTCTTCGTCCAGCTGCTGCAGGCGCTGCTGCGCGGCGGTGATTTCCTCGTCGGCCAGCTCGCGCAGGTCCGGATCGTCGCGCATCGCTTCGGCGGCGGCGAGATCGGCCTTGGCCCGGCCTTCGTCGGCCAGCGCGGTGGCGACCGGCTCCAGCTGCGAGAACTCGCGCGAGAGCGCGCGGAAACGGTCGTTGTCGCCGACCACGGCCGGGTCGGACAACAGGCGTTCGAGTTCTTCGCGGCGCTCGGCCAGCGCTTCGAGCTTACGGCGCAGGGTCGGCGTCATCTTTCCTCGCTACATCGTTACGCACGGCAGGGTGCTGGTAACCCGGCTTGGCCGGGAACAGGCGCTCGGCGGCGCGGGTGAGTTCAGTATCGCCGCTGAGCGCCGCGGCGCGCAGGGCGGCGGTCGGCGGGTGCAGCAGGCGGTTGGTCAGGCCGTGCGCGAGCAGCTCAAGCACTTCCTCCGGCGATTTGCCGTGGGCCAGCTGCTGGCGGGCTTTCTCCAGCATCTCCACGCGGGTCGCTTCGCCATAGGCGCGCAGCTGCCGCAGCGGGGCCTGGTGCGCGCTGGCCTGCAGGGTTTCAACGAAGCGCGCGACCTGCAGTTCAATGATCGCCTCGGCCTCGGCCGCAGCTTCCCGACGGCTGCGGCGGTTGTCTTCGACCGCGCGCTCCAGATCGTCGACGGTGTACAGGAAGGCGTCGGCCAGTTCGCCCACGCCGGCCTCGATGTCGCGCGGCACGGCCAGATCGAACAGCAGCATCGGCTTGTGCTTGCGGGTCTTCAGCGCGGCGGCCACCTGCGCCCGGGTGATCACCGGCTCACGCGCGGCCGTGGCCGAGAACACCACGTCGGCCTCGCCCAGATGGCGGTCCAGCTCGCTCAGCGGCAGGGCGACCCCGCCGTGGCGGCTGGCCAGCTCCTGCGCATGCGCGAGGGTGCGGTTGGCGATCAGCAGCCGGCGCACGCGCCCTTCGCTGAGGTGGCGCGCGGCCAGCTCGATGGTCTCGCCGGCGCCGACCAGCAGCACGGTGGAATCTTCCAGCCGCGCGAATGAGTTCTGCGCCAGGCGCACCGCGGTGGAGGCCACCGAGACCGGGTTGGCGCCCACGCGGGTATCGGTGCGGGCGCGCTTGGCCACCGAGAACGTCTGCTGGAACAACCGGTCCAGGCGCTGGCCGAGCAGGCCGTGATCGCGCGCCAGGGCCCAGGCATCCTTCACCTGCCCGAGGATCTGCGGCTCGCCCAGGACCATCGAGTCCAGCCCGGTGGCGACCCGGAACAGGTGGCGGACCGCATCGGCGTCGGCGTGCTGGTAGAGGTAGCCGTGCAGCGTGCCGGCATGCGACTCCAGCCACTGCGCCAGCGCGTCACCGGATTCGGCGACCGCGTACAGCTCGGTGCGGTTGCAGGTGGAGAGCAGGACCGCCTCGGCCACCTGCGGGGTATCGCGCAGCGACGCCAATGCCTGGGGCAGGGCGTCGCCGCCAAAGGAGGCGCGTTCGCGCAGTTCCACTGGCGCGGTCTGGTGATTCAGTCCGAGCACCCACAGGGTCATTGTTCAGTTGCTTGCGATAAGCTGCTGGCCATTCAAGTCGTCATTTTAAGGCTCAGATGCCCCCGATGCCCGCATTGATTCGCATCTCCAGCGTTCTGCTGCTGTCTTTGTTCACCGCCAACGCCCTGGCCGCCCCTCCGGCAGCCCCCGCCAAGGCCAGGGACAGCGCGGCCGAGGCGATCCCCCTGGCCCCGGTCATGGCGGGCGAATTCGCCCTGCAGGCCGGCAAACTGGGCGATGCCGCACGCTGGTACCTGGAGGCGGCCGAGGCCAGCGACGGCGATGCCGGGCTGGCCGAGCGCGCCGCCCGGATCGCCATGCTGGCCAACGACGACAAGCGCGCCGCCCGCGCGCTGGCCCTGTGGGAGCAGCGCGCACCGCGCTCGCTGGCCATGCGCAGCAGCACGGCCGCGCTGGACATGCGCCAGAACAAGGTGAAGGCCGCCCGCACCGAGCTGCAGGCCCTGCTCAGGGATCCCGACCCGACCGCGTGGAAGTTCGCGATCGGTGCCCTGATCAGCGGCGGCAACGATCCGAAGGTGCCAGCCCAGGTGCTCGGCGAGCTGGTCGATGCCAACGCGATCCCCGACCGCCTGGAGGTCTGGCAGGAGTTCGGCCGCCTGGCGATGCGCATGGAGCAGCCCGAGCTGGCCCGGCGCATGGTCGATGAGGTGGTCAGGCGCTTCCCCGACGAGCCGCGCGTGGCCCTGTTGCATGCCAGCCAGCTCAACCAGGCCGGCAAGACCGATGAGGCCCTGGCCCTGTTGAAGGGCGTGGAGCCCAAGACCACCCGGGACCCCGAGCTGCGCAACGCGGTGGCGATCTCCTACGACCTGATGGGGCAGCCTGCGGCGGCCGAGCGCGTGCTGGCGGTCGGCCCGCAGGACGTGCAGACCTACGGCATGCGTGCCTCGCTGCTGGCCAAGCAGAAGGACGATCCGGGCCTGCTGGCGTTGTATACCGATATCTCGAAGCAGGCGACCAAGCCGGATCCGGCCCAGCGCCTGCTGCTGGGCAAGATCGCCGAGTACCTCAAGCGCTATGAGGAGGCGGTCAACTGGTACCACAGCGTGCCCGGTGGCCCGGAACGCGATGAGTCGCGCCTGCGCGCGGCCAATGCGCAGAACGAACTGGGCCGTACCGACAAGGCGCTGGCCGAGGTGCACGCGATCCAGTCCGATGCGACCGTCGATGACGATGCCCGCCGCGATGCCTATCTGTTGGAAGCCGAGCTGCGCCAGCGCGGCAACGACGATGCCGGCGAGCTGGATGCGCTGGCCCGTGGCCTGGCCGCGTATCCGGACGAGAACGCGCTGCTGTATGCCCGCGCGCTGGCCTGGGAGCGCCGCGATGACATCCCGCGCGCCGAGGCCGACCTGCGCAAGGTGCTCATCACCGATCCGGAGAACATCGCCGCGCTCAACGCGCTCGGCTACACCCTGGCCGACCGCACGCAGCGTTATCAGGAGGCACTGGAGCTGATCGACCGCGCGCGCGTGGCCGAGCCGGACAACGCCGCCATCGTCGACAGCTACGGCTGGGTGCTGTATCGCCTGGGCCGCAATGAAGAAGCGCTGGTGCAGCTGCGCCGCGCCTGGACCCTGTCCAAGGACCCCGAGATCGCCGCGCATGTGGGCGAGGTGCTGTGGGTGTTGAACAAGAAGGACGAGGCGCGCCACTTCTTTGAAGAGGCCCGCAAGCTCGACCCGGACAACCGCGCCCTGCAGCGCGTGATCGAGAAATACGGCGTATGAATCTGGTGTCCCTGAAGGCCGCGTTCGCCGCGGCCGTGGCGTTGTCACTCTCCGCCTGCGTGTCGCTGGATGAGCGCAAGGCCCCCTCCGCTCCGACCGTGGTCAGCACTGTCTCGGCCGCTGCACAGCAGGCCGAGACCGAGCGCGTCGCCGCCGTGCGCACGCAGCCGGCCTGGTCATTCCAGGGCCGGGTGGCGATCAGCAAGGGGCGCAACGGGGGCAGCGGCCGCATCGACTGGCAGCAGCAGGCGGCCGGGTATGTGGTCGAGCTCAGCGCGCCGGTCACCAGGCAGAGCTGGAAGCTGACCGGCGACAGCCATCACGAGGGCGGCCGCCTGGAAGGTCTGGAAGGCGGCACGCGCGAGGGCGAGGATGCCCAGCAGGTGCTGCTGGAGGCCACCGGCTGGGATATCCCGGTCAACCAGCTGCCCGATTGGGTGCGCGGCCTGGTCGCCGACGCGGCCCCGGTTGAGCTGATCGAGCGCGACGGCGAGGGGCGCCCGCGTCGCGTG
This sequence comes from Stenotrophomonas sp. TWI700, assembly GCF_039673645.1. Lineage (NCBI taxonomy): Bacteria > Pseudomonadati > Pseudomonadota > Gammaproteobacteria > Lysobacterales > Lysobacteraceae > Stenotrophomonas > Stenotrophomonas sp. TWI700. The sequence continues at coordinate 176,022 of NZ_JBDJMB010000004.1, read as the reverse complement.
CAGCAGATGGGGTGGGAGATCCAGTACCTCGACTGGTACCCGGCCGAAGCCGGTCGCCCGGTGCTGCCGCGCCGGATCGAAGCGGTCAATGGCGACGCGAAGGTGCGCCTGGTGGTCGACAGCTGGGTGCTGGCCGGCCCATGAACATGCTGGATGCGGTCGATGGCGGGTCGACCTGGCCGGCTCCGGCCAAGCTGAATCTGTTCCTGCACATCACCGGGCGGCGCCCGGACGGTTATCACCAGCTGCAGACCGTGTTCCGGCTGCTCGACTGGGGCGATCGCATCCACCTGCGGGTGCGGGACGATGGCCGGATCCGGCGTGAAGGCATCTCGGTCGCCGGGGTGGCCGAAGCCGATGATCTGGCGGTGCGTGCCGCCAATATGCTTAAAAAATCAGCGAATGTCGCCCAAGGTGCTGACATCGGTATCGAAAAAGTGGTGCCGGCGGGCGGCGGCTTCGGCGGCGGTTCGTCCGACGCCGCTACCGTCCTGGTTGCGTTGAACCGCCTCTGGAACGCCGGCCTGGACGTGGATGCGCTTGCCGCGCTGGGCCTGCAGCTGGGCGCGGACGTGCCGGTCTTCGTGCGCGGCCACAACGCCTGGGCCGAAGGCGTGGGCGAACGGCTCACCCCGATGGCGTTGCCGCCGGCGTGGTTCGTGCTGGTCCATCCGGGCGTTCACGTGCCGACACCGGCACTTTTCGCATCACCGGATTTGACGCGGGATGCCCCAGTGGCGAAAATAGCGGACTTCGCTTCCGGGTCTTTGCTCGGGAATGCGTTCGAGCCGGTCCTGCGCCGCCGCGAACCTGCCGTAGAGGCAGCGCTCGCAGCGTTGAGCAGTATCGGCCGGGCACGACTCACCGGGTCGGGAAGCGGTTGTTTCGTCGAGTTCGCCACGCGCGCTGCTGCAGAGCAGGGCCTGGCGCAATTGCCGAAGGAACTGCGGGCATGGGTGGCTGCGGGCGTGGAGCGCTCGCCACTGCTTGATGTACTCGAGCGTTACTGATTTTGATGCAGGGGCGTCGCCAAGAGGCCCAAGGCACCAGGTTTTGATCCTGGCATTCGGAGGTTCGAATCCTCCCGCCCCTGCCACTAGCGGATATCTGCCGCGACTCCATGCGCATGTCTGCGCGGGCGCGGTGCATACGCCGCGGTGTTGTCACCGCAGACACCTCCGGGTGCCGGCGGCCCAGTTCTCCGCCAATCGCTCCCGCCCGAGACCGTCATGATGCAAGAACACCCCAACCTGCTGGTATTTTCCGGCAACGCCAACAAGCGCCTTGCGCAGAGCATCTGCAAGGAACTGGGGGTGCGGCCTGGCAAGGCATTGGTGTCGCGCTTCTCCGATGGTGAGGTGCAGGTCGAGATCGAGGAAAACGTCCGCAAGCAGGACGTCTTCGTCATCCAGCCGACCTGTGCGCCCAGCGCCGAGAACCTGATGGAACTGCTGGTCCTGATCGATGCGCTCAAGCGCGCCTCGGTCAACAGTGTCACCGCCGTGGTGCCGTACTTCGGCTACTCGCGCCAGGATCGCCGCATGCGCTCCTCGCGCGTGCCGATCACCGCCAAGGTGGCTGCAAAGATGTTCAGCGCTGTCGGGGCTGACCGGGTACTGACGGTGGATCTGCATGCCGATCAGATCCAGGGCTTCTTCGACATGCCGGTGGACAATGTGTACGCCTCGCCGCTGCTGCTCGCCGATATCTGGCGCGCCTACGGCACGGAGAACCTGATCGTGGTGTCCCCGGACGTGGGTGGTGTGGTGCGCGCGCGCGCCGTCGCCAAGCGCCTGGACGATGCCGATCTGGCGATCATCGACAAGCGCCGCCCGCGCGCCAACGTCTCCACCGTGATGAACATCATCGGTGACGTCGAAGGCAAGACCTGCGTGATGGTCGATGACATCGTCGATACCGCCGGCACCCTGTGTGCGGCCGCTGCAGCCCTGAAGGCGCGTGGCGCCCTCAAGGTCGCCGCGTATTGCACCCACGCCGTGCTCTCGGGCCCGGCGGTGGACAACATCAACAACTCCCAGCTCGATGAGCTGGTGGTGACCGACACCATCCCGCTGCGTGAAGAGGCGCGGGTGTGCAGCAAGATCCGCCAGCTCAGCGTGGCGGAAATGCTGGCCGAGACGATGCGCCGCATCGCCTTCGGTGAGTCGGTCAGCTCGCTGTACGTGGATTGATTTTTCCGCCCGCCGGCAACGGCGGGTGGTTTCCCGGGGACATCTGGTCGCGGATGTTCCCTCATCGCTTCGCCATCACGGCGGGGCAAACAACGAAGGTAGTAAACCAGCATGGCCAAGAATCATGAAATCAAGGTCGTCCAGCGCGAACTGCAAGGCAAGGGTGCGAGCCGCCGCCTGCGTGGCGCTGGCCAGATCCCGGCGATCATCTACGGCGGCGACGTCGAGCCGAGCGTCATCCAGCTCAACCACAACGAAATCTGGCTGGCCCAGCAGAACGAGTGGTTCTACTCGTCCATCCTGGACCTGAACCTGGACGGCAAGGTCACCAAGGTGCTGCTGCGTGACATGCAGCGCCACCCGTTCAAGCAGCTGATCCTGCATCTGGATTTCCTGCGCGTGAACGAGAACGAAGCGCTGACCGCCAACGTCCCGCTGCACTTCATCAACGAAGACACCTCGCCGGCCGGCAAGGCTGCCGACGTCGTGGTCACCCACGAACTGAAGGAAGTGAGCATCACCTGCCTGCCGAAGGACCTGCCGGAATCGATCGACGTCGACCTGGCCGACCTGAAGGCTGGTGACGTGATCTACCTGTCGGACATCAAGCTGCCGAAGGGCGTCGAGATCCCGGCCCTGGCCCAGGGCAAGGACCATGACGACGCGATCGTCACCGCCAAGCTCGGCAAGGAAGAAGCTGCCGACGAAGCGCCGGCTGCAGAGTAAGTGATTGCGGCGCCTGTCCTTCGGGGCAGGCGCCGTTTCTGTATGTACCGGCACAGGGCTGGTACCGACGAAAGAAGAGTAATGACAGGATTGCGATTGATCGTTGGTCTGGGCAACCCCGGACCCGAGCACGCCCAGACCCGGCACAATGCCGGGTTTCGTTTCATTGACGCCCTGGTCGAACAGGCCGGCGCGCGCTGGAGCGTGGACAGCAAGTTGTTCGGCGAGACCGCCAAGGTCGACATCGCCGGCCAGCCGGTATGGCTGCTCAAGCCCGCCACCTTCATGAACCTCAGTGGCAAATCGGTCACCGCGGCGCAGCGCTTCTGGAAGATCGAACCGGAAGAAACCCTGCTGGCGCACGACGAGCTCGACCTGCCGCCCGGCGTGGCACGGCTCAAGTTCGACGGTGGCCACGGCGGCCAGAATGGCCTGCGCGACACCATCCGTCTGCTCGGCCATGGCCGGTTCCACCGCCTGCGCATCGGCATCGGCCATCCCGGCCACAAGGACCGCGTGGTCCCGTGGGTGCTGGGGCGTGCCAGCAAGGACGATGATGTGCTGATCGGGCATGCCGTCAACGATGCGATCGACGTCCTGCCGCTGGCAGTACGCGGCGATTTCAGCGAAGCGATGAAGCGGCTGCACACCCCGAAGTAGCGTGGCCGGTAACTGACGTTACCGGTAGGTACCGACCGTTGGTCGGTACGGAGAATGATTGGAAAAGCAGCGCCGAACGTCGCTGTTTCCCCAATCACTTTCACCCCAGAGGTTGTCAAAGATGGGTATCAAATGCGGCATCGTCGGTCTGCCCAACGTCGGCAAATCGACCCTGTTCAATGCGCTGACCAAGGCGGGCATCGCGGCGGCCAACTTCCCGTTCTGCACGATCGAACCGAACGTCGGCATCGTGCCGGTGCCGGATCCGCGCCTGAACGAGCTGGCCGCGATCATCAACCCGCAGAAGGTCATCCCGACCGCGGTGGAGTTCGTCGACATCGCCGGCCTCGTCGCCGGCGCGGCCAGTGGTGAAGGCCTGGGCAACAAGTTCCTGGCCCACATCCGCGAAGTGGATGCGATCACCCACGTGGTGCGCTGCTTCGAGAACGCCGACGTCATCCACGTCAACAACAAGGTCGACCCGCTCTCGGACATCGACACCATCGATACCGAACTGGCCCTGGCCGATCTGGACAGCGTCGAGAAGGCCCTGAACCGCGCCGAGCGCGCCGCCAAGGGGGGCGACAAGGAAGCGGCCGCCCGCAAGCCGGTGCTGGCCAAGCTGCAGGCCGCGCTGGCCGACGGCAAGGCCGGTCGTACCGCCGGCCTGGACGAGGAAGAGAAGGCGCTGGTCCGTGACCTGTTCCTGCTGACCCTCAAGCCGGTGATGTACATCGCCAACGTGCTGGAAGACGGCTTCGAGAACAACCCGCACCTGGATGCCGTGCGTGCCCGTGCCGCCGAAGAGGGCGCGCAGGTCGTGCCGGTCTCGGCTGCGATCGAAGAAGAGCTGTCCCAGCTCGACGACGAAGACCGCGATACGTTCCTGGCCGACCTGGGCCTGTCCGAGCCGGGCTTGAACCGCGTGATCTACGCGGCCTACCAGCTGCTGGGCCTGCAGACCTACTTCACCGCAGGCGTGAAGGAAGTCCGCGCGTGGACCGTGCGCAAGGGTGCCACCGCCCCGCAGGCCGCCGCCGTCATCCACACCGACTTCGAGAAGGGCTTCATCCGCGCCGAAACCATCGCGTATGACGACTTCATCAAGTACAAGGGCGAAGCCGGTGCCAAGGAAGCGGGTCGTCTGCGTCTGGAAGGCAAGGAATACCGCGTCCAGGAAGGCGACATCCTGCACTTCCGCTTCAACGTCTGAGTTCCTCGCACGTTGATGCCCGAACGCCCCGCCTCGCGCGGGGCGTTTGCGTTTGTGCCAAGCACATTCCGCACCAGAGTGGGCTGGATAAAAAATGACCAGGCATCGAAACCCTTGCCTGGTATGTCTCCGCCTCACTTGTCCACAGCAAACCCCCACGCCTCTCCACGCACCGTGTGGAAAACCCCTGCGCGGTAGTGTCGGCCGCTGGCCGGCACCCCGGCGCACCCGCCCGCAAGCCACGTGGTCAATTTATGACCACCACTGAAAACCGTTGCAGTGCATTGCTCACCCGGGGTTGTCCACAGCAAACCCCCATCGCTCTCCACGGTGCGTGTGGAAAACCGCGATCTGCGGCTGGACAAAATATCGCCACGCCCTGAAAGCGTTGCGCTGCATGGCTTGCATGCACTTGTCCACATCAAACCCCCATGGGTTTCCACGGGGTATGTGGAAAACAAGAAGGGCGCGTCCGCGTTGGCCACCGGATCTCCGTGGCGGATGGCTCTGCTTTTTCAACTAATTGCATGGTTGTGGATCCAGCAGAGCCGGACAATTCCCGCAGCGCCAACCACCGCAATGGATTCGTGCGTTGGCAACCCTTATTGCCCGGAGCACCCGTGAGCGAGCCTCTGTCAATTGCCGCGCAGATCCATGTCCCCGCCGCGCTGTTCGAGCAGTGGCTCAAACAGCCGTTGTCGGACGAGCGGCAGGTGCTCGATGCCCTTGCAGACCTGCTCGACACTGCGGACTGCAACCCGGAAGAGCTGTTCCTTTGCCAGTACCTTCCCGAACAGCAGGTGCTGCTGTTCTTTCTGAGCGATGGCAGAAATCTGCAGGACGCGGTCCCGCAACTGGATCTGTTTCGGTGTCTGGCTTCACTGGCAGGGGAGGAGGCCAAAGGCTACGTGGCTGTGGGTCGGTATCCCTATGGTGGGATGGGCGAGGAGGGCGTGTGGCGCGTCGGCAAGGGCAGGCTGGGCAAGGTACGGGGCCTGTCATCAGATGCGATGGCGGAGCTGGATCCTCTGCTTGCCAAGCTGATTGCGTGGATGCCCGAGCAGCAGCGCCATCAGAAGGCGCTCTACTTCCGAAAGTTGGTGCTGCGCTTCAACAAGCGTGGCAACGCCTTCGTGCGCAGGGCCACGCCGGGCCGCCCCCTGTGGTTTGGCGACGAGTACATCACCGACGGGAAGCACGTGTACTACGGGTCCTCCCGCCTCGCATCCGCTCGGCCAGTCGAAGAAGCGGACCCTTTTCACTTCCGTCGGGTGGCTGGCCTGATCTGGCGGGACGGCAACCGCCTGTATTTCAAGGATCGACCCATCGCCGGATTGCAGGAGCGTTTCCGCGTGGTTGGAAACGCGGTAGTGGTAGGCAATCACGCATACGTTGCGGACCGCGATGGCCGTGACTTCGCCTGCGATGAGGTTGACCCGGCGCGCTTCAAACGCTTGTGCAGGGACAGCGACTACTACGGCGACGGCGCCAGGATCTGGTACGGCATGGAACGTCTTCCCGAATCCCCGGATACGTTCGAGATTCTGGAGGCAGGTATCGCGCGTGGGCGTAACGCTGTGTATCGACATGGGGTGGCCTGCGCGGGCATTGATGCTGCATCGCTGGTGCGCCTGGGGAATGGTTTCTTCCAGGACCGTGAGCAGCTGTGGTTCCACGACTCGACCGGATCCATGTTCATTGCACTGGGACGCTGCGCGCCAGGGGCACCCAAGGTGCAGGGTCCGTGGTGCAGGGACGACACCCGCGTCTGGTTCCATGAGCATCAGCTTGCTGACGCGGATCCCTGCTCCTTTCAGCCCGTGAGCTACCCCTACGCAGCTGATGCCCGCCATGTGTGGTGCCAACAACACCGTGAGGTTGACCCCGAGGTGATTGCTGCGGTACGCGCCGCGTGGACCAGGTTGGCATCCGCAGGGGACTGACGCTGGCCACAGCAGCCCTGTCCGGGTCATGGCCAAGCGCAGGCCACGAAAAGCACAAAGCCCGCCATGCGGCGGGCCCTGTGCAGGTCCAGAAACCGCGCTTACAGCGCCGAACCGCCAAACTTGTGCGTGTACTGCAGGTTGATCGTGCGGCCCACCGTATCGAACCAGGACACGTCGTAGTACGGATACGGCGTGTACGTCGCATCCTTCGGCGGCAGCTTGTTGGCGATGTTGACCACCGACAGCGACAGGCGCGAATGATCGTCGAAGCGGTACTGCAGCGACACGTTGTAACGGTACGTCGCGCCGATCCACGGGCTGTCGCCGCTGTCCGGATCGAAACTCTGGTCGTAGCTGTCGTAGGTCGGCAGTTTGCCCAGGCGCGAGCCGTACAGCGTGGCCGACCACGCCGCGTTCTCCCAGGTCACGCTCGCACTGGTCTTGGTGCGCGGGATATCGAAACCGCTGTTGACCGCGAACTGGTCTTCGACCACATCGCCCTCGAACTGCTGGAAATCGTGGGTCTTCACCCAGGTGTGGTTGCCACTGAAGATGAAGTCGCCGATCCCGGTGCCCAGGCGGTAGTGCAGGCCCACGTCGATGCCGCGCGTGGTCTCGCGCGCGATGTTGATCGGGCTCACATGCACGCCGTAGAGACGGCCATCGCTGGTGCGGGTGACCCGGCTGATCGCATCCACGCAGGTCGGCGAGCCCGCATCGGCGCCGCCCAGGCGGCAGGCCGCCTCATCGCGCAGGATCGTGCTCACGTCCATGTCCTGCACCTGGTCGCGCATGTCGATGTCGAACCAGTCCACCGACAGGTCCAGCCCCAGCGCTGGCGACCACACAAAGCCGGCACTCCACGAGGTGCTGGTTTCCGGATCCAGCCTGCGATTGCCTTCGCGCGTGCGGATCAGGTTCTCCTCGTAATCCGAGCAGTCATCACCGCCGTCCGCCGCACAGGCGTAATAGTCGTTGGCGCTGGTTTCGTCATTGCCCGGGCCGGCATAGACGTAGTGCAGGTCCGGCGCGCGGAAGGCGGTGCCGTAGGAGCCGCGCACCAGCAGGGTCTCGATCGGGCGCCATTCCAGGCCGCCGCTCCAGGTCGCCTTGCCGATGGTGTTGCCCGAGTAGCGGTACTGGTCGAAGCGGCCGGCCACGCTGAGGTTGAACGTGTCGTGCAGCGGCAGGCGCAGCTCGGCCGCGGTCGCCCAGCGGTTGCGGCTGCCGTGGCCGTCCGAGTCCTTCCAGCTGTAGTAGTAGTACTGCGTCGCCAGCGGGTCCGGGTTCAGTGCATAGGACTGGTTGCCGAACTCGGCCGTCGCCGCGAAACCAGCCTTGCCGCCCGGCAGCTCGAACAGCTCGCCGTTGGTCAGGGTCAGCGCGGCGGTATCGGTACGCGACTTCGGCGTATAGGTGGTGCGTGCGGCGATCGCGTCGTACTCGCTGCGGTTCAGCGGCCGGTACAGGCGCGCCGGGTCGGCATTGAAGACCGGGAACACGTTGTCGTCGTCATCGGTGTACTCGCCCAGCTGCTCGCCCAGGAACAGCGCATTGGCCTTGGCGGCGATGATCTGCGGCCAGCGGATGCGGGACTGGTACTGCGAGTGGCTCAACGACGCCTCGTACTCCCAGTCCGCACCGAGCGCGCCCTTGAAGCCGGTGGTGACGCTGAAGGTCTTCTGCGTGCTGCGCACCATGCCGTTGTTCAACCCGCCCATTTCTTCCGGAGAGAACTGGCGTTGCCAGAACTCCACCTGGTCGGTGGCCTGGTTGTAGAAGTAGCCGTCTTCATTGCCGTCGGCGGCCATGCGGCCCCATTGGGTCACATCGCGCATCAGCGCCAGGTCGTGGTAACCCATCTGCACATCGGCGAACCATTCCGCGCCGTTGTCGAAGGCGTAGCGCAGCGCGGCATAGCCGTTGGCGCCGCGGCGCTTGCTCAGGATCGTGCCGTAGCCGATCGACCGGTCGCTGCCGCAGTAGAAGCCATAGCGCGCACGCTCCGCGTACTGGGTGCTGCCGTTGTTCTGGCCGGCCAGCGCATCGCAGGTGGCCTGGCCCGGATCGAGGTAGTCATCGTTGTAGTCGGTGCGCAGGTAGGCGCGCCGCGCGGCACGGGCGCTCTCGGTCGGTGCATCCAGGGTGGAATCCTGCTGGCTACGCTCATACGCCCACAGCGGCGTCTGCGACTGCAGTTCCAGGCTGTAGACCGCGCTGAAGCGGCCGGCGTCGAAGCCACTGGCGATGCTCATGTCGAAGGACTCACCGCCGCCTTCGCTGGTGGTGCCCATGCGCATGTCGACCGTGGTGCCATCGACCTGCTTCTTCAGGATGAAGTTGACCACGCCGGCGATCGCGTCCGAACCGTAGATCGCCGAGGCGCTGCCGGTCAGCACTTCGATGCGCTCGATCATCCCGATCGGGATGTTGGAGACGTCGGTGAAATTGCTGCGGCCCTGGAAGGGCATCGGGAAATCGGCGATGCGGCGGCCGTTGACCAGCACCAGGGTGTGGTTGGGGCCGAGGCCGCGCAGGTCGACCTGCTGCGCACCGGGGGAGAAGTCCGCGCCGCTGGAGGACTGCTGGCTCTGGGTCTCACCCCCGTTCTGGGTCATCGAGCGCAGCACGTCCGGCACGCTGGTGAAGCCGCTGGCCTGGATCTGCTCGGCGGTGATGACGGTGACGGGGGCCGGCCCCTCCACCTGCGCGCGCGGAATGCGCGAGCCGGTGACCTGCACCGTATCCAGTTGCTGCACCCCGGGGGCGGACGTCTGGGCCGCCGCGGTTGCGGCCACACCCATCAACGCCAGCTGGATCGACCACGCCATCGCCTGTTTACGCATGAGAATTCTCGAGAAGAAAGTGTCGGCCTCGAGGGAGGCCTGTCCCCCATTCACATTTCGTGAATGGACGGCGCGCATTTAACGCCTTTTTTACAAGGTTGACCACTGCCAATTTCTCTGGCACGGGGTGGAAGCGCTTACACCTGCGTTTCATGCTCTCTGCCCGCTGCGGCGGGCGCCTGCGCGAGCCACAGCGGTCTACCCACGCCGGGCCGCTGTCGCCATGATGGGGACCCGCCCATCAGAGTGCGTTGCCCATGCCCCGTTCAAGCGCGTTGCTGCTCTCGCTGTGTCTGTCGCTCCCGCTGGCGGCCACCGCCGCCGAGCCGGTGCTGGTCATCCATGGCGGAGCGGGGGTGGAGCGCAAGGATCTCTCGCCCACCGAGGAAAAAGCCGCGCGCGCGGCCCTGCAGCAGGCGCTGTTGAAAGGCCATGCCGCGCTGGCGGCGGGCAAACCGGCGCTGGAGGCCGTTACCGCGGCGATCACCGTGCTCGAGGACGATCCCACCTTCAATGCCGGCAAAGGGGCGGTATTCACCCACGACGGTCGCAATGAACTGGATGCCTCGCTGATGGATGGCGCCACGCTCAAGGCCGGTGCGGTGGCCGGCGTGCAGCGCGTGCGCAATCCGATCCTGCTCGCCGAAGCGGTGATGCAGCATTCTCCGCACGTGATGATGGTCGGGCAGGGCGCCGAGGCGTTCGCCAGCAGCCAGGGCATCCCCCTGGTGGATCCGTCCTACTTCCGCACCGACAAGCGCTGGCAGCAGCTGCAGAAGGCGCTGAAAGAAGAGGCCGGTGGCCAGGCCCATGCGGATCTGGAAACCGCGCGCCACTTCGGCACGGTCGGCGCGGTCGCACTGGACAAGGACGGCAAGCTGGCCGCGGGCACCTCCACCGGCGGCATGACCAACAAGCGCTATGGCCGTGTCGGCGACTCACCGATCATCGGCGCCGGCACCTACGCCGATGCGGGGTGTGCGGTGTCCGGCACCGGCTGGGGCGAGTACTACATCCGCACTGCGGCCGCTTACGATATCTGCGCGCGCATGCAGTACCTCAAGCAGGGGCCGGTGGAAGCCGGGCGTGCGGTGATCAACGAGCGCATTCCCGCCCTCGGTGGCGATGGTGGCGCGATCGTGCTCTCCGCCGATGGCCGCGCCGCGACGCCGTTCAACACCCAGGGCATGTATCGCGGCTGGATCGGTGCCGATGGCGTGCCGCACGTGGCCATCTTCGCCAGCGAAACCCTGGCCTTGCCGGGCCAATAGCCCGTCCCGGCAGGGCAATTCGAAATTCATGTGAAAAAATTCAAAAAGGTTGTTGACAGAACCCCCGTTTATCCCCAAAATTCACGGCTCTTCCACCCCACACCGAAAACGCTTCGGCGCCACGGGACAGGGTGGTGAGGAGGGATACCCAAGCGGCCAACGGGGGCAGACTGTAAATCTGCTGGCTTACGCCTTCGGTGGTTCGAATCCACCTCCCTCCACCAGTTTCATGTTGTGGCAAGAGCTTCCGATGCGGGAGTAGTTCAATGGTAGAACCTCAGCCTTCCAAGCTGATGGTGCGGGTTCGATCCCCGTCTCCCGCTCCATTGAATGAGTTTGAATATATTCAAATTCGTGCCATAATACAAAACTCGCTCACGTAGCTCAGTCGGTAGAGCACCTCCTTGGTAAGGAGGAGGTCGAAGGTTCGATTCCTTTCGTGAGCACCATCTAAGTGCCACCAATTCAGACGATTTCGAGATAAGCAGCCATGGCCAAGGGTAAGTTCGAGCGCACCAAGCCGCACGTCAATGTCGGCACCATCGGTCACGTTGACCACGGCAAGACCACGCTGACCGCCGCACTGACCAAGATCGGTGCCGAGCGCTTTGGCGGTGAGTTCAAGGACTACTCGTCGATCGACGCCGCGCCGGAAGAAAAGGCACGTGGCATCACGATCTCGACCGCACACGTCGAATACGAATCCACCGAACGTCATTACGCCCACGTCGACTGCCCGGGCCATGCTGACTACGTCAAGAACATGATCACCGGTGCTGCCCAGATGGACGGCGCGATCCTGGTCTGTTCGGCTGCTGACGGCCCGATGCCGCAGACCCGTGAGCACATCCTGCTCTCGCGTCAGGTCGGCGTGCCGTACATCGTCGTCTTCCTGAACAAGGCAGACATGGTCGATGACGCCGAGCTGCTGGAACTGGTTGAAATGGAAGTCCGCGAGCTGCTGAGCAAGTACGACTTCCCGGGCGACGACACCCCGATCATCTCGGGTTCGGCCCGCCTGGCGCTGGAAGGCGACCAGAGCGAGATCGGCGTGCCGGCCGTGATCAAGTTGGTCGAAGCTCTCGACAGCTGGATCCCGACCCCGGAACGCGACATCGACAAGCCGTTCCTGATGCCGGTGGAAGACGTGTTCTCGATCTCGGGCCGCGGCACCGTGGTGACCGGTCGTATCGAGCGCGGCGTGATCAAGGTCGGCGAAGAAATCGAAATCGTCGGTATCCGTCCGGTCCAGAAGACCACCGTCACCGGCGTGGAAATGTTCCGCAAGCTGCTCGACCAGGGTCAGGCAGGCGACAACGCCGGTCTGCTGCTGCGCGGCACCAAGCGTGACGACGTCGAGCGTGGCCAGGTCCTGGCCAAGCCGGGTTCGATCAAGCCGCACACCACCTTCGACGCCGAAGTGTACGTGCTGTCCAAGGACGAAGGCGGCCGTCACACCCCGTTCTTCAAGGGCTACCGTCCGCAGTTCTACTTCCGTACCACCGACATCACCGGCGCTTGCGAACTGCCGGAAGGTGTGGAAATGGTGATGCCGGGCGACAACGTGAAGATGGTTGTCACCCTGATCAACCCGGTCGCCATGGATGAAGGCCTGCGCTTCGCGATCCGCGAAGGCGGCCGTACCGTCGGCGCCGGCGTGGTCTCCAAGATCATCGCGTAATTTTTGCACTACCGGCGGTTGCTTAGCGCTGCCGGTCTCGCGAAAGGCGGGCCGGGAACCTCGGTCCGCCTTCGCCGTCTAAGGGAAGGCAAGTTTTTTCAGTACGCCAGTAGCTCAATTGGCAGAGCAGCGGTCTCCAAAACCGCAGGTTGGGGGTTCGAGTCCCTCCTGGCGTGCCACTTCTCCCTTCCAGCGGCTATGCCGCCACAGTAGCCAGAGCCGGATGAACAGCAAGATCGAGCATTCCAAAGACAACGCCTCCACGGGGGGTGACATCGTCAAGTACGCCGTCGCAGCGATCCTGGTGTTGGCGGGTCTTTTTGCTTGGTATTGGTTCGGTGCTCCTGAGCATGCCTCCCAGAGTGCATGGGCCGGTCCGCTTCGCGGTCTGGCCGTTGTCGTTGGCCTGGTGGCCGGCCTCGGCGTGTTCCTGCTGACCGGCAAGGGTCGCGACACGCGGGAATTCCTTTCCGAATCGCGTTTCGAACTGCGCAAGGTGGTCTGGCCGACGCGCCAGGAAGCCATTCGCATGACCTGGGTGGTGATCGTTGTCGTGATCATCCTCAGCCTGCTGCTGGGCGGATTTGACTTCGTGATTCAGAAATTGACCCAGTGGTTCCTGGGTCGATAAGGAGAAACCAGTGAAGCGTTGGTACGTCGTTCACGCCTATTCGGGCTTCGAAAAGTCGGTTGCGCAGGCTCTGCGCGATCGCATCGTGCGTGACGAGATGCAGGAGCGCTTCGGTGACGTCCTGGTCCCGACCGAGGAAGTGGTTGAGATGCGCGCCGGCCAGAAGCGCCGTTCCGAGCGCAAGTTCTTCCCGGGTTACGTGCTGGTCCAGATCGAGACCCACGAAGAAAACGGGATCCCGCGCATCGACAACGAAAGCTGGCACCTGGTCAAGGACACCTCCAAGGTGATGGGCTTCATCGGCGGCACCGCCGATCGTCCGCTGCCGATCCGTGATGAAGAGGCTGCCGCCATCCTGGACCGCGTTCAGGAAGGTGTGGAAAAGCCCCGTCCGAAGGTGCTGTTCGAGCCGGGCCAGATGGTCCGGGTCACCGAAGGTCCGTTCAACGACTTCAATGGCGTGGTCGAGGAAGTCAACTACGAGAAGAGCCGTCTGCGCGTCTCGGTGCTGATCTTCGGTCGTGCCACCCCGGTGGAGCTCGAGTTCGGCCAGGTCGAAAAGGCCGTCTGAGCCTGAGGCAGCAGGGTTCCGGGCGGCCGCCCGGAACCTGAACAGTCTGCGCCCGCCAGCCTTGAGGCAAGGGCGGAAAAAACCTGATATAGTGCGCGGCTTCCTGCCAGGAAGCTGGCAAAAAGCAAGGGCCGCCGCGAGGTGGCCTTCTGCGTGAATTCAAAACGCGATGCCGGGACGCGTGATTCCCGGTCCGATGGGGAGCCTGTTGTCGTAAGGCGCTAGCACCCGGAGAGCATACTCATGGCAAAGAAAGTTGTCGGTTATATCAAGCTGCAGGTGAAGGCCGGTCAGGCCAACCCCTCGCCGCCGGTCGGTCCTGCGCTGGGTCAGCGTGGCCTGAACATCATGGAATTCTGCAAGGCCTTCAATGCCGCCACGCAGAAGCTGGAGCCGGGTCTGCCGGTGCCGGTCATCATCACGGCCTACTCGGACCGTACCTTCACCTTCATCACCAAGAGCACCCCGGCCGCCGTGCTGCTCAAGAAGGCTGCAGGCATCTCGTCGGGCTCCAAGCGCCCGAACACCGAGAAGGTGGGCAAGGTGACCCGCAAGCAGCTCGAAGAGATCGCCAAGACCAAGGAGGCAGACCTGACGGCTGCTGATCTGGATGCCGCGGTGCGCACCATCGCCGGTTCTGCCCGTTCCATGGGCCTCGTGGTAGAGGGTTAAGAAGATGGCACAGACCAAGCGTGAGAAGGCCATCAAGGCCGCCGTCGTCCCGGGCAAGGCATATGCCTTCGAGGACGCCATCAAGATCCTGAAGACCGCTACCAAGGCCAAGTTCGTCGAGTCCTTCGACGTCGCTGTGCGCCTGGGCGTGGACGCCAAGAAGTCCGACCAGCAGGTGCGCGGTTCCACCGTGCTGCCGTCCGGTACCGGCAAGAGCGTGCGCGTTGCCGTCTTCGCACCGGCGGGTGCCAAGGCTGACGAAGCCCTGGCCGCTGGCGCCGAAGCCGTGGGCATGGACGACCTGGCCGAGAAGATGCAGGCCGGCGATCTGAACTACGACGTCGTCATCGCGACCCCGGACGCCATGCGCGTCGTGGGCAAGCTGGGCACCGTGCTCGGCCCGCGCGGCCTGATGCCGAACCCGAAGGTCGGCACCGTGTCGGCCAACCCGGGCGAAGCCGTCAAGAATGCCAAGTCGGGTCAGGTGCGTTACCGCACCGACAAGGCCGGCATCATCCATTGCACCATCGGCAAGGCCGACTTCGCCGAAGACGCGCTGAAGTTGAACCTGCAGGCGCTGCTGATGGATCTGGTCAAGGCCAAGCCGGCCACCTCGAAGGGCACCTACCTGCAGAAGGTTTCGGTCAGCTCGACGATGGGCCCGGGCGTGACCATCGACCAGTCCTCGCTGTCGCTGAAGTAATCGTTTCAAGCGGGTACCGGGCCCCGGTCCGGTACCCGCGATATTTGAAGGCAATCCGAGTGGGGCTCGCCCTGCGGAGATAGCCGTCAAAGACCGCAGGCGCGGTCAGTACATACCGGCGACGGGCAGGGATGCTCGCATTGGCAGGGAGTCGCCGCCGGCGCAGTACCGAACGCTTAATCGATTCCTTCGGGAATCACCCTGCGTAGATGGTGCCCTTCTGGAGTTTTTCTGGTTTACGCACGTCTGGGTTCTCCCAGGTTGGCCATCCAGGTCTAGAACGGCCCACCCTTGGAACATCACCTGATGTTCCCGGCGTCCAGGACGGATGCCGCCCAGGACCGCACACGGCAGGAGCCGTAAGCGGAGTTCAATTGGAGGAGTGCAATGGCTCTCAATCTGTCCCAGAAGCAAGAAGTAGTCGCCGAGCTGGCAGACGTCGCCGCCAAGGCCCACTCCTTGATCGCAGCCGAATACGCTGGCACCACGGTCTCCCAGATGACCGCGATGCGCAAGCAGGCACGCGAAACCGGCGTTTTCTTGAAAGTTGTCAAGAACACGCTGGCGGCACGTGCAGTGGAAGGTACCGAATACGAATGCGCCAAAGACGCACTCGTCGGTCCGCTGCTGTACGCGTTCTCGCTCGAGGAGCCCGGCGCAGCCGGTCGCCTGATCAAGGATTTTGCCAAGACCAACGACAAGCTGCAGGCAAAGGTCGTGGCCATCGGCGGGGAACTGTTCCCGGCTGGCCATGTCGACGTGCTGGCCTCGCTGCCGACCCGTGATCAGGCCCTGGCCATGCTGGCCCGCGTCCTGGCCGAGCCGGCCACGATGTTCGCCCGTGCCGTCAAGGCCGTGGCCGACAAGCAGGGTGGCGGTGAAACCGCTGACGCTGCCGAGCCGGTCGCCGAAACCGCCTGAGTCGACGTTTCCGTGGTTCCGAACGGAACCTCAACCCAGAAAATTATCCAAAGGTAATCAAAATGTCCCTTACCAACGAACAGATCGTCGACGCCATCGCCGAGAAGTCCCTGATGGAAGTGATGGAGCTGGTCAAGGCCATCGAAGAGAAGTTCGGCGTCTCCGCCGCTGCTCCGGTCGCCGCAGCTGCTGCTGCTGGCCCGGCTGCCGCTGTTGAAGAGCAGACCGAATTCGACGTCATCCTGAAGTCGGCCGGCGACAAGAAGGTCGAAGTCATCAAGGCTGTCCGCGCCATCACCGGCCTGGGCCTGAAGGAAGCGAAGGATCTGGCTGAAGCCGGCGGCATGATCAAGGAAGCCGCTTCGAAGGACGACGCTGCCAAGTTCAAGAAGGACCTGGAAGCTGCTGGCGCGACTGTCGAAGTCAAGTAAGCAGTTCCTTGCCTCGCCATCGAATCACGGCGATGCAGCCAAGGCTGGGGGCGTAAGCCCCCGGCCTTTGGTCGTTTCACGCAACACCCGAAATACGAGCCCAACACGGGCTGCGGTCATCCCCGGTCACAGCCGCGCCCAGGCGCGCGGGCAGGGGAGTGGATGCAGACGAGTTGGCAGTTGGAAGTAGCGGGAGAAGGCGTGCTGGTGCCGGCAATACCAGCGACTTCCAACTGACAATTTCAGTTTCCCCTCGGGTCGTGGACGCACGATCCGCACAGCCAAGGTGATACCTCATGACGTCTTATTCGTTCACCGAAAAGAAGCGTATCCGCAAGGATTTCGGCAAGCAGCGCTCGATCCTCGAAGTGCCGT
This sequence comes from Stenotrophomonas sp. TWI700, assembly GCF_039673645.1. Lineage (NCBI taxonomy): Bacteria > Pseudomonadati > Pseudomonadota > Gammaproteobacteria > Lysobacterales > Lysobacteraceae > Stenotrophomonas > Stenotrophomonas sp. TWI700. Next base: position 159,183 of record NZ_JBDJMB010000004.1, on the reverse strand, counting down.
TCCTGCTTGCCATCCAGGTCGATTCCTACCGTGAATTCCTGCAGGAAAACGTCGATCCGGCCAAGCGCACGGACCACGGCCTGCACGCGGCCCTGAAGTCGGTGTTCCCGATTTCCAGCTACAGCGGCAACGCTGCCCTGGAATACGTCGGCTACAAGCTCGGCGACCCGGTGTTCGACGAGCGCGAATGCCGCCAGCGCGGCATGAGCTACGGCGCGCCGCTGCGCGTGACCGTGCGCCTGGTGATCTACGACCGTGAGTCGTCGACCAAGGCCATCAAGTACGTGAAGGAGCAGGAGGTCTACCTCGGCGAAATCCCGCTGATGACCGACAACGGCACCTTCATCGTGAACGGTACCGAGCGCGTGATCGTCTCGCAGCTGCACCGTTCGCCGGGTGTGTTCTTCGACCACGACCGTGGCAAGACCCACAGCTCGGGCAAGCTGCTGTACAGCGCCCGCATCATTCCGTACCGCGGCTCCTGGCTGGACTTCGAGTTCGACCCGAAGGACGCCCTGTTCACCCGTATCGATCGTCGCCGCAAGCTGCCGGTGTCGATCCTGCTGCGTGCGCTGGGTTACAGCAACGAAGAGATGCTGGCTGAGTTCTTCGAGATCAACACCTTCCACATCAACCCCGATGAAGGTGTGCAGCTCGAACTGGTGGCCGAGCGTCTGCGCGGCGAAACCCTGAACTTCGACCTGGCCGATGGCGACAAGGTCATCGTCGAAGCCGGCAAGCGCATCACCGCGCGCCACGTCAAGCAGCTGGAAGCCTCGGGCATTGCCGCCCTGGCCGTGCCGGACGATTACATCGTCGGCCGCATCCTGTCGCACGACGTGGTCGATGCCAACACCGGTGAACTGCTGGCCCAGGCCAACGACGAAATCACCGACGAGCAGCTGCAGGCCTTCCGCAAGGCCGGTGTGGATGCCGTGGGCACCCTGTGGGTGAACGATCTGGATCGTGGCCCGTACCTGTCCAACACCCTGCGCATCGACCCGACCAAGACCCAGCTGGAAGCGCTGGTCGAGATCTACCGCATGATGCGTCCGGGCGAGCCGCCGACCAAGGACGCCGCGCAGAACCTGTTCCACAACCTGTTCTTCACCTTCGAGCGCTACGACCTGTCCACGGTCGGCCGCATGAAGTTCAACCGCCGTGTCGGCCGCAAGGCTGTCACCGGCGAAGCCGTGCTGTACGACCGCAAGTACTTCGGCGAGCGCAACGACGAAGAGTCCAAGCGCCTGGTCGCCGAGCATGCCGACAGCTCCGACATCCTGGACGTGATCAAGGTCCTGACCGAGATCCGCAACGGTCGTGGCGTGGTCGATGACATCGATCACCTGGGCAACCGTCGCGTGCGTTCGGTCGGTGAAATGGCCGAGAACGTGTTCCGCGTGGGCCTGGTCCGCGTCGAGCGCGCGGTCAAGGAACGCCTGTCGATGGCCGAATCCGAAGGCCTGACCCCGCAGGAGCTGATCAACGCCAAGCCGGTCGCCGCGGCCATCAAGGAGTTCTTCGGCTCCTCGCAGCTGTCGCAGTTCATGGATCAGAACAACCCGCTGTCGGAAGTGACGCACAAGCGTCGCGTCTCGGCCCTGGGCCCGGGCGGTCTGACCCGCGAACGCGCCGGCTTCGAAGTGCGCGACGTGCATCCGACCCATTACGGCCGCGTCTGCACCATCGAAACGCCGGAAGGCCCGAACATCGGCCTGATCAACTCGCTGGCCGTGTACGCCCGCACCAACCAGTACGGTTTCCTCGAGACCCCGTACCGCAAGGTCGCGGACGGCAAGGTGTCCGACGAGATCGAATTCCTGTCGGCCATCGAAGAAAACGAGTACGTCATCGCCCAGGCCAACGCCCTGACCGATGCCAAGAGCATGCTCACCGAGCAGTTCGTACCGTGCCGCTTCCAGGGTGAATCGCTGCTCAAGCCGCCGGCAGAGGTCCACTTCATGGACGTCTCGCCGATGCAGACCGTGTCGATCGCTGCCGCGCTCGTCCCGTTCCTGGAGCACGATGACGCCAACCGCGCACTGATGGGCGCCAACATGCAGCGTCAGGCCGTGCCGACCCTGCGTGCCCAGAAGCCGCTGGTGGGTACCGGTATCGAACGCGCCGTGGCCCGTGACTCGGGTGTGACCGTGAACGCCCGTCGTGGCGGCGAGATCGTGCAGATCGACGCCGGCCGCATCGTGGTCAAGGTCAACGAAGTGGAGATCACCGACGCGAGCGACGCCGGCGTGGATATCTACAACCTGATCAAGTACACCCGCTCCAACCAGAACACCTGCATCAACCAGCGTCCGCTGGTGGAAGTGGGCAACGTGGTGGCGCGTGGCGACGTGCTGGCCGATGGTCCGTCCACCGACATCGGCGAACTGGCCCTGGGCCAGAACATGCTGATCGCCTTCATGCCGTGGAACGGCTACAACTTCGAAGACTCCATCCTGCTCTCCGAGCGCGTGGTGGAAGAGGATCGCTACACCACGATCCACATCGAAGAGCTGACCTGCGTCGCGCGTGACACCAAGCTGGGGCCGGAGGAAATCTCCGCCGACATCCCGAACGTCTCCGAGCAGGCACTGAACCGCCTGGACGAGAGCGGCGTGGTGTACATCGGTGCGGAAGTCCGCGCCGGCGACATCATGGTCGGCAAGGTCACCCCGAAGGGCGAAAGCCAGCTGACCCCGGAAGAGAAGCTGCTGCGTGCGATCTTCGGCGAGAAGGCTTCGGACGTGAAGGACAGCTCGCTGCGCGTGCCCCCGGGCATGGACGGCACCGTCATCGACGTGCAGGTCTTCACCCGCGACGGTATCGAGAAGGACAAGCGCGCCCGTCAGATCGAAGAGTCTGAAATCAAGCGCGTCAAGAAGGACTTCGACGACCAGTTCCGCATCCTGGAAGGCGCCATCTACGCCCGTCTGCGCTCGCAGATCGTGGGCAAGGTGGTCAACGGCGGTGCCAACCTGAAGAAAGGCGACACCGTTACCGACGCCTACCTGGACGGCCTGAAGAAGGCCGACTGGTTCGTGCTGCGCATGAAGGACGAGGACGCTTCGGAAGCCATCGAACGCGCCCAGAAGCAGATCCAGGCGCACGAGAAGGAATTCGAGCGTCGCTTCGCCGACAAGCGCGGCAAGATCACCGCGGGCGACGACCTGGCGCCGGGCGTGCTGAAGATGGTCAAGGTGTTCCTGGCCGTGAAGCGTCGCATCCAGCCGGGTGACAAGATGGCAGGCCGCCACGGCAACAAGGGTGTGGTCTCCAACGTGGTGCCGGTCGAAGACATGCCGTACATGGCCTCGGGCGAGACCGTGGACATCGTGCTGAACCCGCTGGGCGTGCCGTCGCGTATGAACATCGGCCAGATTCTGGAAGTGCATCTGGGCTGGGCCGCCAAGGGCCTGGGTCGCAAGATCCAGGGCATGCTGGAAGCCCAGGCCGCGATCAGCGACCTGCGCAAGTTCCTGGACGATGTCTACAACCACGACAAGACCCAGCACGCCAACCACGTCGACCTGACCCAGTTCAGCGACGAGGAGCTGCTGCGCCTGGCCGACAACCTGACCGACGGCGTGCCGATGGCAACGCCGGTGTTCGACGGTGCGACCGAAGCCGAGATCAAGCACATGCTTGCCCTGGCCGACCTGCCGCTGAGCGGCCAGACCCAGCTGTATGACGGCCGCACCGGTGAGGCATTCGATCGCCACACCACCGTGGGCTACATGCACTACCTGAAGCTGAACCACCTGGTCGACGACAAGATGCACGCCCGTTCGACCGGCCCGTACTCGCTCGTTACCCAGCAGCCGCTGGGCGGCAAGGCGCAGTTCGGTGGCCAGCGCTTCGGTGAAATGGAAGTCTGGGCGCTGGAAGCCTACGGCGCGGCCTACACCCTGCAGGAAATGCTGACGGTGAAGTCCGATGACGTGCAGGGCCGCAACCAGATGTACAAGAACATCGTCGACGGTGAGCACGAGATGGTCGCGGGCATGCCGGAATCCTTCAACGTCCTCGTGAAGGAAATCCGCTCGCTGGCCATCAACATGGAACTGGACGGCAACTGATCGTGCAGGCGCGGCTGCCCCGGCAGCCGCGCCGCCGGATCTGAACCGACAGCCCCATCGACAAGATTTCCTCCTTTCGGAGAAACACCATGAAAGACTTGCTCAACCTCTTCAACCAGCAGCGCCAGACGCTGGACTTCGACGCGATCAAGATCGCGCTGGCCTCGCCGGACCTGATCCGTTCGTGGTCCTTCGGCGAAGTGAAGAAGCCGGAAACCATCAACTACCGTACGTTCAAGCCGGAACGTGACGGCCTGTTCTGCGCCGCCATCTTCGGACCGGTCAAGGACTACGAGTGCCTGTGCGGCAAGTACAAGCGCATGAAGCACCGCGGCGTGGTCTGCGAAAAGTGCGGCACCGAAGTCACCCTGGCCAAGGTGCGCCGTGAGCGCATGGGTCACATCGACCTGGCCTCGCCGGTCGCGCACATCTGGTTCCTCAAGTCGCTGCCGTCGCGCATCGGCCTGATGCTGGACATGACCCTGCGTGACATCGAGCGCGTGCTGTACTTCGAAGCGTACGTGGTGACCGAGCCGGGCCTGACCGCCCTGGAGCGCCGCCAGCTGCTGACCGAAGAACAGTACCTGCAGGCCCGCCAGGAACACGGCGACGACTTCGATGCCGCCATGGGCGCCGAGGCCGTGTACGAGCTGCTGCGCACGATCGACCTGCAGTCGGAAATGACCCGCCTGCGCGAAGAAATCGCCAGCACCGGTTCGGAAACCAAGCTCAAGCGACTGACCAAGCGCATCAAGCTGGTCGAGGCCTTCCTCGAGTCGGGCAACCGCCCGGAGTGGATGGTCATGACCGTGCTGCCGGTGCTGCCGCCGGACCTGCGTCCGCTGGTGCCGCTGGACGGTGGCCGCTTCGCGACCTCCGATCTGAACGACCTGTACCGCCGCGTCATCAACCGCAACAACCGCCTGCGCCGCCTGCTCGAGCTGAACGCGCCGGACATCATCGTGCGCAATGAAAAGCGCATGCTGCAGGAATCGGTCGATGCGCTGCTGGACAACGGCCGTCGCGGCCGTGCCATCACCGGCACCAACAAGCGCCCGCTGAAGTCGCTGGCCGACATGATCAAGGGCAAGCAGGGTCGCTTCCGCCAGAACCTGCTGGGCAAGCGCGTCGACTACTCGGGCCGTTCGGTCATCGTGGTCGGTCCGTACCTGCGCCTGCACCAGTGCGGCCTGCCGAAGAAGATGGCGCTTGAGCTGTTCAAGCCGTTCGTCTTCGCCAAGCTGCAGCGTCGTGGCCTGGCCACCACCATCAAGGCCGCCAAGAAGCTGGTCGAGCGCGAAGAAGCCGAAGTCTGGGACATCCTGGAAGAGGTCATCCGCGAACATCCGGTGATGCTGAACCGTGCGCCGACCCTGCACCGTCTGGGCATCCAGGCGTTCGAGCCGGTCCTGATCGAAGGCAAGGCCATCCAGCTGCACCCGCTGGTCTGCACCGCGTTCAACGCCGACTTCGACGGTGACCAGATGGCCGTCCACGTGCCGCTCTCGCTGGAAGCCCAGCTGGAAGCGCGTGCGCTGATGATGTCCACCAACAACATCCTGTCGCCGGCCAACGGCGAGCCGATCATCGTGCCGTCGCAGGACGTCGTGCTGGGTCTGTACTACATGACCCGCTCGCTGGTGAACAAGAAGGGCGAGGGCATGGCCTTCGCCAACATCGCCGAAGTGAAGCGCGCCTACGACAACCGCGTGGTGGAACTGCACGCACGCGTCAAGGTCCGCATCACCGAAGTGGTGACCGACGAGGAAGGCAACAAGCAGAACAAGACCTCGATCGTGGAGACCACGATCGGCCGCGCCCTGCTGGCTGAAATCCTGCCCGAAGGCCTGCCGTTCGCGCTGGCCAACACCGAGCTGACCAAGAAGAACATCAGCCGCCTGATCAACTCCAGCTACCGTCAGCTGGGCTTGAAGGACACGGTCGTGTTCGCCGACAAGCTGATGTACACCGGCTTCGCCTACGCAACCCGCGCCGGCGTGTCGATCGGCATCGACGACATGCTGATCCCGGACGAGAAGAAGGGCATCCTCACCGAGGCGGAAGCCGAAGTGCTGGAAATCCAGGAGCAGTACCAGTCGGGCCTGGTCACCGCCGGCGAGCGCTACAACAAGGTGGTCGACATCTGGTCGCGCACCAATGAGCGCATCGCCAAGGCGATGATGGACACCATCGGTACCGAGAAGGTGGTCAATGCCGAAGGCGAGACCATCGACCAGAAGTCGATGAACTCGCTGTACATCATGGCCGACTCCGGTGCGCGTGGTTCGCAGGCGCAGATCCGTCAGCTGGCTGGTATGCGCGGCCTGATGGCGCGTCCGGATGGCTCGATCATCGAAACGCCCATCAAGGCGAACTTCCGTGAAGGCCTGAACGTGCAGGAGTACTTCAACTCCACCCACGGTGCCCGTAAGGGTCTGGCCGATACCGCGCTGAAGACGGCGAACTCGGGTTACCTGACCCGTCGTCTGGTCGACGTGGCGCAGGACGTGGTCATCACCGAAGTGGATTGCGGTACCACCGAAGGCCTGACCATGACCCCGATCGTGGAAGGCGGCGACGTCGTGGAGCCGTTGAAGGACCGCGTGCTGGGTCGTGTCGTGGCCGAGGACGTGTTCCTGCCGGGCAACGACGAAGATCCGATCGTGACCCGCAACACCCTGCTCGACGAAGCCTGGGTGGCCAAGCTGGAAGACGCGTCGGTGCAGTCGGTCAAGGTCCGTTCGACCATCAGCTGCGCCTCGCCGTTCGGCGTCTGCGCACACTGCTACGGTCGCGATCTGGCCCGTGGCCACATCGTCAACATCGGCGAAGCGGTCGGCGTCATCGCCGCGCAGTCGATCGGTGAGCCGGGTACCCAGCTGACCATGCGTACGTTCCACATCGGTGGTGCGGCGTCGCGAGCTGCTGCGGTCGACAACATCACCGTCAAGACCACCGGTTCGGTGAAGTTCAACAACCTGAAGTCGGTCGAGCACGCCAGCGGTTCGCTGGTGGCGGTCTCGCGTTCGGGCGAAATGTCGGTGCTCGATGCCCACGGCCGTGAGCGTGAGCGTTACAAGCTGCCGTACGGCGCGACCATCACGTCCAAGGACGGCGATGCGGTCAAGGCTGGCCAGACCGTGGCCAACTGGGACCCGCATAATCACCCGATCGTGTCGGAAGTGGCGGGTTTCATCCGCTTCATCGACTTCATCGACGGCGTCACCGTCATCGAGAAGACCGACGAACTGACCGGCCTGGCATCGCGTGAAATCACCGATCCGAAGCGTCGTGGTTCGCAGGCGAAGGACCTGCGCCCGATCGTGCGCATCGTGGACAAGAACGGCAACGATCTGACCATCCCGAACACGGATCTGCCGGCGCAGTACCTGCTGCCGCCGCGCTCGATCGTCAACCTGCAGGACGGCGCCGCCGTCGGCGTGGGTGACGTGGTCGCCAAGATCCCGCAGGAAGCGTCCAAGACCCGCGACATCACCGGTGGTCTGCCGCGCGTCGCCGATCTGTTCGAAGCACGCAAGCCGAAGGATCCGGCGATCCTGGCCGAGCGTTCGGGCATCATCAGCTTCGGCAAGGACACCAAGGGCAAGCAGCGCCTGATCATCAAGGACACCGATGGTTCGGAACACGAAGAGCTGATCCCGAAGTACCGTCAGGTGATCGTGTTCGAAGGCGAGCACGTGACCAAGGGCGAAACCATCGTGGACGGCGAGCCGAGCCCGCAGGACATCCTGCGTCTGCTGGGTGTCGAACCGCTGGCGGCCTACCTGGTCAAGGAAATCCAGGACGTGTACCGCCTGCAGGGCGTGAAGATCAACGACAAGCACATCGAGGTGATCACCCGCCAGATGCTGCGCAAGGTCGAGATCACCGACCAGGGCACCAGCAAGTTCCTGAATGGCGAGCAGGCCGAGCGCCAGCGCGTCATCGAGGAAAATGCCCGCCTGGCCACCCGCAACGAGCTGCCGGCCCGTTTCGACCCGGTCCTGCTGGGTATCACCAAGGCCTCGCTGGCGACCGAGTCGTTCATCTCGGCGGCGTCGTTCCAGGAAACCACCCGCGTGCTGACCGAAGCGGCCGTTCGCGGCACCTCGGACAACCTGCGCGGCCTGAAGGAAAACGTCATCGTCGGCCGTCTGATCCCGGCCGGTACCGGCCTGGCGTACCACGCCAACCGTCGTCGCAACGCCTCCGGGCTGACCGACTCGGAAATGCAGACCCTGTCCGGCAGCTCGCCGGCCGTGGCTGAAGTGGCCGCGGTGGCCGCGGTGGCCGCGGTGGCAGTCGAGCCGACCGAAGCTGAACAGGCTCCGGGCAGCGACGAGTAATACGCAGTCCCGGCTCCGGCCGGGACCGCGGCAGGGCAGGGTGCCGACTCCGGTCGGCCCCCTTCCCGGCAAATCGACGGCACCGGCCACTGGCCGGATGCCTGCCGATGAGGTAGGATGCCCGCCGGTCTTTCAAAGGACCGGCTTGACAACCTGAACGGGGGGCATGGAAAAGGCTCCCCTGTAACGGCCCGGGATCAGGGCTGGCTTGGCGCGTGCGCATTTGACTGCGTTTTCGCCGGGTTGCTACAATCGTCTGTCTCAGCAGGCCGGTCTTTCGCCTGCTCGCACATTTCCGCATTCATGGCCAGTCTTTTCATTGGCCTCTCTCAGAAGAACATACTGATGGCGACGATCAATCAGCTTGTCCGCAAGCCGCGGCAGGCAACCACTTATAAGAGTGCCTCCCCGGCGCTCGATAAGTGCCCCCAGCGCCGTGGTGTCTGCACGCGCGTGTACACCACCACTCCGAAGAAGCCGAACTCGGCGCTTCGCAAGGTTGCCAAGGTTCGCCTGACCAACCAGGAAGAAGTGATTAGCTACATCGGCGGCGAAGGCCACAACCTGCAGGAACACTCCGTGGTCCTGATCCGTGGCGGCCGCGTCAAGGATCTGCCGGGTGTGCGTTACCACACCGTGCGTGGCTCGCTGGACGCCTCCGGCGTTGCCAAGCGTCGCCAGGGCCGTTCCAAGTACGGCGCCAAGCGTCCGAAGAGCTAAGGGAAAGTACACATGTCTCGTAAAGGTAATACGCCGCAGCGCTCTGTCCTGCCGGATCCGAAGCACGGAAGTGAAACCATCGCTCGTTTCATCAATATGGTGATGCTGAGCGGCAAGAAGTCGGTCGCTGAAAAGATCGTCTACGGTGCCATGGACGTGATCGGCGAAAAGAACCCGAATTCCGTCGAGCTGGTTCAGAAGGCTCTGGAAAACGTGGCTCCGTCGGTCGAAGTCAAGTCCCGCCGTGTCGGTGGTGCGACCTACCAGGTGCCGGTCGAAGTGCGTTCGTCGCGCAAGATGGCCCTGGCCATGCGTTGGCTGATCGACTCGGCTCGCAAGCGTGGTGAGAACACCATGCCGAAGAAGCTGGCTGCCGAACTGCTGGACGCCTCGGAAAATCGTGGTGGCGCCATCAAGAAGCGCGAAGAAACCCACCGCATGGCCGAAGCCAACAAGGCATTCGCCCACTACCGCTGGTGAGTTTGACGGCCTTGCAAAACAGGCACGGCAGCACCATCTAGGTGCTGCCCCGCGGCACCTGGGGTGTCGCGCCAATCCGAAGGCCGCCGAAAGGCGGCGTTCGGCCATCCGAATTCCAAGAAATCGAGAGGCTCCCGTGGCCCGCACCACTCCCATCGAGCGTTACCGCAATTTCGGCATCATGGCCCACATCGATGCCGGCAAGACCACCACGTCCGAGCGCATCCTGTTCTACACCGGCAAGAGCCACAAGATCGGTGAAGTGCACGACGGCGCTGCCACCATGGACTGGATGGAGCAGGAGCAGGAGCGTGGCATCACGATCCAGTCCGCTGCCACCACCGCGTTCTGGAAGGGCATGGACAAGTCCCTGCCGGAGCACCGCTTCAACATCATCGACACCCCCGGACACGTCGACTTCACCATCGAAGTGGAGCGCTCGCTGCGCGTGCTCGACGGTGCCGTCTTCGTGCTGTGCGCCGTCGGTGGCGTGCAGCCGCAGTCGGAAACCGTGTGGCGCCAGGCCAACCGTTACAAGGTGCCGCGCATCGCGTTCGTCAACAAGATGGACCGCACCGGCGCGAACTTCACCAAGGTCGTTGGCCAGCTGAAGGCCAAGCTGGGTGCCGTCGCGGTGCCGATGCAGCTGCCGATCGGCGCCGAAGACAACTTCAAGGGCGTCGTCGACCTGATCAAGATGAAGGCCATCCATTGGGATGAGGCCTCGCAGGGCATGAAGTTCGAGTACCTGGAGATCCCGGCGGACATGCAGGCGGAGGCCGAAGAGGCCCGCACCTACATGATCGAAGCCGCGGCTGAAGCCAGCGAAGAGCTGATGGAAAAGTACCTGGGCGGCGAAGAGCTGACCGAGGCCGAAATCGTCGAAGCCCTGCGCGTGCGCACCCTGGCCACCGACATCGTGCCGATGTACTGCGGCTCGGCGTTCAAGAACAAGGGCGTGCAGGCCATGCTGGACGGCGTGGTGCAGCTGCTGCCGTCGCCGATCGACGTCCCTGACGTGACCGGTACCGACGTGGACGATGAAACCATCGCCCTGAGCCGCAAGTCCGATGACAAGGCGCCGTTCTCGGCCCTGGCCTTCAAGATCATCACCGACCCGTTCGTCGGCGCGCTGACCTTCTTCCGTGTCTACTCGGGCACGCTGAACGCCGGCGACCAGCTGCTGAACTCGGTGAAGGGCAAGAAGGAGCGCATCGGCCGCATCCTGCAGATGCATTCCAACGATCGCGAAGAGATCAAGGAAGTGCTGGCCGGTGACATCGCCGCGGCGGTGGGTCTGAAGGACACCACCACGGGTGACACCCTGTGCTCGCAGGACCACCCGATCATCCTGGAGCGCATGGTGTTCCCGGAGCCGGTCATCTCGATGGCCGTCGAACCGAAGACCAAGTCCGACCAGGAAAAGATGGGTCTGGCCCTCGGCCGTCTGGCCCAGGAAGATCCGTCGTTCCGCGTCAAGACCGACGAAGAATCCGGCCAGACCATCATCTCGGGCATGGGCGAGCTGCACCTGGACATCATCGTGGATCGCATGAAGCGCGAGTTCAACGTTGAAGCCAACGTCGGCAAGCCGCAGGTTGCGTACCGCGAAACCATCCAGGCCGCGGACGTCAAGTCGGACTACAAGCACGCCAAGCAGTCCGGTGGTAAGGGTCAGTACGGTCACGTCGTGATCGAGCTGTCGCCGATCACCGCCGAAGATCGTGCCGACCCGAAGATCGGGCCGCTGATCAAGGACGACTTCCTGTTCATCAACGACATCACCGGTGGCGTGATTCCGAAGGAATTCATTCCGTCGATCGAAAAGGGCCTGCGCGAAACCATCACCAGCGGTCCGCTGGCGGGCTTCCCGGTCGTGGACGTCAAGGTCAAGCTGGTGTTCGGCTCGTACCACGACGTCGACTCCTCGGAAATGGCGTTCAAGCTGGCCGCCTCGATGGCCTTCAAGCAGGGCTTCTCCAAGGCCAAGCCGGTCCTGCTGGAGCCGATCATGAAGGTCGAGATCGTGACCCCGAGCGACTATCAGGGTGACGTGATGGGCGACGTCAGCCGTCGTCGCGGCATGCTGCAGGGTTCGAGCGTGACCGGTGACGGTTCGGCTGAAATCATCAATGCGATGATTCCGCTGGGTGAAATGTTCGGCTACGCGACCTCGCTGCGTTCGCAGACCCAGGGTCGTGCAACGTTCACGATGGAATTCGACCATTACGAGCCGGCTCCGTCGAACATCGCCGAATCCGTGGTCAAGAAGTCCTGAGCATAAGCTCAGGACTCCACCTCATTCTTTTCTGATATCCAAGGTATACAACAATGGCAAAGGGTAAGTTCGAGCGCACCAAGCCGCACGTCAACGTCGGCACCATCGGTCACGTCGATCACGGCAAGACCACGCTGACCGCTGCACTGACCAAGATCGGTGCCGAGCGCTTCGGTGGCGAGTTCAAGGATTACTCCTCGATCGACGCCGCGCCGGAAGAAAAGGCACGTGGCATCACGATCTCGACCGCACACGTCGAGTACGAATCCACCGAACGTCATTACGCCCACGTCGATTGCCCGGGCCATGCTGACTACGTCAAGAACATGATCACCGGTGCTGCCCAGATGGACGGCGCGATCCTGGTCTGTTCGGCTGCTGACGGCCCGATGCCGCAGACCCGTGAGCACATCCTGCTCTCGCGTCAGGTCGGCGTGCCGTACATCGTCGTCTTCCTGAACAAGGCAGACATGGTCGATGACGCCGAGCTGCTGGAACTGGTTGAAATGGAAGTCCGCGAGCTGCTGAGCAAGTACGACTTCCCGGGCGACGACACCCCGATCATCTCGGGTTCGGCCCGCCTGGCGCTGGAAGGCGACCAGAGCGAGATCGGCGTGCCGGCCGTGATCAAGTTGGTCGAAGCTCTCGACAGCTGGATCCCGACCCCGGAACGCGACATCGACAAGCCGTTCCTGATGCCGGTGGAAGACGTGTTCTCGATCTCGGGCCGCGGCACCGTGGTGACCGGTCGTATCGAGCGCGGCGTGATCAAGGTCGGCGAAGAAATCGAAATCGTCGGTATCCGTCCGGTCCAGAAGACCACCGTCACCGGCGTGGAAATGTTCCGCAAGCTGCTCGACCAGGGTCAGGCAGGCGACAACGCCGGTCTGCTGCTGCGCGGCACCAAGCGTGACGACGTCGAGCGTGGCCAGGTCCTGGCCAAGCCGGGTTCGATCAAGCCGCACACCACCTTCGACGCCGAAGTGTACGTGCTGTCCAAGGACGAAGGCGGCCGTCACACCCCGTTCTTCAAGGGCTACCGTCCGCAGTTCTACTTCCGTACCACCGACATCACCGGCGCTTGCGAACTGCCGGAAGGTGTGGAAATGGTGATGCCGGGCGACAACGTGAAGATGGTTGTCACCCTGATCAACCCGGTCGCCATGGATGAAGGCCTGCGCTTCGCGATCCGCGAAGGCGGCCGTACCGTCGGCGCCGGCGTGGTCTCGAAGATCATCGCGTAATCTGCTAGAATCTGCGCCCCGATGTTGCCTGGGTAGGGCATCGGGGTGTAACCAAACGGGAAAAGAGGCGCAGGATGCTCCTCGTGTTCCCCAGACCAGGAAGGGTCGCGCCATTCAGGCTTTGTCAACAGTACCCCTGTTGACTGCCAACTTGTATGCGCGCTATACTTTTTGTCTGGGCAGATCGGGAGACCGGTCTGCCTCGATTTTTGAGGTCTACGGAAAGATCTTGTCGCCGCGCAGGAATGTGCGGCGTCTGCATTCAGGATATTCATGGGACAAGGCAACCCAGAGGCCTTGTCCGTCGCTCTTTTAACGAAGGAACCCACCGTCATGGCGGACCAAAAGATCCGGATTCGGCTGAAGGCGTTCGATCATCGTTTGATCGACCGTTCGGCCAGCGAGATCGTAGAAACGGCAAAGCGGACCGGCGCGCAAGTGCGTGGCCCGATCCCCCTGCCGACCAAGATCGAGCGTTACACCATTCTCGTCTCGCCGCACGTCGATAAAGACGCGCGTGACCAGTACGAGACCCGCACGCATAAGCGCGTGCTCGATATCGTTGACCCGAACGACAAGACCGTGGACGCGCTGATGAAGCTCGAACTGGCTGCCGGCGTCGACGTTCAGATCAAGCTGACCTGAGGACTACGACCATGACGAAGAAATATTCGTTGGGCTTCGTGGGCCGCAAGGCTGGCATGAGCCGCGTGTTCACCGAAGATGGCCAGGCCATCCCGGTAACCCTGATTGAAGCTACCCCGAACCGCATCGCGCAGATCAAGACCGTCGAAGCTGACGGCTACAGCGCCGTGCAGGTGACCGTCGGCGCGCGTCGCGCTGCCCTGGTCAACAAGCCGGAAGCCGGTCACTTCGCCAAGGCGAAGGTCGACGCGGGCCGTGGCCTGTGGGAATTCCGCGTTGAAGACGCGCAGCTCGGCGATTTCGCCGTTGGCGGCGAAGTCAAGGCGGACATCTTTGAAGTTGGCCAGAAGGTCGACGTCCAGGGTGTCACCAAGGGTAAGGGCTTCCAGGGCACCATCAAGCGCTACAACTTCCGTATGGGCGATGCAACCCACGGTAACTCGCTGTCGCATCGCGCGCCGGGTTCCTTGGGCCAGCGCCAGACCCCGGGTCGTGTTTTCCCGGGTAAGAAGATGTCCGGCCACATGGGTTCGGTGCAGCAGAGCACCCAGAACCTTGAAGTGGTGAAGGTCGATGTCGAACGTGGTCTGATCGCAATCCGTGGTGCCGTTCCGGGCGCAGCGGGTGGTGACGTGATCGTTCGTCCGGCTAGCAAGGCATAAGGAGAGATGACGATGGAACTCGTTATCACGGGTAGCAACAACAAGGTCTCGGTCTCCGATGCCGTGTTCGGTCGCGATTTCAGCGAAGATCTGGTTCACCAGGTCGTCGTTGCTTACCGCAACGCCGGTCGCGCCGGCACCAAGGCACAGAAGACTCGCTCTGAAGTGGCTGGTACCACCAAGAAGTCGAAGAAGCAGAAGGGCGGCGGCGCGCGTCATGGCGCACTGACGGCTCCGATCTTCGTCGGCGGTGGTGTCACCTTCGCGGCCAAGCCGCGCAGCTTCGAGCAGAAGGTCAACCGCAAGCAGTACCGTGCAGCCATGTGCGCGATCCTGTCCGAGCTGAACCGCCAGGGCCGTCTGACGATCGTGGAGTCCTTCGATGTCGAAGCGACCAACACCAAGTCGTTGATCGCCAAGCTGGCCGGCCTGGAAGTGGGCAAGCGTCCGCTGATCGTCACCGAAGATGCTTCCGAGCACCTGTACCTGTCGGCGCGCAACATTCCCTACGTGGAAGTGCGTGACGTGCAGGGCCTGGACCCGGTGTCGCTGGTCGGTGCCGACACGGTCGTCATCACCGCTGATGCGGTCAAGAAGGTCGAGGAGTGGCTGGCATGAGCAGCAACGAAAAAGTCTTCAGCGTGCTGCGCGCTCCGCGAGTCTCCGAAAAGACCGCGCGCCTGCAGGAACATTCCAACCAGTATGTCTTCGAAGTTTCGAACGAAGCCACCAAGGCCGATGTAAAGGCCGCGGTTGAGCAGCTGTTCGACGTCAAGGTCGAGTCGGTCAACGTGCTGAACGTGAAGGGCAAGAACAAGTCCTTCCGTAACCGCACCGGCCGCCGCGGCGATTGGCGCAAGGCGTACGTGCGTCTCGCCGATGGCCAGTCCATCGATGTAACGGCCAAGGCCTGAGGTCCATCCCATGCCATTGATGAAATTCAAACCCACTTCTCCCGGCCGTCGTTCGGCCGTGCGCGTGGTCACGCCCGATCTGCACAAAGGCGCGCCGCATGCTGCGCTGCTGGAGCCGCAGAGCAAGTCCGGTGGTCGTAACCACCACGGCCGCATCACCACCCGTCACGTGGGTGGTGGTCACAAGCAGCACTACCGTGTCATCGACTTCAAGCGCAACAAGGAAGGCATTCCGGCGCGCGTGGAACGCATCGAATACGATCCGAACCGCACCGCCCATATCGCCCTGCTGTGCTACGTCGACGGCGAACGCCGCTACATCATCGCACCGAAGGGCCTGAAGGCCGGTGACCAGGTGATCGCGGGTTCGGATGCGCCGATCAAGACCGGTAACACCCTGCCGCTGCGCAACATCCCGGTCGGTACCACTGTCCACGGCATCGAACTGAAGCCGGGCAAGGGTGCCCAGATCGCGCGTGCCGCCGGCGCTGCCGTGCAGCTCGTCGCTCGTGAAGGCATCTACGCCACCCTGCGCCTGCGCTCGGGTGAAATGCGTAAGGTGCCGGTCGAGTGCCGCGCCACCATCGGTGAAGTCGGCAACGACGAACACAACCTGGAAAAGCTGGGCAAGGCTGGCGCGAAGCGCTGGCGCGGTGTCCGCCCGACCGTTCGTGGTGCTGCCATGAACCCGGTTGACCATCCGCACGGCGGTGGTGAGGCGAAGGCCGGCCAGGGCAACCCGCATCCGGTCACCCCGTGGGGTGTCCCGACCAAGGGTTACAAGACGCGCCATAACAAGCGCACCCAGCAATTCATCGTCCGCGATCGTAGGGGCTAATCGACCATGGCACGTTCACTCAAGAAGGGCCCGTTTGTCGATCACCACCTCATCAAGAAGGTGGAAGCCGCTGCGGGTAGCAAGAAGCCGATCAAGACCTGGTCGCGCCGTTCGATGATCCTGCCGGAAATGGTAGGCGTCACCATCGCCGTTCATAACGGTAAGAACCACGTTCCGGTGCTCGTCAACGAGAACATGGTCGGCCACAAGCTCGGCGAATTTGCCATCACCCGGACCTTCAAGGGTCACGGTGGTGACAAGAAGTCGGGCAAGTAAGGAGAGATGACAATGGAAGCGAAAGCAATCCTGCGCTCCGCGCGCATCTCTGCGCAGAAAGCCCGCCTGGTCGCTGACCAGGTGCGCGGCCTGCCGGCCGAGCGTGCGGTCAACCTGCTGAAGTTCTCGGACAAGAAGGCTGCCCACCTGATCAAGAAGGTGGTGGAGTCGGCTATTGCAAACGCCGAGAACAACCAGGGCGCCGACGTCGACGAGCTGAAGGTACAGACCATCATGGTAGATGAAGGTCCGACCCTGAAGCGTTTCATGGCGCGGGCGAAAGGCCGCGGCACCCGCATCCTCAAGCGCACCAGCCACATCACTGTGGTTGTGGGCGCCGGCAAGTAAGCGGAAAGGAAAACACCATGGGTCATAAAGTTCATCCGATTGGTATCCGCCTCGGCATTTCCAAGGACTGGAACTCCAAGTGGTACGCCAACAAGGCCGAGTTCGCTGGTTATCTGGCAGCCGACCTGAAGGTGCGGGAAATGCTGCGCAAGAAGCTTGCGCAGGCCGGCATCAGCAAGATCCTGATCGAGCGTCCGGCAAAGACCGCTCGCGTGACGATCCACACCGCCCGTCCGGGCGTGGTGATCGGCAAGCGCGGTGAGGACATCGAGAAGCTGCGCAAGGAAGTGAGCGAAATGATGGGCGTCCCGGCGCACATCAACGTCACCGAAGTGCGTAAACCCGAGCTGGACGCACAGCTGGTTGCCGAGTCGATCGCGCAGCAGCTGGAGCGTCGCATCATGTTCCGCCGCGCGATGAAGCGTTCGGTCGGCAATGCGATGCGCCTCGGTGCCCTGGGCATCAAGGTCAACGTCGGTGGCCGCTTGAACGGCGCGGAAATCGCCCGTTCGGAGTGGTACCGCGAAGGCCGCGTGCCGCTGCATACGCTGCGTGCCGACATCGACTATGGCTTCGCTGAAGCCAAGACGACCTACGGCATCATCGGCATCAAGGTCTGGATCTACAAGGGCGAAGTCTTCGATTTCTCCCAGGTTGGCCAGGAAAAGCAGGACGATTCCCCGCGCAACGATCGTAACGATCGCGGCGACCGCGGTGACCGTCCGTCGCGCCCGGCTCGTGAAGCGAGGTAACGACAATGTTGCAACCCAAGCGAACCAAATACCGCAAGGTACACAAGGGCCGTAACGATGGTCTGAGCTGGAGCGGCAACGCTGTCAGCTTCGGCGAATACGGCCTGAAGGCAACCGCTCATGGTCAGCTGACCGCGCGTCAGATCGAAGCGGCCCGCCGCTCGATCAGCCGCTACGTCAAGCGCGGCGGCAAGATGTGGATCCGAGTGTTCCCCGACAAGCCGATCACCAAGAAGCCCATCGAAGTCCGAATGGGTTCTGGTAAGGGCAACGTGGAGTACTGGGTAGCCCAGATCCAGCCCGGCCGCATGATCTATGAAATCGAAGGCGTCGCGGAAGACGTGGCACGTGAGGCGTTCCGCCTGGCTGCCGCCAAGCTCTCCGTGACCACCACTTTCGTGACCCGGACGGTGCTCTGATGGATATCAAACAACTTCGCGAAAAGTCGGCTGACGACCTGAAGAGCCACCTGATCGACCTGCGTAAGGAGCAGTTCTCGCTCCGTATGCAGCAGGTCACTGGCCAGCTGCCGAAGACCCACGAAACCCGCCGGGTTCGCCGCGAGATTGCTCGCGTCAAGACCCTGCTCGGCAGCACCAAGTAAGGATGGCCGCGATGAGCGAAAATACTGAAAACAAAACGCTGCGTACGGTCGAAGGCCGTGTCGTCAGCAACAAGATGGACAAGACGGTCACCGTGCTGGTGGAACGCCTGGTCAAGCACGCCCTGTACGGCAAGTACATCAAGCGTTCGACCAAGCTCCATGCACACGACGCCGACAACACCTGCAACGAAGGTGATGTCGTCCGCGTGACCGAGATTGCTCCGATGTCCAAGACCAAGAACTGGCGCGTGGTGGAAGTCATCACGCGTGCGGCTCAATAAGGAGATCTGAATCATGATCCAGATGCAGAGCTACCTCGAGGTCGCGGACAATTCCGGTGCCAAGGAAGTGATGTGCATCAAGGTGCTGGGCGGCTCCAAGCGTCGCTACGCCCACATCGGTGACATCATCAAGGTCACCGTGAAGGATGCGATCCCGCGCGGCAAGGTCAAGAAGGGTGAAGTGTTCGACGCCGTCGTGGTGCGTACCCGCAAGGGTGTGCGTCGCGCCGACGGTTCGCTGATCCGTTTCGACGCCAACGCTGCGGTCCTGCTCAACAACAAGCAAGAGCCGATCGGCACCCGCATCTTCGGACCGGTGACGCGTGAACTTCGTACCGAGAAGTTCATGAAGATCGTCTCGCTCGCTCCCGAAGTGCTGTGAGCGACAGGAGATAATCATGGCTAACCGTATCAAGAAGGGCGACCAGGTCGTCGTCAACACCGGCAAGGACAAGGGCAAGCAGGGCGAAGTCGTCCGCGTCGACGGCGATCGTGTGATCGTCGCCAACGTGAACATCGTCAAGCGCCACACCAAGCCGAACCCGCAGGCAGGCGTTGCCGGCGGCGTGGTCGAGCGTGAAGCGTCGATCCATATCTCCAACGTGAATGTGCTGAACCCGGCTTCGGGCAAGGGCGAACGCGTTGGTTTCAAGGTGCTGGAGGATGGACGCAAACTGCGTGTGTTCCGCTCCAGCGGTGAGGCGCTCGACGCCTGAGGATGCGCTGATGAATACCCGTCTCGAAAAGTTTTACAAGGAAGAAGTGGTGCCGGCGCTGATGAAGCAGTTCGGCTACACCAATCCGATGCAGGTTCCGAAGCTGGTCAAGGTCACCCTGAACATGGGTGTCGGCGAAGCAGCCACGAACAAGAAGATCCTGGAAAATGCCGTCGCCGACATGGCCAAGGTCTCCGGTCAGAAGCCGATCGTGACCAAGTCCCGCGTCTCGGTGGCATCGTTCAAGATCCGCGATGGTTGGCCGATCGGCTGCAAGACCACGCTGCGTCGTGAAAAGATGTACGAGTTCATGGACCGTCTGATCAACATCTCGTTGCCGCGCGTGCGCGACTTCCGTGGTGTCTCGGGTCGTTCCTTCGACGGTCGTGGCAACTTCAACATGGGTGTGAAGGAACAGATCATCTTCCCGGAAATCGACTTCGACGCTGTCGACGCGATCCGCGGCATGGATATCGCCATCACCACCACCGCCAAGACCGATGCGGAAGCGAAGGCGCTGCTCGCAGCGTTCAAGTTCCCGTTCCGTAACTGATACGTCGAGGAATCCGAAATGGCAAAGACCTCCATGGTCAACCGCGACCTCAAGCGTGCGAAGCTGGCCGTCAAGTACGCCGGCAAGCGTGAAGAGCTGAAGAAGATCATCTCCAGCGCGACCGCGTCGTACGACGAAAAGGCCGAGGCCGTCATCAAGCTGCAGAAGCTGCCGCGCGATTCGTCGCCGAGCCGTCACCGCAACCGTTGCGAGCTCTCGGGCCGCCCGCGTGGCGTGTACAGCAAGTTCGGCCTGGGCCGCAACAAGCTGCGCGAAGCCACCATGCGTGGTGACGTGCCGGGCCTGCGCAAGGCCAGCTGGTAAGGGATTCGTCCCTTCAACTGCCCGGCGCCTTCACGGCGCAGGGCAGGGGAGAGGGGCCGGTTTGCCGGCCCTGATCCCGGATTAAGGGAGCCCGACGCAAGTCGGGCTCTTTTTGCCGTATACTCCCGCGTCTTGCTCGCCCGCAAGGCGTGAGCAGTGTGTGAAGACGGGCCCTGGCCCATTCCAGGTAGACACAAGATTTTCGCGAAAGCGGATATCGGTGCACTCAAAGGTATCGACTATGAGCATGACTGATCCCATCGCCGACCTGCTGGTACGCATCAAGAATGCGGCCGCGGTTGGCAAGCAGACGGTGAAAGCACCGTCGTCCAAGATCAAGGTGGCAATCGCAGAGGTGTTGAAGGCCGAAGGCTACATCACCGATCTGCGCGTGACCAAGATCGAGAACAACAAGGCCGAGCTTGAAATCGTCCTGAAGTATTTCGAGGGCAAGCCGGTCATCGAGACCCTGAAGCGCTTCTCGCGTTCGGGTCTGCGCCAGTACCGTGGCAAGTCCGAGCTGCCGAAGGTCCTCAACGGCCTGGGTATCTCCATCATCTCCACCTCCAAGGGCATCATGACTGATGCGCAGGCGCGCCAGTTGGGCGTCGGCGGCGAAGTCCTGTGCTTCGTGGCCTAAGGCGAGAAGGAACCAACTATGTCCCGCGTAGCCAAGAAGCCAGTCAACCTGCCCAAGGGCGTTGAACTGAACATCCAGCCGGAATCCGTCAGCGTGAAGGGCCCGAAGGGCACCCTGTCGCTTGTCAAGGTTGCTGGCGTTGAAATCACTGTCGACAACGGCGTTGCCACCCTGGCCGCCAACGATGCCTCGCTGGTCGCCCTCACCGGCACCGTGCGCGCCATCCTGGCCAACATGGTCAAGGGCGTCACCGAAGGCTTCGAGCGCAAGCTTGAGCTGGTCGGCGTCGGTTACCGTGCCGCCATGCAGGGCAAGGATCTGAACCTGTCGCTCGGGTTCTCGCATCCGGTCCTGTTCGTGGCGCCGGAAGGCATCACCATCTCGACCCCGACCCAGACCGAAGTGCTGGTCCAGGGCACCGACAAGCAGCGCGTTGGCGAAGTTGCCGCCAAGATCCGTGGCTTCCGTCCGCCGGAGCCCTACAAGGGCAAGGGTGTGAAGTACGCCGGCGAAGTCATCATTCGTAAGGAAGCCAAGAAGGCCTAATTCAGGTCCTCAGCTTTCCAAGGAAAAAGATCATGAACAAGAACATCGCTCGTCTGCGTCGTGCCAAGTCGACCCGTGCACACATCCGTGTGCTCGGCGTGCCGCGCCTGTCGGTGCTGCGCACCGGCCAGCACCTGTACGCCCAGGTCTTCACCGCCGATGGCTCCAAGGTGCTGGCTTCGGCCAACACCACCCAGGCCGACGTCAAGGAAGGCCTGAAGAACGGCAAGAACAGCGACGCCGCCA
The DNA here is from genome assembly GCF_039673645.1 of Stenotrophomonas sp. TWI700. Lineage (NCBI taxonomy): Bacteria > Pseudomonadati > Pseudomonadota > Gammaproteobacteria > Lysobacterales > Lysobacteraceae > Stenotrophomonas > Stenotrophomonas sp. TWI700. Next base: position 137,694 of record NZ_JBDJMB010000004.1, on the reverse strand, counting down.
CCAAGGTCGGCAAGCTGGTCGCCGAGCGCGCCAAGGCTGCGGGCATCGAGAAGGTCGCTTTCGACCGCTCGGGCTACCGCTACCACGGTCGCATCAAGGCACTGGCTGATGCAGCCCGCGAAGGCGGCCTGCAGTTCTAAGGGATAAGGAAGCGGGGCTGGTCCCCGCTTCCACCTGCCTGCCGGCGCGGGTTGCGCCGGGCGACGTCCTTCTTCTGCAGGGGCTCTCGAATCACCGCTCCATCTCACAGCTATAAGCGGCCCTGAGCCGTACATACTCAATCAATCAAGGAATCAACATGGCAGAAGAACGTCAGCAGCGGGGTCGCGATCGCGATCGCCGCGAAGAGAAAGTCGACGACGGCATGATCGAGAAGCTGGTCGCGGTTAACCGCGTCAGCAAGACCGTCAAGGGCGGTCGCCAGTTCACCTTCACCGCACTGACCGTGGTCGGTGACGGCGCAGGCAAGGTCGGTTTCGGTTACGGCAAGGCGCGCGAAGTGCCGGTCGCCATCCAGAAGTCGATGGAACAGGCTCGCAAGAACCTGGCCAATGTCGATCTGAACAACGGCACGTTGTGGCACCCGGTGAAGTCCGGCCACGGCGCAGCCCGCGTGTTCATGATGCCGGCCTCCGAAGGTACCGGTGTGATCGCCGGTGGTGCCATGCGCGCCGTCCTGGAAGCCGTTGGCGTCAAGAACGTGCTGGCCAAGGCCGTCGGTTCGCGCAACCCGATCAACCTGGTTCGCGCCACGCTGAAGGGTCTGAGCGAAATGCAGTCGCCGGCCCGCATCGCGGCCAAGCGCGGCAAGAAGGTGGAGGATCTCAACCATGGCTAATGAAACCGTCAAGACCGTCAAGGTCCGCCTGGTGGCTGGCCTGCGTGGCACCCAGTCGCGTCACCGCCTGTCGGTGCGTGCCCTGGGCCTGAACAAGCTCAACGATGTGCGTGAACTGAAGGACAGTCCGCAGGTTCGCGGCCTGATCAACAAGGTCCACTACCTCGTCAAGGTTGAGGAATAATCCAATGACCATGCATCTGAATGAATTGAGCCCGGCACCGGGCGCTCGTAAAGAGCGTACCCGCGTCGGTCGTGGTATCGGCTCCGGCCTGGGCAAGACCTGCGGCCGCGGCCACAAGGGTTCGTTCGCCCGTAAGGGTGGCGGCAAGATCAAGGCGGGCTTCGAAGGCGGCCAGACCCCCATGCAGCGTCGTCTGCCGAAGGTCGGTTTCCGTTCCAAGATCGCCAAGGACACTGCTGAAGTGCTGTCCTACCAGCTTGAGCGTCTGGAAGCTGGCGAGATCGACTTTGCCGCGCTGCGCGCTGCCAAGCTGGTCCCGAGCACCGCGAAGCGTGCCAAGATCGTCATGAAGGGTGACCTGACCAAGGCCTTCACCCTGAAGGGCGTCGCTGCAACGGCCAGTGCCAAGGCCGCGATCGAAGCTGCCGGCGGCAGCGTACAGGAGTAAGACATGGCGCAAGCTGGCATTGGTAACCTCGGCGGCGGGCTCGGCAAGTTCACGGAACTCCGCCAGCGACTGCTGTTCGTCATCGGGGCATTGATCGTCTACCGCATCGGCTGTTATGTGCCGGTGCCTGGCGTCAATCCCGATGCCATGCTTGCGCTCATGCAGGCGCAGGGCGGCGGCATCGTGGACATGTTCAACATGTTCTCGGGCGGCGCCCTGCACCGTTTCAGCATTTTCGCGCTGAACGTGATGCCGTATATCTCGGCATCCATCGTGATGCAGCTGGCGGTCCACATCTTCCCGGCATTGAAGTCGATGCAGAAGGAAGGTGAGTCGGGTCGTCGCAAGATCACCCAATATTCCCGCATCGGCGCCGTGTTCCTGGCGGTGGTGCAGGGCGGCAGCATCGCGCTGGCGCTGCAGAACCAGGTGTCCCCGGGCGGTGCCCCGGTCGTCTACGCACCGGGCATGGGCTTCGTGCTCACCGCCATCGTCGCGCTGACCGCCGGTACCATCTTCCTGATGTGGGTCGGTGAGCAGGTGACCGAGCGTGGCATCGGCAACGGTGTGTCGCTGATCATCTTCGCCGGCATCGTCGCCGGCCTGCCGGGCGCGGTCATCCACACCGTGGAAGCCTACCGCGACGGCAACATGAGCTTCATCGCCCTGCTGCTGATCGTGCTGGTGGTGCTGGCCTTCACCTACTTCGTGGTGTTCGTCGAGCGCGGCCAACGCCGCATCACGGTGAACTACGCACGTCGCCAGGGTGGCCGCAACGCGTACATGAACCAGACCTCGTTCCTGCCGCTGAAGCTGAACATGGCGGGCGTGATCCCGGCCATCTTCGCCTCGAGCATCCTGGCATTCCCGACGACGCTGGCCATGTGGTCCGGCCAGGCCAGTTCGGCCACGTGGCTGCAGAAGGTCGCCAATGCCCTCGGGCCGGGCGAGCCGCTGCACATGATCGTGTTCGCCGCGCTGATCAGTGGTTTCGCGTTCTTCTACACCGCGCTGGTGTTCAACTCGCAGGAAACCGCCGACAACCTGAAGAAGTCGGGCGCGCTGATTCCGGGCATCCGTCCGGGCAAAGCCACCGCCGACTACGTGGATGCCGTGCTGACCCGCCTGACCGCGGCCGGCTCGCTGTACCTGGTGATCGTCTGCCTGCTGCCGGAAATCCTGCGCACCCAGCTCGGCGCCTCGTTCTACTTCGGCGGCACCTCGCTGCTGATCGTGGTGGTGGTGGTGATGGACTTCATTGCCCAGATCCAGGCGCACCTGATGTCGCACCAGTATGAGAGCCTGTTGAAGAAGGCCAACCTGAAGGGCGGCAACCGCGGCGGTTTTGCCCGCGGCTGATTGACCTGTTACACTAGTCTTCTTGTTGCGAAGGCCCTCCGGTTCCCGGACTGGCCTTCCAAATCGAAGGGCGGCCCCCGCAGCGGTTTCGGGTGGGGGTGTGATGTGGTGGTCCTGCGCGGGAGTAGCGCAGGCGACGGCGAGGGCAACCTCTGCAGTCAACGACATCCGGCGCCGGAGCATGGGCACACTCCCCACGCCGGGTCCATGGAACCGCCAGGTTCCACGGGCTTCAAAGTAAACCGAGACCTTGATAGAATCGCACGTTCATTTTTTGATCCATCCTGCCGGATTGGCGCGCCCTTGGTGCGCTGTCGGCCATCACTCAGCTGGAGAACCGCGTCATGGCGCGTATTGCAGGCGTCAACCTGCCAGCCCAGAAGCACGTCTGGGTCGGGTTGCAAAGCATTTACGGCATCGGCCGTACCCGTTCGAAGAAGGTCTGCGACGCCGCAGGCGTGACCTCGACCACCAAGATCCGCGATCTGTCGGAGCCGGAAATCGAGCGTCTGCGTCTCGAAATCGGCAAGTACATCGTGGAAGGCGATCTGCGCCGTGAAATCGGTATCGCGATCAAGCGCCTGATGGATCTGGGCTGCTACCGCGGTCTGCGTCACCGTCGCGGTCTGCCGCTTCGTGGCCAGCGCACCCGTACCAACGCCCGCACCCGCAAGGGCCCGCGCAAGGCGATCAGGAAGTAAGGGACCTAAGAAATGGCTAAGCCCGTCGCTAAGACCAAGAAGAAGATCAAGCGCGTCGTCACTGACGGCGTCGCCCACGTCCACGCTTCTTTCAACAACACCATCGTGACCATCACCGACCGTCAGGGCAACGCTCTGTCGTGGGCGACCTCCGGTGGCGCTGGCTTCCGCGGTTCGCGTAAGTCCACCCCGTTCGCTGCCCAGGTGGCTGCCGAGAAGGCCGGCCGCGCCGCGCTCGACTACGGCGTCAAGTCCCTGGAAGTCCGCATCAAGGGCCCGGGTCCGGGTCGTGAGTCGGCCGTGCGCTCGCTGAACAACGTGGGCTACAAGATCACCAACATCATCGACGTGACGCCAATCCCGCACAACGGGTGCCGTCCGCCGAAGAAGCGTCGCGTCTAAAGGAGCGATAAGAAATGGCTCGTTATATCGGTCCTACCTGTAAGCTCGCCCGCCGCGAAGGCGCCGACCTTTCCCTCAAGAGCCCGGCGCGCGCGCTGGACTCCAAGTGCAAGCTGGAGCAGAAGCCCGGCCAGCACGGCGCCACTGCCCGTAAGGGCAAGCTGTCCGACTACGCTACCCAGCTGCGTGAAAAGCAGAAGGTCAAGCGTATCTACGGTCTGCTGGAGCGTCAGTTCCGCAACTACTACAAGAAGGCCTCGACCAAGAAGGGCAACACCGGCGAGAACCTGCTGCAGTTGCTGGAAACCCGTCTTGACAACGTCGTTTACCGCATGGGCTTCGCAGTGACCCGTCCGGCTGCCCGTCAGCTGGTCTCGCACCGCGGTGTCACCGTGAACGGCAAGTCGGTCAACCTGGCTTCGTACCAGGTCAAGGCTGGCGACGCCGTCGCTCTGTCCGAGAAGGCTGCCAAGCAGCTGCGCGTCCAGGAAGCCCTGACCGTGTCTGCCACGCATGACCTGCGTCCGTCGTGGGTTGAAGTGGATTCCGGCAAGTTCGCCGGCATCTTCAAGGCCGTGCCGGATCGTTCGGACCTGCCTGCGGATATCAACGAAGCGCTGATCGTCGAGTTGTATTCGAAGTAATTCACATTGGAGAACCTCCGGGTCACACCGGAGGTTCGCAGGAGAACCCGCAACATGACGGTTACCGCCAACCAGGTTCTGCGTCCTCGCGGTCCGCAGATCGAACGCCTTACCGATACCCGCGCCAAGGTCGTGATCGAACCCTTGGAGCGTGGTTACGGGCATACGCTGGGCAACGCCCTGCGTCGCGTGCTGCTGTCGTCCATCCCGGGCTTCGCCATCACCGAAGTGGAAATCGATGGCGTACTGCACGAGTACACCACGCTTGAAGGCTTGCAGGAGGACGTGCTGGAAGTCCTGCTCAACCTGAAGGATGTGGCCATCCGCATGCATACCGGTGACAACGCTACGCTGTCGCTGTCCAAGCAGGGTCCGGGTGTCGTGACCGCTGCCGATATCAAGATCGACCATAACACCGAGATCCTCAATCCGGATCATGTGATCTGCCATCTCACCAAGGATGTGGCGATCAACATGCGTCTGAAGGTCGAGCGCGGTTTCGGCTATCAGCCGGCTGCTGCCCGTCGTCGTCCGGATGAAGAAACCCGTGCCATCGGCCGTCTGGTTCTGGACGCCTCGTTCTCGCCGGTCCGTCGCGTCGCCTATTCGGTGGAAGCGGCCCGCGTTGAACAGCGTACCGATCTGGACAAGCTGGTGCTGGACATCGAAACCAACGCCACGATCGATGCCGAGGAAGCCGTGCGCACTGCCGCCGACATCCTCAGCGATCAGCTGTCGGTCTTCGGTGACTTCACCCACCGCGACCGCGGTGCAGCCAAGCCGGCCAACAACGGCGTGGATCCGGTGCTGCTGCGCCCGATCGACGACCTGGAACTGACCGTGCGTTCGGCCAACTGCCTCAAGGCAGAGAGCATCTATTACATCGGCGATCTGATCCAGAAGACCGAAGTGGAGCTGCTCAAGACCCCGAACCTCGGCAAGAAGTCGCTGACCGAGATCAAGGAAGTCCTCGCACAGCGCGGTCTTTCGCTCGGCATGAAGCTGGAGAACTGGCCGCCGGCCGGTGTCGCCCAGCACGGCATGCTCGGCTGATCCAGCGCTACGCAAGATGCTTGACCCCGCACCTTCGGGTGCGGGGGCTTCACCCGCAACACCCCGCACCGACAGGTCGATAGCCTGCGGTGACGGCCAGCCAGGACGGCTGGCACCGGACCATCCGCAGTCCAAGCAGCAACGCCAGGATGGCGACAGCGATACCCAACCGATCCAACATTCACTTCAGGAATCACCGTCATGCGTCATATGAAGTCCGGTCGTAAGTTCAACCGTACCAGCGCCCATCGCGAAGCGATGTTCAAGAACATGGCTGCGTCGCTGTTCAAGCACGAGCTGATCAAGACCACCCTGCCGAAGGCCAAGGAACTGCGCCGCGTTGCCGAGCCGCTGATCACCCTGGCCAAGGTTGATTCGGTTGCCAACCGTCGTCTGGCGTTCGCTCGCCTGCGCGACAACGAAGCCGTCGGCAATCTGTTCACCACCCTGGGCCCGCGTTACGCGACCCGTCCGGGCGGTTACCTGCGTCTGCTGAAGTGCGGTTTCCGCGCTGGCGACAATGCGCCGATGGCTTACGTGGAGCTGGTCGATCGTCCGGCTGCCGTGGCTGAAGCCGTCGAAGAGTAATCTTCGAGCTACACCCGTAATTCGGTGAAGAACCCGGCCTTGTGCCGGGTTTTTCCGTTTCTGGGGGTTGGATCATTGCAACGGCAACGGCAACGGCAACGGCAACGGCAACGGCAACGGCAACGGCAACGGCTGGAGCATGGCGCTGCGGGTGAGGGTGGGGCGTCGGCGCGGGTGGGGGAGAAGCGGAGCATGTGGCGGTCGCGGTGCGTGGGTAGTGCCGGCCGCTGGCCGGCTCCGCAGTACCGTCGCTACGTTCGGGTGGTTCCGCTTGGTGTACGGAACACGCTGTCCGGTCGGCTGCGCCGATGGTCGGCAGGTGCGCATGGACGTGGGCGGTCACGGCCCTGTTAATCTTGGGGCCTGGACTTTCACGAGTGTTGGCAATGAATCCATTGCGTTGGAGTTTCCGCGCCCAGTTCCTGCTGGGGTTCCTGGTCTGCGCGGCGCTGTTGGGGTATGCGATCTTCCTGCAGTTGAAGATGGGGCTGGAGCCGTGTCCGTTGTGTATTTTCCAGCGGATTGCGTTCGCGGCGCTGGGGCTGCTGTTCCTGATCGGGGCGCTGCATGGTCCGCGCGATCCGGCTGGGCGGAAGACGTATGGGGTGCTCGCCTTCATCGCGGCGGCGGTCGGGATCGGCATTGCCGGCCGGCATGTGTATGTGCAGCTGCTGCCGCAGGACATGGGCTCGAGCTGTGGGCCGCCGTTGAGTTTCCTCAGTGAGACGATGGGGCCCTTCGAGGTGTTCCGGACGGTGCTGACCGGTACCGGCAACTGCGGCAATATCGATTGGCAGTTCCTGGGCCTGACGATGCCGATGTGGAGCCTGGTGTGGTTCGCGGCGTTGGCGGTGTGGGCGCTGGTGACGGCGTTCCGTGCACGTCGGCGTCACTGAGGACGGTCAGGTCCGCCAGCCGACCTGGCCCGCGTGCGCGGCCAGATCGGGTGCGGCGATCAGGTGGGGATGCGCCTGATCTGATCCGCTGGCAGGACTTCCCGGCTCCGCTCAGAAGTCCTGCTGAAGGCTGAGGTAGGCGCCGCGGCGGGGGCCCCATTGCGGGGCGAAGACGCCGATGCCGCCGCCGTCGCGCAATTGGTAGCTGCGGTCCAGTGCGTTGACCAGGGCGAGCTGTGCGTGCAGCGGGTGGCCGCTGTCGGCGTTGAAGTCGTGGGCCGCGCTGAGGTTGAGCTGCAGGTAGGCGGGGAGTTCGCCGCCGTTCGGGACGCCGTCGGTGTCCGAGCGCAGGCCGCTGCCGAACACGTAGTCGGCGCCCAGGCGGTTATGGCCGGCGAAGGCGTAGCTGATGCCGCCCGACGAGGTCAGTTTCTGGTCGTGATCCAGATGGATCCAGTTGTTCTGGACGTAAGCCAGTGCCTCGGGATCGAGGTTGTACTGGCCGGTGATGACCTGCTTGCCCATGGCCTTGTTGTAGGCGGCGTTGATGTAGGCGCTGAGTGGGCCGTGGCTGTAGTCGGCGCTGAACTCCACGCCGTGGATGTGGCCGAGGCGGTAGTTGAAGGTGGAGTAGATGTAGGCGGCGCCGAACTGGCCTTCGTCCTGCAGGCGGTCGACCTTGCGATCGTAGGCGTCCAGGCCGAGGGTGAGGTGTTCGCCGACCTGCTGGGAGACGCCGATGTCGTAGTAGTCGCTGCGCTCGGAGAGCGGGGTGGTGCTGCCACCGGCCGGTTGCTGGTTGGTGGTGCCGTCGTAGAGGCCGATGTCGCTGCTGGCCACCAGTTCGCTCGCCGGCGGGGTGAAGTAGCGCGCGTAGCCGGCATGCACGGTGGTGCTGGCGCTGGCGTTCCAGACCACGCCCAGACGCGGGCTGAGCTGGCCTTCGGTGCCACCGAAGGCCGTGTAGCGGTCGCCGCGCAGGCCGTAGTTGACGGTCCAGTCCGCGCCGATCCGCCATTCGTCCTGCAGGTAGACCGCGGTGGTGGTGGCGTTGAAGGCGCTCGCCTCCGGGATGCGCCGTGGCGTGGTGCTGGCCTGCTGGCCGTCGGCGTCGACCGGGAACACCCAGGTGTCGCTGCCGGCGCGGGCGCGTTCGGCGTTGACGTACAGGCCATAGCGCAGCGTGTGGTTTTCACCGAGCGGAGTGGAGACATCGGCCTGCACGGTGTTGGCGCGGTTGCTGCGCTCCACCCGCGAGGCGACGCCGTTGAAGATCAGGTCGCCGGCGAGGTCCGGGCGGAAGGACAGGTCGCTGTACCGCTGGCCGGCCGAGACCTGGTAGGCCGTACTGCCCAGCGAGCCCTGCAGCACCAGCATGCCGAAGCGGGTGGTCTCGCGCTGGTTTTCATCCAGCGCGGCCGAGTCCGCGTTGACGGTATCCAGGTAGCCGAACTGCGGCATCTGGCCGGGGTTGACCGGGATCTGGAAGCGGTTGTTGGAGAAGCCGGCGAACAGGCTCAGGCGCGTGTCTTCGTTGACCAGGTAGGTCAGGTCGGCGAACGCCTTGCCCTGGTGGGTGTCATCGTGGTCCGGCCTGCGCGAGGCGGTGGGGTTTTCCATGCCGGCCTGGTTCTGGTCGTAGTTGCCGGTCAGGTATCCGCTCCAGCGGCCCTGGCTGCCCCACCACGAGGCGTTGGGGTTGAGCTTGCCGTAGGCGCCGGCGGTGAGGCCGGCGCTGCCCCCATTGCCCAGCTCGGCGCCGCTGCGGGTGGTGATGTCCACCACGGCGGCGGTGCGCTCGCCGAACTGCGCCGGGAGGGCGCCGTCCATCAGGCGGATGCTCTTGATCGCGCGGGCATCCAGGGTCTGGCCGAAGCCGGAGATCGATTCGGGCAGCAGGACGCCGTTGAGCCGGTACTGGAGATTGGCGTGGTCGCCGCGCACGTGGACGCCGCCGTAAGAGTCCTGGACCACCCCTGGCGCCTGCAGCAGCACCTGGTTCAACGGGGTGGACGCGCCCAGCGGCAGGTGCTGGATGTCTTCGGCGGTGATCTGGTACTGGCTGCTGCCGATATCCGGCGACAGCGCGTTGCGCGCCTGGTCGAGCTGGGCGCTGACGGTGACCGCGTCCAGATCGGTGACCGCGGGGGCCGGGGCGCCGCTCGTGGGTGCGTCGGCGAGGGCGGGCAGGCCGGTCAGGGCCAGGGAAACAGCGATACCGGTAGCAAGCAGGGAAGGCTTCATGGGGATGGCTTGGCTGGGCAAAGGGAGGAGGGGCCGGCCTGGCGAGTGTTACTCCGTAACAAATCATGCGCCTGTCCCACGCCGGTGGACCATGCCCGATCTGGCCGATCGCCGTGGCCTTTCTTCGGCGTTCAGCCTGGGCCGGCATGACCGCCCCTTTGCGTCGGGGGCGCGCTCTGCGACCATGACCGGCCCCACACCCCGGAAGTCCGTGATGAGCCTGTCCGCCCCGCCCGTAGCCGATCCCGCCGCGACCGCTGTCGACGCTGCCTGGTCGCCGGAGAGCTGGCGTGGCAAGCCCGCGCTTCAGCTGCCAACCTATCCGGACCCGCTGGCGCTGGATGCCGCCCTGCACGAGCTGAAGCGGCTGCCGCCGCTGGTGACCTCCTGGGAGATCCTGGCGCTCAAGCAGCAGCTGGCCGAGGCCCAGGAGGGCAAGCGCTTCTTGCTGCAGGGCGGTGATTGCGCGGAGAACTTCAGCGACTGCGAATCGACCACCATCTCCAACCGGCTGAAGGTGCTGCTGCAGATGAGCCTGGTGCTGGTGCACGGCATGCGCAAGCCGGTGATCCGGGTCGGGCGCTTCGCCGGGCAGTACGCCAAGCCGCGCTCGGCCGATACCGAAACCCGCGACGGCGTGACCCTGCCGAGCTACCGCGGCGACGTGATCAATGCGCCGGAGTTCACCGAAGCGGCCCGCCTGCCGGACCCGCGCAGGATGCTGCAGGCGCACGCGCACTCGGCGATGACGATGAACTTCGTGCGCGCGCTGATCGATGGCGGCTTCGCCGATCTGCACCACCCCGAGTACTGGAACCTGGAGTGGGTGCGGCATTCGCCGCTGGCCACCGATTACCAGAAGATGGTGTCCTCGATCGGCGATGCGGTGCGTTTCATGGAGACGCTGTCCGGCGCGCAGGTGTACAACCTCAACCGGATCGACTTCTACACCTCGCACGAAGCGCTGCTGCTGCCGTACGAGCAGGCGCTGACCCGCCAGGTGCCGCGCCAGCAGGGCTGGCTGAATCTCAGTACGCATTACCCGTGGATCGGCATGCGCACCGCCGCACTGGATGGCGCGCACGTGGAATACCTGCGTGGCGTGCGCAATCCGATCGCGATCAAGGTCGGGCCGTCGGTGCAGCCGGACCAGCTGCTGCGCCTGATCGATGTGCTCAATCCAGATGACGAGCCGGGCCGCCTGAGCTTCATCCACCGCATGGGCGCGGCGCAGATCGCCGAGAAACTGCCGCCGCTGTTGAACGCGGTCAAGCGCGATGGCCGGCGCGTGCTGTGGGTGTGCGATGCGATGCATGGCAACACCGAGAGCACCAGCAACGGCTACAAGACGCGTCGTTTCGACAACGTGCGTGGCGAGGTCGAGATGTCCTTCGACCTGCACGCCGCGGCCGGCACGCGGCTGGGCGGCGTGCACCTGGAGCTGACCGGTGAGGATGTGACCGAATGCACCGGCGGTGCGCGCGAGCTGACCGAGCGTGATCTGGAGCGTGCCTACCGTTCCTCGGTGGATCCGCGCCTGAACTACGAACAGTCGCTGGAGATCGCGATGGCGATCGTGCGCAAGCAGGCGCACTACGCCGACTGATATCGGTGCGTGTCCTCGACACGCACCTTACATTCGCCTGACACCATGGTCATGGCGGCATCGGCATCCTGTGGACTCCCCCCGCGAAGAACACAGGAGCGTGCCGTGACCGTCGACTGGCAGCAGGCAGCGCTGTATCTCTGGCCCATCTCGATCGCGCTGGCGATCGGGATCAGTGGCTGGTGGTTGCTGATGGCGTTGACGCGTCGTCTGAAAGACCGTGATTACCGCCGTGCCCGCATCGCGCGGGTGATCAGCCGGCCCTTGGCGTTCGCGCTGCCGCTGTTGCTGCTAATTCCGGCCCTGGAGGCCACGCCGCTGCAGGAGCACCGGCTCGAGCAGGCACTGCGGCTGCTGCATATCGGCCTGACCGGCTGCTTCATCTGGCTGCTGGTACGCGCGGTGGCCGCCGGCGAGCAGGCGATCCTGCGCGATCACCCGATGGAGGTAGCCGACAACCTCGAGGCACGCCGCATCCAGACCCAGACCCGGGTGCTGAGCCGTGTGCTGATGGGCGCGATCATCCTGGTGGGTGTGTCGCTGATCCTGCTGACGTTTCCGATGGTGCGCCAGATCGGCACCGCGCTGCTGGCCTCGGCCGGCATCATCGGCCTGGTCGCCGGCATCGCGGCCAAGCCGGTGTTCGGCAACCTGATCGCCGGTCTGCAGATCGCGTTGACCCAGCCGATCCGGCTGGACGATGTGGTCATCGTCGAGGGCGAATGGGGCCGCGTGGAAGAGATCAACAGCAGCTACGTGGTGGTGCGGATCTGGGACGCGCGGCGGATGGTGGTGCCGCTGACCTGGTTCATCGAGCACCCCTTCCAGAACTGGACCCGGCGCAGCGCCGATCTGCTTGGCACTGCGTTCCTGTGGCTGGATTACACCGCGCCGATCCCGGCGATCCGCGCCGAACTGGAGCGGATCTGCAAAGGCGAGGCGCTATGGGATGGCCAGGTCTGCGTGACCCAGGTGACCGAAACCAGCGAACACACGCTGCAGGTGCGTCTGCTGGTGAGCGCGCGCAACTCCGGTGATGCCTTCGACCTGCGCTGCATCGTGCGCGAGCGCATGCTCGATTTCCTGGCGCGCGAGCATCCGCAGGCACTGCCGCGCACCCGTGCCGAGCTCAACCAGGAAGCCACGCCGACGCGCCGCGCACGTTCGCAGCCGGCCGAGGATGTGCGCTCGCCCGGTGCCGAGGATGGTGAGCCGGCGATCCTGCCGGACCCGGGCGACGCGACCCGGTAGGTACCGACCGTTGGTCGGTACACGCCTCAGGGCGCGACGCCGTTGGTCAGCAGGGTATCGGTCTGGAACCGCGGCGGACGGCGTGCGCGGGTTCGTTGCTCGTAGGCGTAGCCCAGCTCGATCAGGCGCGGCTCGCTCCACGCGGTCCCCATGAACAGCAGCCCCAGCGGCAGGCCGTCCACGTGCGCCATGGGCACGGTCAGGCTCGGGTAGCCGGCCACCGCTGCGGCGCTGTAGCTCTCGCCGGGGAAGTCGTCGCCGCTGCCCGGCCGGATCGGCCATGCCACGCCGGTGGTCGGCGCCACCAGTGCATCCAGCTTCTGTTCGCGCAGCACCGCATCGATGCCTTCCGGGCCGGCCAGCCGGCGGGCATCGCTGCGCGCGCGGATGTACTCGGGCGTGCCCAGGCCGCCCATCGTCGCGGCGGTGTCCATCAGGTCCTGGTCGAACAGCGCCAGTTCCTTGCCCGCATGCTGGCGGTTCCAGGCGATCACGTCGTCCAGGCTGCGCACCGGCGCGCGGTAGGTCGTGAAGTAACGCTGCAGCCCGGCCTTGAACTCGTGCATCAGGACGATCCGTTCGGCGTCCTGCCACTGGCCCTGGGTCGGCAACTGCACCGGCACCACGGTCGCGCCGGCATCGCGCAGCACGGCCACGGCATGCTGCAGGGCCGGCGCGATGCCCGGCTTCTGCATCAGGTCGCCGTACAGCACACCGATCCGCGCGCCGCGCAGGCCGTCGGCGTTCAAGCGCGAGGTGTAGTCGTAGACCGCACGTCCGGGCATGGTCGCAGTGGCCGGGTCGGCCTCGTCGCGTCCGGCCATGGCGGTCAGCAGGGCGGCTGCGTCGGCCACGCTGCGGGTCATCGGGCCGGCGGTGTCCTGGCTGAAGGAGATCGGGATGATGCCCTCGCGGCTGACCAGTCCGACCGTCGGCTTCAAGCCGACCACGCCATTGACCGCGGCGGGGCAGACGATGCTGCCGTCGGTCTCGGTGCCGATCGCCGCCACCGCGAGATTGGCCGAGACCGCCACCGCGCTGCCGCTGCTGGAGCCGCACGGGTTGTGGCTGAGCCGGTACGGATTGCGGGTCTGGCCGCCGCGTGCACTCCAGCCGGAAATCGATCGGCTGGAGCGGAAGTTGGCCCATTCGCTCAGGTTGGTCTTGCCGAGGATCAGCGCACCGGCCGCGCGCAGGCGCTGGACCAGGAACGCATCGTCCGGGCGGAACCCTTCCAGGGCCAGCGAGCCGGCGGTGGTGCTCATGGGGCTGGCGCCGATGTTGTCCTTGAGCAGCAGCGGGATGCCGTGCAGCGGGCCGCGCAGCTGTCCCTGGCGACGCTCGGCGTCCAGCTGTGCGGCCTCGCGCAGCGCATCGGGGTTGAGCTCGATGACCGCGCGCAGGCGCGGGCCGGCCCGGTCGAGGCGGGCGATGCGGTCCAGGTAGGCGCGGGTCAGGGTGACACTGTCCAGCTCGCCGCTGGCCATGCGCGACTGCAGGTCGCTGATGCCGGCTTCGGCAAAGGCGAACGGGAGCGTGGCGCTCGGCGAGGGGGGCGGCGCAGGCGATTCACGGGCATGCAGGGGCGCCGGGCCCGGGCTGCAGCCGGCCAGCGCGATGAGCATCAGCGATGTCAGTGTCAGGCGCATGCCTGTCCCCCCGAACCGGTCGACAGGCTAACCACCACGGGCGCCGCTTGGCAACTCAAGCCGTTTGGGCGGCCTTGCCATGGCGTTTGCGGATATCGCGGGCGAGCACGCCGACCACGATCAGATTGATCACCAGCACCGACCACGAGGCCCAGCCCGGGTGACGGAGGATGGCGTAGATATCGAACGGCAGGTAGATGCCGGCAGTGACGCAGCCCAGCCAGGAGGCCCAGGCCTTGGCGCGCCAGAGGCCCCAGGCCTCGAAAAGATGCAGGACGCCGTAGGCGACCATTGCAGCAGCCGCCAGATGCACCGCATCGGGGCTGATCATGTTGAGCAGCGAGGGCAGGGTGCCGTGATCCGGGTCCAGACTGAAACGCCGGATCAGGGCATTGACCGCATCGCGCAGGGGCTGCGGGCCGAGCATTTCCAGCCCGGTCGCAGCCAACAGCGCCAGAACCGCCTTGCTGGCTTCCAGCAAGGCGATCAGGTGAAGCCCCGGATGCTTGTGAGGATCCGGGTTGTAGGGCTTGTCGATCACGACAATGGGTCCGATCAGCCGCCGCGCGATGCCTTCTTGCGGTCGCTTTCGGTCAGGCCCTTCTTGCGCAGGCGGATTTCCTTCGGGGTGATCTCGACCAGCTCGTCGTCTTCGATGAAGTCCAGGGCCTGCTCCAGCGAGTACTTGATCGCCGGGGTCAGCTGGATCGCATCGTCCTTGCCCGAGGCGCGCATGTTGGTCAGCGGCTTGGTCTTGATCGCGTTGACGGTCAGATCGTTGTCCTTGGAGTGGATGCCGACCAGCTGGCCTTCATACACGTTGTCGCCTTCAGCAGCGAACAGCTTGCCGCGTTCCTGCAGCGGGCCCAGGGAGTACGCCGGGGTGGCACCCGGGGCATTGGCGATCATCACGCCGTTCTGGCGCTTGGCGATCGAACCCTGTTCCTTCGGGCCGTAATGGTCGAACACGTGGAACAGCAGGCCCGAACCCTGGGTCAGGGTCTTGAACTCATTCTGGAAACCGATCAGGCCACGGGCCGGGATCTGGTATTCCAGGCGGACACGGCCCTTGCCGTCCGGCTCCATGTTCTTCAGCTGGCCCTTGCGGGTGCCCAGCTTTTCCATGACGCCGCCCTGGTGCTGTTCTTCGATGTCCACCACCAGCTGCTCGATCGGCTCCATGGCCTGGCCGTCGATCTGCTTGATGATCACTTCCGGACGCGACACGGCCAGCTCGTAGCCTTCACGACGCATGTTCTCGATCAGCACCGACAGATGCAGTTCGCCACGGCCGGAGACCAGGAACTTGTCGGCGTCTTCCAGCTGTTCGACCTTCAGGGCGACGTTGTGGACCTGCTCGCGATCCAGGCGGTCCTTGATCTGGCGGCTGGTCAGGAACTTGCCACCGGACAGGTCCTTGTTGCCGGCGAACGGCGAGTTGTTGACCTGGAAGGTCATCGAGATCGTCGGTTCATCGACGGTCAGCGCCGGCAGGGCTTCCGGGGTATCCGGGTGGCACAGGGTGTCGGAGATGGTCAGTTCCGGAATACCGGAGATGGCGACGATGTCGCCGGCTTCGGCGGTGTCCTGCTCGATGCGCTCCAGGCCCAGGAAGCCCAGCACCTGCGCGACCTTGCCGTTGCGCTTCTTGCCTTCACGATCGATGACCGCGACCTGCATGTTCTTCTTCAGGGTGCCGCGCTGCACGCGGCCGATGCCGATCACGCCCACGAAGTTGTTGTAGTCCAGCTGGCTGATGCGCATCTGGAACGGACCTTCCGGGTCCACTTCCGGCATCGGCGCGTGCTGCATGATCGCTTCGTACAGCGGGGTCATGTCGCCGTCGCGCACGGTGTCTTCCAGGCCAGCGTAGCCGTTCAGGGCCGAGGCGTAGACGATCGGGAAGTCGAGCTGCTCATTGGTGGCACCGAGCTTGTCGAACAGGTCGAAGACCTGGTCGATCACCCAATCCGGACGCGAGCCCGGACGGTCGACCTTGTTGACCACGACGATCGGCTTGAAGCCCATCGCGAAGGCCTTCTGGGTCACGAAGCGGGTCTGCGGCATCGGGCCGTCCATCGCGTCGACGAGGATCAGCACGGTGTCGACCATCGACAGCACGCGCTCCACTTCGCCGCCGAAGTCGGCGTGTCCCGGGGTGTCGACGATGTTGATCCGGTTCTTGATACCGGTCTTCTTGTCTTCCCAGGTGATGGCCGTGTTCTTGGCCAGGATGGTGATGCCGCGTTCCTTTTCCTGGTCATTGCTGTCCATCACGCGCTCGGCGAGCACGGTGCGCTCGGAGAGGGTGCCGGACTGCTTGAGCAGCTGGTCGACGAGGGTGGTCTTACCGTGGTCGACGTGGGCGACGATGGCGATGTTGCGAAGATTTTCGATAGACATGCGAAAGGGGGCCAGTCGGCGCCGGATTTGGAAAAAGAAGTCCAACATTATACGGCCAAGATGACCAATCGCGAAAAGTGCGTCGCAAGCCTTGCCGGACGGGCATTCAGCTGTGTGAGGGACGCCTGTCCGGGGCGCCGCGATGATGCAGGAAGCACCACCGCCCCCTGAGTCAGGGGGCTGCCGCGAAGCGGCGGGGGTGTGGGTGCTGGTAAGAGGGGCCCGCGGTTCGCGCAGCGAAGCGTGGGGCGGCAGCGCGCATGCGGTGGCGCATACCACGGGTGTATCCTATGGGGCTAACGACAAACCCCCGTACCCCAAGGATTTGCATGTCCCTCATCGCCACTTTCGACACCACCCAGGGCCCGATCAAGGTCGAGCTGTTCGCCGACAAGGCCCCGCTGACGGTCGCCAACTTCGTCAACCTGGTCAAGCACGGCTTCTATGACGGCCTGGTCTTCCACCGCGTGATCCCGGACTTCATGATCCAGGGCGGCTGCCCCAAGGGCCAGGGCACCGGCGGCCCGGGCTACAAGTTCGAAGATGAAAAGAACGGCGTGAAGCACCAGGTCGGTTCGCTGTCGATGGCCAATGCCGGCCCGAACACGAACGGCAGCCAGTTCTTCATCACCCACATCAAGACCGATTGGCTGGACGGCAAGCACACCGTGTTCGGCCAGGTCCTCGACGGCCAGGCCATCGTGGACTCGGTCAAGCAGGGCGACGTGATCCATTCGATCACTCTGGAAGGCGACACCGACGCCGTGCTGGCCGCCCAGACCGAGCGCGTGGCGGAGTGGAACAAGCTGATCCCCACCGCCTGATCCGATCCCGACGGCCCCTGTGAAGGGGGCCGTTTTTACGTTTCTTAGCAGAGGAAATCCCCATGAAAGCACCTGTTCGTGTTGCCGTGACCGGCGCCGCCGGCCAGATCGGCTACGCCCTGCTGTTCCGCATCGCCTCCGGCGACATGCTGGGCAAGGACCAGCCGGTCATCCTGCAGCTGCTCGAGCTGCCGGTCGACAAGGCCCAGGCCGCCCTGCGCGGCGTGATGATGGAACTGGAAGACTGCGCCTTCCCGCTGCTGGCAGGCATGGTCGGTACCGATGACGCCGAAGTGGCCTTCAAGGACGCCGATATCGCCCTGCTGGTCGGCGCGCGTCCGCGCGGCCCGGGCATGGAGCGCAAGGATTTGCTGCTGGAAAACGCCAAGATCTTCACCGCCCAGGGCGCGGCGCTGAACAAGGTCGCCAAGCGTGACGTCAAGGTGCTGGTGGTCGGTAACCCGGCCAATACCAACGCCTACATCGCCATGAAGTCGGCGCCGGACCTGAACCCGCGCAACTTCACCGCCATGCTGCGCCTGGACCACAACCGTGCGCTGAGCCAGCTGTCGACCAAGCTCGGCAAGCCGGTCGGTGGCATGGAGAAGCTGATCGTGTGGGGCAACCACAGCCCGACCATGTACCCGGACTACCGTTTCGCCACCGCCGACGGTGTCTCCATCGCCGAGGCGATCAACGACCAGGAATGGAACGCATCGACCTTCATCCCGACCGTGGGCAAGCGCGGCGCGGCGATCATCGAAGCCCGTGGTTCGTCCTCGGCGGCCTCGGCCGCCAATGCCGCCGTCGACCACATCCGTGACTGGGTGCTGGGCAGCAACGGCAAGTGGGTGACCATGGGCGTGCCGTCCGACGGCTCCTACGGCATCCCGGAAGGCGTCATCTTCGGCTTCGCGGTCACCACCGAGAACGGCGAGTACACCCTGGTCAAGGATCTGCCGGTCGACGACTTCAGCCAGAAGTACATCGACAAGACCCTGGCCGAGCTGGAAGAAGAGCGCTCCGGCGTCGCCCACCTGCTGGGTTGATCGAGCTGCTGCGGTAGGTACCGACCGTTGGTCGGTACGGATTGAAAGACGCCGGGCTTGCCCGGCGTTTTTTTTGGCCGCACCGTCGGCTGCGTATTCCCGGCACGGTCGGTCGCGTATTCCCGGTAGTGCCGCCCACTGGCCGGCTCTCCAGGTCCCCGGTAGTGCAAGGAGCCGGCCAGCGGCCGGCACTACGTACGACCAAGGTCGGACAGTTCGTCCGCCGCCATCGGACTATGCTCGATCCCATGACTTTGTCTGGGAGGGCTGTCATGCGTTACGAAGATGTCTATCGACGTTCGGTCGATGAACCCGAGGCGTTCTGGGGCGAAGAGGCCCAGCGCATCTACTGGCATACACCACCGCAGCAGATCCTCGATTACAGCACCCCGCCGTTCCGGCGCTGGTTCGTCGGCGGGGAAACCAACCTCTGCTACAACGCGGTCGACCGCCATCTGGTCGATCGCCCGGATCAGCTCGCGCTGGTCGCGGTCTCCAGCGAAACCGGCGTCACCCGCGAGATCACCTACCGCGAGCTGCACCGTGAAGTGAATGCCTTCGCCGCCGTGCTGCAGCGGCTGGACGTACAGCGTGGCGACCGCGTGGTGATCTACATGCCGAACATGGCCGAAGCCGTGTTCGCGATGCTGGCCTGCGCACGCATCGGGGCGATCCATTCGGTGGTGTTCGGCGGCTTCGCCGCGCACAACCTGGCACTGCGCATCGATGACGCCGAACCGAAGCTGCTGATCGCCGCCGACGCCGGCAAGCGCGGCGGCAAAGTGATTCCGTACAAGGCGATGGTCGATGCTGCCTGCGCCGAAGCCGCTTCGCCGCCACCGCACGTGCTGATCGTCTCGCGCGGCCTGGACCCGGCCGAACCGAAGGTGCCCGGCCGCGACGTCGACTACGCCACGCTGCGTGCCGAAGTGGGCGACCAGGATGTGCCGGTGGTGTGGCTGGAATCCAGCGAGCCGAGCTATCTGCTCTACACCTCCGGCACCACCGGCAAGCCGAAGGGCGTGCAGCGCGATGTCGGCGGCTACGCAGTGGCGATGGCGCAGTCGATGGAGACCGTGTTCGACTGCAAACCCGGTCAGGTGATGTTCTCCACCTCGGATGTGGGCTGGGCGGTCGGGCATTCCTACAACGTCTACGGCCCCCTGATCGGCGGCTGCACCTCGCTGCTGTACGAAGGGCTGCCGACCAACCCGGACCCGGGCATCTGGTGGGCGCTGTGCGAACAGTACGGCGTGCGCACGCTGTTCTCCTCGCCGACCGCGATCCGCGTGCTCAAGAAGCACGATGCCGATTTCATCCGCCGCCACGATCTGGAAGCATTGAAGTACGTGTTCCTCGCCGGCGAACCGCTCGATGAGCCGACCGCGCACTGGATCAACGACGCACTCGGCAAGCCGATCATCGACAACTACTGGCAGACCGAAACCGGCTGGCCGGCACTGACCCTGCTGCCGGGCGTGGACATGAAACCGGTGCGCTTCGGCTCGCCCGGTTTCCCGAACCTCGGCTACCGGATGAAGGTCATCGACGAGAACACCGGCGAGACTGTCGCGCCGGGGCAGAAGGGGGTGCTGGTGATGATCCCGCCGCTGCCGCCGGGCTGCATGACCACGGTCTGGAAGGACGATGCGCGCTTCATCCAGAGTTATTTCAGCCACTTCAAGGAACTGCTGTACAGCTCGCTCGACTGGGCGATCCAAGACGAAGACGGCTACACCTTCATCCTGGGCCGCACCGACGATGTCATCAACGTGGCCGGGCACCGCCTGGGCACGCGCGAGATCGAGGAGTGCATCGCCGGCCATCCGCTGGTGGCCGAGGCCGCCGTGATCGGGGTCAAGGATGAACTCAAGGGCCAGGTGCCACTGGTGTTCGTCACGCTCAAGAAGGCCCTGCAGGGAGACGGCAGCGCCGTGGCGGCCGAGATGATGCAGCGGGTGACCAACACCCTCGGCGCGGTCGCGCGGCCGGCGCACATCCATATCGTCAACGCGCTGCCCAAGACGCGCTCGGGCAAGCTGCTGCGGCGCTCGCTGCAGGCGCTGGCCGAGGAGCGTGATCCGGGCGATCTGTCGACCCTGGATGACCCGGCGGCCTTGGACGAGATCCGCCGCGCGCTGGGCAGCTGAGGGAGTGCCAGCCGCCTTCCGGGCGGCTGGCCGACGTGGCCGTTGGTGATGCGTGCCGTCGTTGCGACGGCGTGACATACTCGGCCGGCCGGGAGACCGGTGACGGGTAGCGCACTTGGGGAAGTGCGCGGGGATATCCGTAGATGCCGCAGTACGACTATTGAATGTTCTTGATCGCCTGCACCTGTGTAGTTGCGACAGGTCGTGGGTGTGTGTCCACAGGTTCTTGTCCGGTATAGGGCGAAGCGCTGCCTGACAAGGAAGTCCAGGTCTCGAAGGAGTGAGCATGCGCGGTTATCGGTTGATCCTTGTCGCCCTGTTGCTGCCGGGCGTCGTCCAGGCCCAGGGCATGCGTTATCCCTGGGAGGAGTACGACAAGCTGATCCAGCGCAAGACCGATATGACCGCGCTGGAAAGCGGTCTGCTCGGCGACAGCGTGGACATGTATAGCGGCAGCGTCGGTTTCTCGGCCACGGATCTGTCGCTGCCGGGAACCGGAATTCCGATCGACGTGAGCCGCTCGATGACACCGAGCAATCGTGCCGATTACTACTACGACGATCTGCCCATGGCCGACTGGAACCTGGAGTTGCCGCGATTGTCCGGCGTGTTCATGGGCGCGACCGGCTGGGCAAGCGCCTGCACGACCATCAATGGCCTTGGAGCGCCCCCGACGGTCAACGTCAACGGCAACAACTACCGCCCGACTGACTATTGGCAGGGGAACCGCCTGGTCATCCCGGGTCGCGGCAGTCAGGAAATGCTCGTGGCCGAGGCCAACGCTTTGCAACGGCCCACCACTGGCGGTCCGTATCCATGGCTGACGGCGGATTTCACCTGGTTCTCCTGCACGCCGTCGCGTCAGAATGCCGTGGGGGAGGGCTTCGTGGCCCTCACACCCGACGGCATGCGCTACACCTTCGACTGGCAAGCTGGCTTCTACGAGCCCCGCGTGGCCGCAGGCAATCTCATCAACCCGGCCAACGCCAACCGCATAAGGTCCGAGCTCTATGCCACGCGCGTGGAGGACCGCTTCGGCAACTGGGTAAGCTACCGCTACAGCAATGCGGCCAACGCGCCGGTGCGGCTGGAGGCGATCACCGCCAGCGACGGCCGGCAGATCAGCTTCAGCTACAACGCCCGCGGCCATGTGCAGCAGATCAGCAACGGGTCGCAAACCTGGACCTATCGCTACACGTATCCCAACGATCTGACCGGTACGCTGGTAGGGGTGGATCTGCCCGATGGCAGCAGCTGGTCCATCGATGCATACGCGTTGTCGCACATCTACTTCCAGTACGACCGTTCCACCGGTGCCGGTGACATCATCCGCACCTGCGGCTATCCGGGGCTGTTGAACAACGAGCCAGGCGGCGTGGGCCGCTTCGTGCATCCGTCCGGCGCCGTGGGCGAGTTCACCGTGGGCTACAGCATGCGCGGCCGCAGCAACGTGCCCATGGTGTGCAATGGTTACTCGCGCCCCAACAACGATCCCAACGACGACGTAGCCAGGTATCCGCTCGCTTACGACGGCGTGGTACTGCGCACGAAGCGTTTGTCGGGCCCGGGCGTGGACACCGCCGAATGGACCTACAGCTACGGCGCAAATATCTCCTTCGCACCCGGTACGGGCCCGGTCTGCACCAGTGGCGACTGCTCGCTGCCGCGATGCCTGGACGACAGCTGTGCGGGCGTTGCCGTGACCACGATTACGGGGCCGGAAGGCAGCTGGACGCGGCATACCTACGGCAACAGCTACCGCTACAACGAAGGGAAGCTGCTCAAGGTTGAACAGGGAAGCAGCGCGCAGGCGGTGTTGCAGACCACAGTGCAACGCTATCAGTGGCCTTTGGCGGGCACGCAGTTCGCGGCGCGTCTGGGTAGCACCCAGCAGGTACGCACCGGAGGCTACACCGCCGAGTACCTTCGCCCCGGCATTCAAACAACGACCAGCCGTGATGGTGCCACGTTCAGCAGCACCGTCACCGCGTTGGATGGGATGGGACGCCCGCTCTCGACGGTCTCCAGCAGCAGCCTGGGCTTCGCCCGGACGGAAAGCCGCCAGTACCACGACAACACCGCGCGCTGGGTGCTGGGCCAGACCGCCCGCACGGTCAATGTTGAAACCGGTGCGGAGACAGCGCGTACGGTATTCGACGCCAACACCGCTTTGCCGATCGAGCAGTACGCCTTCGGCGAGCTGCAGATGCGCCTGTCCTACTACGCCGATGGTCAGGTGGAGAGCGTTACCGATGGAAAAGGCAACATCACCATCGCCTCCGACTGGCGTCGCGGCATTCCCCGGGTTGTCGGCTACGCCGATGGAAGCGCCGAATCGGCTGCCGTGGACGATCTTGGCCGGGTGACCCGGACCACCGACGAGAACGGCTTCAGTTCCACCTTCGCCTATGACGCCATGGGTCGCCTTTCCCAGCGAACCTATCCCACTGCCGACACGGTGGCATGGAACGCGATAGGCAGGCAGTTCGAACGGGTGGCCGTTGCCGAATTTGGCTTGGCGGCCGGGCATTGGCGGCTGACGGAGAGCGAGGGCAATCGCCAGCGGCGTCTCTACTTTGATGCCTTCTGGCGCCCGGTCGTGGAAGAAAGCCGGGACCTGTCCAACCCGCAGCAGACCTTGACCCAGGTGGTCAACCGGTATGACAGGTTGGGCCGCAAGACCTTCCAGTCCTACCCGTCGCGCAGCGTGACCGATTTCCGCGCAGCGTTGCCCGGCACGTTCACCAGCTATGACGCACTGGATCGGATCAGCAGCGTGGGCGTGGATTCCGAGCATGGCCGCCTGACCACCACCACCAACTATCTCAACGGGCTGCGCCGGCAGGTGATCAATCCGCGTGGCTTCGCCACGGTGGAGAGCTTCCAGGCGTGGGATGTACCCGGCTACGACCTGCCAGTGCGCATCGACGCGCCGGAGGGTGTTTCCACCCAGATCACCCGCAACGTGTTTGGCAATCCGGTCGAAATCTCCCGTTCGGGTCCGGACCGATGAGCAGGCGCAGACAAGGAGTCGTTGGCATGCACAAGCATCTTCTGAAGTACCTGCTGCTGTTCTGGGTCGTGCTGGCGTGGCCGGTGATGGCGCAAAAGTCCAACCCGTATGTTTGGGTTCAGATTGACAGTCCGTCGCAGGGCGCGGTTTACACCGCGCCGGCCACTGTCCACGTCAACCTCGTCGCCTTCACCATCGACGACGGGGTCTACGTCAGCCAACTGAGCATCACGTATGCAGGTGCAGTGGTGGCAAGCGGGTCAGGCGAGTCGCTGAGCTATGTGTTTTCCAATTTGCCGGCAGGGTCATATACCGTCTTTGCCAACGCTCGATCCAATCTAGGAGGCACACGCAGCGCCAGCGCCACCTTCACCGTGGTGCCTGCGGGGGACAAACCTCCCACCATCAGCCTCAACGCGCCTACCGGCCAGCCGTTCATCGGCCCGGCAAACATCGGCCTGAGTGCCAACGCCAGCGATCCTGACGGCCACGTCGTGCGTGTGGATTACTACGCCAATGGTGGGCACATCGGCAGCAGCACCGCAGCGCCCTTTGCCTTCACCTGGGGTGGCGCGGGCCCGGGCAGCTACCAGATCACGGGCGTGGCCACCGACAACAACGGCAAGACTGCCACCTCCGGTGCCGTCTCTGCCGTTGTGGCGCAGTCCGTGATACGGGGCTCTGTGGACGGGATGGAGCAGGGGGCGGACGGTATTTACTACCTGCGCGGGTGGGCCTGTTCCAGTGGGCGAGTGGATCCGGTCGATGTCCACATCTATGCCGGGGGTGCGGCAGGTGTGGGCCAGGTGCTCGCGCCCCTGCGTGCGGACGTCCCCAGTGAGCCGGCTCATGCAGCGGCATGCCAGTCGACCGGGACGCGCTACCAGTTCCGCTTCGCGCTGACAGACGCCATCCGCCAGGCACATGCCAACGCACTGCTGTATGTGCACGGGATCTCCCCTGCAGGCGCAGGCAACGATCTGTTGAGCAACTCAGGCGTATTCCGCATCCCGCCGCCACTACAGCTCGCCCGCCGCTACGTCTACGACGCCCAGCAACGTCTGTGCAAAGTGATCGAGCCGGAAACCGGCGCCACCGTGATGGGCTACGACGGGGCAGGCAATCTCGCCTGGAGTGCGTCGGGCCTGTCGCTGCCGAATACGCAGAGTTGCGATCGCGCGGCCGCCGAGGCCAGCGGCCGCGTCGTGCGCCGTACCTACGACGCACGCAACCGCCCCAGCACGCTCACCTTCCCGGATGGGCGCGGCAACCAGAGCTGGGCGTATACGCCCGATGGACTGCCAGCGCAGATCACCACCCAGAACGGCGACGGTACGCCGGCGGTGGTCAATACCTACGTCTACAACAAGCGCCGCTTGCTGACGGGCGAAACGCTGACCCAGCAGGGCGTGCTCGACCTGAGCCTGGGGCAGGGGTACAACAGCAATGGCCACCTTGCCGTGCAGACCTTCCCGCAAGGCCTGCAGGTAACGTATGCGCCCAATGCGCTCGGTCAACCGAGCCAGGCCGGCACTTTTGCGACCGGCGTGCAGTACTACCCCAACGGCGCAGTGAAGCAGTTCGTGTATGGCAACGGCATCGTTCACCAGATGCAGCAGAACGCCCGGCTGTTGCCGTCACGCAGTACCGATACCGGCACGTTGGATCTGCAGACCAGCTTCGATACCAACGGAAACGTCACCGCGATCAACGACCTGGTCCGGGGCAGTGGTCACAATCGCCAGATGCAGTACGACGCGCAGGACCGTCTTACGGCGGCGTACTCACCGGCCTTCGGCGGTGACGGCTGGTACCGCTTCGGTTACGACGCGCTGGACAACCTGCGGACCTGGACCCAGCCGGGCGAAGGTCAGCGCCGCTATGACTACGACGGCAGCAACCGCCTTACCGTCGTGCGCAACGCCGGCGGTGCGGCCATCATCGGCCTGGGCTACGACGTGCAGGGCAACCTGTCGATCAAGAACGGGCAGGGCTACCAGTTCGACTTCGGCAACCGGCTGCGCGTGGCAACCTCGCTGGAGCGCTACCGGTACGACGGCCACGGCCGCCGCAGTTCAGTGGTCGATGCGGGCAGCGGCAAGAACCGGCACTACCTGTACAGCCAGGGTGGTGCACTGGCATATCTATGGGATCAAGGGACGGGCGAGCGCACCCAGTACATCCAGCTGGCGGGCAGCCTGGTGGCAGCGCGCAAGGTTGCTGGCAGTGGGGCAGTCAGTGTGCGCTACCAGCACACCGATGCGCTGGGCAGTCCGGTGGCGGAGACCAATGAGCAGGCGGCGGTGGTGCTGCGGACGGCGTACACGCCGTATGGCGCGAGCATCGGTGCCGCAACAGACGGGGTGGGGTATACCGGGCACGTGATGGATGCCAGTACCGGGCTGACGTACATGCAGCAGCGGTATATGGATCCGACGGTGGGGGTGTTCTTGTCGGTGGATCCGGTAGCCGTGGACTTAAAGGCTGGCGGAAAATTCAACCGATACTCTTATGTATTAGGTAACCCATATAAATTTACCGACCCTGACGGCCGTGATGAAGAGTGGTTCTCGAACGTTGATCAAATGGGGAATCCAGGATTCGGGAATGAGCTCGGAGATGATGCCTTTCACTACAATGGGACGGCTCTTGCAACTGTGGCTTTAGGTGGCTTCACTTTGCCAGGCATCATCAGATCAATCGCGGCGCCCTTCACGAGAGCGATGGGGTCGGAGATTGGAGGTCCTACCGTTGGAGGGGTAAGAGTCGGAAATAGTCCGGCCGACACCAGGTCAGCCCTGGAGGGCGCGGGATACAAGGGTGTGAAGATATCCAACGACTCAGGGACCGAGTCGGGTACTCTTCATAATGTTCCATCCATGAAGATGGATGTGCGAGTTATGGATGGTGGGCCCAAACATGAGCCAAGAGTGTCAGTAACGCGCGAAGGTCATCCCCGTCAGCCTGTAAATCCAGAGAATGGTAGGAATTTTGGAAATATCCCAAGGGCTGAGCAGCGTACGGGTAGTCACATTTTCTATAGGAAGAAATAATAATGGGTGGATTGACTGAGGTGGCTTGGGCGGATCCGGATTCGGCAAGTGATGCGCTAAAGAAGATGTTGGCAGAAGCGCAGTTTGATTCGTTCTGGGTAAGTAGTATTGAAGTGGCGCTTAGGTTTATAAGGCGTGTGAATTCTCTGGAATCTTCAGTGTATGTGGATGTAGTCTTTTCGTGTGCCGCTAAGGTTCGCGCAGGCGATAGTTTGACTGGCATATCGGAGCAAGACTTCTTTTATGGTAGGTCGAAGTTTCTGGCGGATATATATTCTTTCATTGGGATGGATGTTGAAGGCGTCTATTTGGGTGCTGGGGGGGCGTTATTGATCTCTATCGGAAAATCAGTTGTTGAATTGCAACTCTCACAAGAAGATTTAGAGCAGGATAGCTCGGTGTGGGAAGTTAAGGTGGATGTTCGAAAACCTCATCCACTCCCGTTTCCAGCGTCTGTTGCCTGTGTGGCAACTGGCGGGGGGGAGTATGTACTCACGATCGCTAGCTAGCGGCGACAGTGATCCCGCAGCTCGATTCGGCTGGCGCCTATCGCATCATTGGCAGGGCAGCCCAGTCTGCGGGGTTCCGACTCTGATTGTCGCCGCCTTCTGCCCCACTCTATTCTGTACCGTATCCTGATTGACCGCTGCGCTGGCGGCTACAAGCATGACCAAGAGGAACAAGCCCTAAAGGATGCTGGGATAAAATGAAGGGAATAGAAGTCCCGGTAAGAGCTTTCCTTAAGCTGCTCAACGCTGGTTGGACAGATGTGAGCAGCCTTCAGGTGGGAGCAAACCAGCCCAGCCTTCTGGATGATTGGGCGCAGGCATCCTGGGAAGCGATTGTCGAGGGGACCATCCCGTTTTCGGGACAGCCGGTCAGACTTGTTGTCTATGGGAATGGCGCCGATCTGCATGGCGGAAGCAGCCGATTCTCTTTTCCGGGCGATAAGGCTACGCATCAAATAAGATGCCAACCGGTGGGGGACAACGTCGTCGACTGCTTGTCAGGTAGGTTGTTACCTTACCCAGGAGATGGACAGGGCTACGCCTTGGACAGGTTCGTATCCATGTGGGGAGCTTGGTACAAAGAGGGGCCACCGTTCGATCACGCGCTTCTTGAGAGACAGGATGGCGAGTATGTGATCGCATTGGACCAGTTGGACTGGCTACTGATTGAAGTGGCCTCCGACTGACCGGCCTGCCGCTGGGCTCGGAAGAGACGCCGTCGCGATTTGATCGCTATCTGCTCTCAAGAGAATCCGAAGGGCGTGCGGTTTCTCGGGTTACCTTGATCCGGTCTACATCCGTGCGCGTGGCAAGCATCGTCATCCGACTAGAGACGATGGTCGGGATTCGTGCCTACGTCCGGTGGATCAGAATCCAGTTTCCACCGAAGCTTGGCGAAGAGGAGGGCGGTGTCGCATGACGCGCTGGACAACCTGCGCACTTGGACCCAGCCGGGCAAAGGTCAGCGCCGCTATGACTACGACGGCAGCGACCGCCTCATCGTCGTGCGCAACGCGGGCGGTGCGGCCATCATCGGCCTGGGCTACGACGTGCGGGGCAACCTGTCGCTCAAGAACGGGCAGGGCTGCCAGTTCGACTTCGGCAACCGGCTGCGTGTGGCAACTACGCTGCAGCGCTACCGGTACGACGGCCACGGCCGCCGCAGTTCGGTGATCGATGCGGGCAGCGGCAAGAATCGGCACTACCTGTACAGCCAGGGTGGTGCACTGGCGTATTTATGGGATCAGGGGACTGGCGAGCGCGCGCAGTGGATCCAGTTGGCTGTCTGGTGGCGAGAGCCAATGAGAAGGAGGCACAGGTGCTGCGGACTGCGTATACGCTGTACGGCGCTGGCATGGGGGCCGCAAAGGCCGGAGTGGGGTATACCAGTAAGGTGTGTCAGAAATACTCTGCAGACCATGGCTGGGAGATCAGTGCGGAGATAGTGCATCGTGACGGTGGCGCATTCCATATTTCCGATATCGCTGCATCCTCATCTTCTCGCGCAGATGACTAAGGGAGTACTTTTGCAGGGATCCCGTAGCTTGGAGGAATCGATGTTCATGGAAAAGTTCGTGGGCTTGGGACTCATGCTGTTTGCAGTCGTACTGCTGGGATGTCAACAGCGAGCCGCCCCCATCGGGGAAAACCAGGATTGCGGTAGTACAGTCGAAACGCCATGTCGCGCGAGTTTTCGATCACTTGCGGCAAGTCCTTCGTCTTACGAAGGAAGGGCGGTTCGATTAGAGGGGTATCTGACGGTAGAGCGAGAGACGTTCGTTCTTTATTCGTCGAAGGAGTTGTTCGAGGCGGGGGTCCAGGAAGAGGTGGCTGTCAAGTTGCGAGGTCCCATTGAAGCTCAAGAGAGGATATTCAATCAGCATGCCTATTCCTGGGTCTCGCTGGTGGGAAAGTTCATGGCTAGGCAAACTGATGGAACAACGGAGGATCTTCTTTTGGGTGAG
The DNA here is from genome assembly GCF_039673645.1 of Stenotrophomonas sp. TWI700. Lineage (NCBI taxonomy): Bacteria > Pseudomonadati > Pseudomonadota > Gammaproteobacteria > Lysobacterales > Lysobacteraceae > Stenotrophomonas > Stenotrophomonas sp. TWI700. Next base: position 108,866 of record NZ_JBDJMB010000004.1, on the reverse strand, counting down.
GTGCACGCGCCGCTGGTAGTTCGGCCCCTGCGATCTCTTGGTCCACCAGCAAAGCGCACGTTCGGAGACGTGATTCTTGACATGGAGGACCTTGGGAAATAATGGTGTTGCTGCTCCAGAGTGATGTCGCCTTGTTCTTGAGTTTTTAGTCTGAGGAGGCAGGCGGACGTCCATGGCAGCCACCGATCGGCGTCTACGCCTGCGGGAACCGCCGCCCTGGAGTAAGCTCCCGACGTGATTACCCGCAGAGGGGGGGAAGGGCCGGCGCCGGGGGATACGGCCAGGGCGGCTCCCGGGATGTCCGTCGAGTAATCACAAGGGGGCGTACGCGTATCGGCCGTGGGTCGAAGCGGCGCAGCACGGCACCACGTGAAAGGGGGAGCACATGGCGTACATCCATGCCAAGACGGCCGCTGGCCGTCAGGAAATCGAGGATCGTGCACGGCGCCTGCCGCCGGCGTTGCGGTCCATTCTGCTGATGGTCGATGGTCAGCGCGATGACACCGCGTTGACCGCGCTGCTGCCGGGCCTGCGTGCGCCGGACGATGCGCTGGCGCAGCTCTCGGCGATGGGCCTGATCGAGGTCGTCGGCGGCAGTGCCGCACCGGTCGTCGCCGCGGCGCTGACCGCCGGGCGCGAGCAGGACCCGGAGCTCTACAAGCGTCTGTACGACTGGATGAGCGAATCGGTGCGCAGGCACCTCGGTCTGAAGGGCTATTTCATGCAGTTGAAAGTCGAGCGTTGCACCGATGCCGGCAGCCTGGAGAAACTGTGGCCGGACATGGCCGCCGCGATCAGCAAGGCGAAAAGCCCGGCGCTGGCGAATCGCTGGCTGGAAGAGACGCGCGCGCTGCTGCAGGCCGATCCCGTGATCGCCTGAGCAGACGTCTGCACGGCAGTCAGCCAGCGCGCTGTTTAGAATGCGCGCTGTTCTGTTGCAGGAGAGCGGCGATGGTGGATGAGATCGAGGACGACGGCGCACCCGGGTGGGATGCCATCGATGCCGCGTTGAAGGCGGTGTATCCCACGCAGGCGCCGCAGCATTACGGCCCGGTGCTGCGCTCGCTGCTCGGTGGCGAGGATCCACTGGACGGCATCAGCGCGTACTGGAACGATGCGCCGCTGCCGCACTGGCACTTCGTCAGCTACGGCTTCTCCGAGCTGTATGAAAAGGAGAGCGATGATCCGGCCACCAGTGGCTACGGCTTCGAGCTGAGCTTCCGGGTTGCCGCGGCGGCGGGCAGCGAGCCGCCGGCGTGGGCGATGAACTTCCTGCAGAACCTGGCGCGCTACGTGTTCGCCAACGGCAAGGTGTTCCAGCAGGGCCACTACCTCAACGCAGGCGGGCCGATCGCCGCCGACACCGATACGCTGCTGCGGCACATCGCCTTCATGCGCGACCCGCAGCTGCCGCCGCGCGAGACGCCCAACGGGTCGCTGGAGTTCCTGCAGGTGATCGGGCTGACCGATGACGAGATGGATGCGGTGAAGCGCTGGTCGACCACCGGCGTACTCGAGGCGCTGCTGCCGAAGATGCCGCTGTGGATCACCGACATCGCGCGTGGCTCGCTGCTGGACGACGCCGTCCTCGCTGCCGCGGTGGCAGAGGGCGCGGCACGCGAAGGCTCGCAGACGGCCTATCTGTTCCTGGAAAAGCTGGGCGGGTCGGTGCAGGGCGAGGGTGCCGACCAGCAGTTGACCATGACGCTGGGCGCGCGCCAGGTGGAATCGCTGCTCGCGCTGCTGCCGGCGCGGTTGCTGTTCGGGCAGCCGTTGACGCTGGTCAGCAACGATAGTCAGATCACGCTGTCGCCGGCCGCGGTCAATGCGCTGGTGGTCGACGACGACGCGCTGGACTGCCAGCTGGCACCGGCCACGGTACAGGCGCTGGTCGCCACGGTCATGCCACGCCGCGGGACCTATGCGATCCCGGGCTGGCCGGCGCTGCAGGTGGTGGTGGAGCCGAGCGAACTGCGCGATGCCGAGGGCAATGTCGTGCGTACGATCGGGTAGAGCCACGCCATGCGTGGCTCCTTTTTCGACGGGACCGCGCGTTCCGGCCGGACCGCCTGCAGCCACCCATGGGGTGGCTCTACAGGAGGCCTTCCGCCTTCAGTGCCGCCTGCACGCCGGTATCGGCTTCCATGCGCTGCTTGAAGGCGGCGAGGTTGTCCAGGCCGCTCAGGTCGATCTTCGCGCCCGCGGCCCAGCGCAGGGTGATGTAGAAGTACGGATCGGCGAAGCTGCGGAAGCCGGCCAGCCACGGGCGGTCGGCCAACTGCTTGTCGGCGCGTTCGAACAAGCCGCGCAGGCGCTTGCGGGCGGTGGCGCGGAGCGCGTCGTACTGGCTGTCGTCTTCGATGAAGGTGCCCGGTCCGAACAGCGGCTTGAACGCCGGGTGCAGGTCGGAGTTGACGAAGGACAGCCAACGGGTGGCTTCGGCGCGTTGCTTGGGGCTGCCGTCACCGGTCAGGCCGGCCTGCGGGTAGGTATCGGCGATGTAGCCCAGGATGGCCGCGTTCTGGGTCAGTACGAAATCGCCATCGACCACCACCGGCACCGAGCCGGCCGGATTGAGGGCCAGGAACGGCGGCGCCTTCAGGGTGTCCTTGTCGAGCAGTTCCACCTCGAACGGCTGGCCGGTCCACTGCAGGGCGATGTGATCGGCGGTGGAGCAGGCTCCGGGCTTGCTGTACAGCTTCATGGGAACTCCGTTGCGGATGGGTGGAAGGTGAGCCGCCCACTATTCCAGAGCCGGCCCCGCATCCTCAACGGTATGGCCGTAACAGATCGTTACGACGCGCGTGGCTTGAGTTTCTGCACGCGGTAGAAGGTGTGATCGCCGATCGTGGCCACCTGGTAGGCATTGCGCCAGCTCGGGTTGGCGATCGCCAGGGCCGCGAAGTGGCTGGCGCCGGGCACGATCTCCTTGCGCTCACCGGCCGGCAGGGCCCAGTTGCGTTCGGCGTCGAAGGCGACGGTCATCGCTTCCTGCCAGGCATCGGCGTTGCCGAGCTGGGTGCCGGGCGCGACGATGGTCGGGGCGAACTGCTTGCGGGCGGTCACCACCTTGCACATCGAGTCGCCCCAGAGGCCGCTGTCCAGGCGGCGCAGGGCCACTTCCGCGACGGCTTGCTGGCCGCGCAGGGTCTGGTCACGCGCTTCGAGGTAGACGGTCGTGCTCAGGCACAACGAATCGGCGGCAGGCTGCGGCAACAACTGTGACAGCCAGAGAATCCAGGCCAGTTTCATAAATCTCCTTGCTCCGTGTGGGCCGCACCTGGCTGTTCCATCCGATCGTGCGGACGGGGCGTGGGTACGACTTGGCGTCATGGGGAGGCGGCCATCGGGGCCGCCCGGGGGCGGACCCGAAAGAAGACGTGGGGTCCGCGCGCTCACTCGAACTGGGTGGTGAGCGGGAAAGTTGGCGCACGATAGGGGGGGATTTCCCAATACATCCTGAACCCGAAAGCTTGACATTCAGGTTCGGATGTAGGGCTGAATCGGCGGTTCAGCCCCGTATTCAGGTCCGTTTGGACCCGGATCAGAGGGCAGCGGCGACCCGGCTGCCCTGATCGATCGCGCGCTTGGCGTCGAGTTCGGCGGCGACATCCGCACCGCCGATCAGCTGTGCCTGGATGCCGGCTGCCTGCAGCGCGGCGTGCAGATCACGGCGTGGTTCCTGCCCCGCGCAGACCACCACATGGCTCACCGGCAGCAGCTGTTCCTCGCCGTCCACGCGGATGCGCAGGCCGGCGTCGTCCACGCCCAGGTACTCAACGCCACCGAGCATGCTCACGCCCTTGGCCTTGAGCGTGGCGCGGTGGATCCAGCCGGTGGTCTTGCCCAGGCGGGCGCCGGGTTTGCCCGGGCTGCGCTGCAGCAGCCAGACCTTGCGCGCGGGGGCTTCAGGTGCCGGTTTGGCGAGCGCGCCGCGGCCCTCGAACGTCGGGTCCACGCCCCACTCGGCCATCCAGCGCGCCGGGTCCAGCGCGGAGGAGGGCCCCTCGTGGACCAGGAACTCGCCGACATCGAAGCCGATGCCGCCGGCGCCGATGATCGCGACCTGCTCGCCCACCTGGACCCTGCCGAGCAGCACATCCAGGTAGGTGACCACCTTGGGATGGTCGGCCCCGGGGAAATCGACCCGGCGCGGGGTGATGCCGGTGGCGATGACTACCTCGTCGAAACCGGCCAACGCGGCCACGTCGGCCACCGTATCCAGCCTCACCTCGACGCCGGTCTCGCCCAGCTTGTGGCGGAAATAGCGCAGCGTCTCGTGGAATTCTTCCTTGCCCGGGATGCGCTTGGCGACGTTGAACTGCCCGCCGATCTCGCTGCCGGCATCGAACAGCGTCACCGCGTGGCCACGCTCGGCAGCCACGGTCGCGCAGGCCAGCCCGGCCGGACCGGCGCCGACCACGGCGATGCGGCGCGGGGCAGCGGTCGGGCGGTAGACCAGCTCGGTCTCGTGCACCGCGCGCGGGTTGACCAGGCAGCTGGCCGTCTTGTTCTCGAACACGTGGTCCAGGCAGGCCTGGTTGCACGCGATGCAGGTGTTGATCGCCTCGGGGCGGCCGGCGCGCGACTTGTTGGCCCACTGCGGGTCGGCCAGCAGCGGTCGCGCCAGCGAGACCATGTCGGCACCGCCCGCGGCGAGGATGCGCTCGGCAACGTCGGGCATGTTGATGCGGTTGGTCGCGATCACCGGCACGCGGACATGCGGCTTGAGCTTGGCGGTGACCCCGGCAAAGGCGCCGCGCGGGACCGAGGTGGCGATGGTCGGGATGCGCGCCTCGTGCCAGCCGATGCCGGAGTTGATCAGGGTCGCGCCCGCCGCTTCGATGGCCTGCGCCTGCTGCACGATCTCGGCCCAGTTGCTGCCGTCGGGTACGAGGTCCACCAGCGAAAGCCGGTAGATGATGATGAAGTCCGGCCCACAGGCCTCGCGGATGCGGCGCACGATCTCCACCGCGAAGCGCATGCGCTGTGCCGCGTCGCCGCCCCAGCGGTCGGTGCGCTGGTTGGTGCGCGGCGCGATGAACTCATTGATCAGATAGCCTTCCGAGCCCATCACCTCGACGCCGTCGTAGCCGGCTTCGCGGGCCAGCCGCGCGCTGCGTGCGTAATCGGCGATGTGGCGGTCCACGCCGCGCGCGGACAGCGCCCGCGGGGTGAACGGGTTGATCGGCGCCTTCAGCTTGGAAGGTGCCACGGAGAGGGGGTGGTAGGCGTAGCGGCCGGCATGCAGCAGCTGCAGGCAGATCTTGCTGCCGTTGTCGTGCACGGCCCGGGTGACCTGGCGATGCGGTCGCACCTCCCAGGGCCAGGACAGCTTGCCGCCGAACGGCTTGAGCCAGCCGACCACGTTGGGCGCGAAGCCGCCGGTGACGATCAGGCCGACGCCGCCGGCGGCCCGCTCGGCGAAATACGCCGCCAGCCGCGGGAAATCGCGCGCGCGGTCTTCCAGGCCGGTGTGCATGGACCCCATCAGGACCCGGTTGCGCAGCTGCGTGAAGCCCAGATCGAGCGGGGCGAACAGATGCGGATAAGCGGTGGATTCGGCGGCTGGCGACATGTGGATACGCTTGCGTACGGAGGCCCGCAGGGTGCCGCGAATGCCTCTGAAGAGCAAGCGCAGGCGCCCCGGCCGGTGCCGATCGCCGGTCCGGCACCGGCGCTGTTACGGCGCGACGGCGGCCGGGGCGGGCTTGCGGATGCCGAACAGCGGCAGGGTGACCCCGCACAGCGGGCCGATCAGCAGGGCGAAGGCGAGGGTGCCCACGCCGACGTTGCCGCCCAGCCACCAGCCGATCAGCAGCACGGTGCCTTCGATCGCGCTGCGCACGATCCAGATCGGCCAGCCGGTGCGGGCATGCAGGCCGGTCATCAGGCCGTCGCGGGGGCCGGGGCCGAAGCGCGCGCCGATGTACAGGCCGGTGGCGAGCGCGACCAGCAGCAGGCCGCAGACGAATATCGGGATCTGCCAGGCCAGGCCATGCACCTCCGGCAGCAGCCACAGCCCGAACTGCGCGCTGGGGCCGATCAGCATTACGTTGAGTACCGTGCCCAGGCCGGGCTTCTGCCGGATCGGCCACCACAGCAGCAGCACCAGCGCGCCGATCACATTGGTGGCCACGCCGAAGGACAGCGGCGTCTGCAGCGCGATGCCCTGGGAAAGCACATCCCAAGGCGCCACCCCGATCGCCGCGCGGATCATCACCGCTGCGCCGAAGCCGTACAGGAACAGACCGAGCAGGAGTTGCAGCAGGCGCAGGGGCAGGGACGTGGGCATGGCGGATTCACCGGAAGGGCCACTGACTGTAGGCGGCACCGGGCGCCGCCGACAGATACAGATGCAGGCGAATGCGCGCTGACACGTTGCCGCGCGTCTACGCCCAGCCGGACAGCACCAGCTTGCCGATCACGCCGCCACCTTCCAGCTGGCGATGCGCTTCGCGCAGGTTTGCGGCGTTGATCGTGCCCAGGTGCGTGTGCGCGGTCGTGCGCAGCTCGCCGGCGTCGATCAGGCTGGCCGCACGGCTGAGGATGCGGTGCTGCTCGATCATGTCCCCGGTCTGGAAGCGCGCGCGCGCGAACATGAATTCCCAATGGATGCCGATGCACTTGGCTTTGTAGGGGTCGCCGATGCGCAGCGGCCCGCGTGGCTCGACGATCAGGCCGACATGTCCCTGCGGTGCCAGCAGCTCGCCCAGGGTCTCCCAGTAGTGATCGGTATCGGCAAGGTTGAGCGCGACCTGCACCTGCGCGATGCCCAGTGCCTGCAACTGGGCAGCCAGTGGCTGGCGATGATCGATCACGTGGTCGGCGCCCATCTGCAGGCACCACGCGCGGGTTTCCTCGCGCGAGGCGGTGGCGATCACGGTGAAGCCGGCATGCCGTGCCAGCTGGATGGCGATCGAACCGACACCGCCGGCGCCGCCGATGATCAGCAGGTGCTGGCCACGATGGCGGCTGTCTTCAAAGTGCAGCGGCATGCGCTGGAACAGCAGTTCCCATGCGGTCAACGTGGTCAACGGCAACGCCGCGGCCTCGGCGAAATCCAGCGTGGTGGGTTTGCGTCCAACCAGGCGCTCGTCCACCCAGTGATACTGCGCATTGCAACCGGAGCGGGTGACGTCGCCGGCGTAATACACCTCGTCGCCCGCAGCGAAGGCGGTGACGTCAGGACCGACGGCTTCAACGACGCCGGCCGCGTCATAGCCCAGCACGCGCGGCGGATCCTCCTGCTGCGCGCGCGGCGCGCGCTGTTTGGTGTCCACGGGATTGACCGAAACAGCGTGTACCCGCACCAGCAGGTCACGTCCCTGCGGACTGCCAGGCGGGGCGATGCTGAGGTCCTGCAGCGCGGCGGGGTCTTCAATCGGAAGATACTGGGTCAATCCCACGGCTTTCATGTCGGCTCCGTCATCGGGGGGAATGATCTTCATCATACGGATCACGCCGTCGCTGTTTCTGCGCTGAATCAAGGCGCACCGGTGATTTGAACCCTCACGTGAAAAATGTGTCGCGACACCGCCTGAATTTCGCAAAACCCTTGTCATTGCTGGGTCTTGCGGAATTTCATAAACCTGTATAGGGTGCCACCAGCTGGACCCGGTAGAGGTCTGGCGGTCGTCTTCACATGTTACGGGACTGTTAACATCACCTTCACTCGCCTGAGCATAATGTTCGCGGCGGTGGCGTGCTGAATCGGCAGTCTGAAAACGACGCAGTAGTGCTGGCCCATGCCTCTACCGGTTTCATACCCCCGAAATAGGAGCTGTACTCAATGAACAAGAAGATCCTTACTGCCGCGCTGCTGGGCGGTCTGGCTTTCGCCCAGGCTGCATCGGCGCAGGATTTTGACGACCGCTGGTACCTGACCGGTTCGGCCGGCTTCAACTTCCAGGATAGCGACCGTCTGACCAACGACGCTCCGTTCGTTACCCTGGGCCTCGGTAAGTTCATCAGCCCCAACTGGTCGCTGGACGGCGAGCTGAACTACCAGAACCCGAACTTCGATGCCAACCAGGATCTGAACTGGAGCCAGTACGGCGCGTCCGTCGATCTGCGTCGCCACTTCATCCAGGAAGGCCGCGGCTGGAACCCGTACCTGCTGTTCGGCCTGGGTTACCAGAAGTCGGAAGAAGAGTACGCAGCGCTGGACACCAACGGTCCGCGTGAGCGCAAGGACGGCAACTTCGCCGCCAAGCTCGGCGTCGGTCTGCAGACCACCTTCGAAAAGCGCGTCGCCGTGCGTGCCGAAGTGGCCTACCGCGCTGACTTCGACGACCAGAGCGTTGCTGCTCCGAGCGAAGACTGGTTCGGCGACGTGCTGGCTTCGGTCGGTGTCGTGATCCCGCTGGGCCCGGCCCCGGTCGCTGCCGTGCCGGCTCCGGCTCCGGTTGCGCCGAGCTGCGCCGATCTGGATGACGACGGTGACGGCGTCAACAACTGCGACGACAAGTGCCCGAACTCGCAGCCGGGTCAGACCATCGGTCCGGACGGTTGCCCGGTCCCGGTGTCGATCGATCTGAAGGGCGTGAACTTCGACTTCGATAAGTCGAACCTGCGTCCGGACGCGGTTGCGATCCTGAGCGAAGCTTCGGAAATCCTGAAGCGTTACCCGGATCTGCGCGTTGAAGTCGCCGGTCACACCGATTCCAAGGGTTCCGACGCTTACAACCAGAAGCTGTCCGAGCGTCGTGCCACCTCGGTGTACAACTACCTGACCCAGAACGGCGTTGACGCTTCGCGTCTGGTCGGTCCGATCGGTTACGGCGAGAGCCGCCCGATTGCGCCGAACACCAACCCGGATGGTTCGGATAACCCGGAAGGCCGCGCCAAGAACCGTCGTACCGAGCTGAACGTCCAGAACTAATCCTTCTGGCGGTACAGTCTCACCAAGCAGGGCCCGGCATTGCCGGGCCCTGTTTTTTTGTGTGTCCGGGGCGGTTGGATCCCGGAAATCGACAATAAATCCAACAAGTTGCCGTATTCATTGAAGGTGGCGCTTGAAAGACGTTGTGGCGCTGTTAAACTCGCCGCGTCGACCCCTTCCTGGATGCATCCCATGCAGCGTTTTGCACTGGCCGCCGCGCTTGGCCTGGCCCTGGTTCCCGCCGCCCACGCTGCCGTGGACTGTTCGGCACCTGCCAGCGCATCGCCGCTGCCGCTGCCGGCCACCGCGATCGCACCGGTTGCCGAAGAGCTGTACATCCGCAACGTCCAGCTGGGCATGCCCGCCGGCGTGCTGACCTCCAGCTTCGACCGGGAACAGTCGCTGGATCGCGTGCTGCAGCGCCTGCGCATCGACGGCTGCCAGAACATCGCCAAGGCAATTCCGAGCGCACCGGTGATCAATCCGAACGATCCGGCGGCCTACAAGCCGCAGACCGAGTTCGACAACACGCCGTGGCGCTTCGACATGAGCCAGAACGGCAAGCGCATGACCGCTGAAGAATTCGACGCGTGGATGAAGGCGCGTGGCGTGCGCGTGGTCAAGGCACGCCCGGCACCGGCTGCCGTGCCGGCCGCTGCCGCCGAAGCACCGGCTGAGACCAAGCCGGCGGACAAGAAGTAAGCCGCCCGGGCGGAGCACGATGACGACACGCCGGCCACCCGCCGCGACCGCGTCCCGACCACGCCGCCCCGAGCGGCGTGCGAGCCCCGCAACAGGTACCCGCAGCACCGCCGCCAAGGCGACTCCAACCACACCGCGCCATGGCCTGGCGCGTGTGCTCTCCAAGGCCGGGCTGTGCTCGCGCACCGAAGCCGCGCGCTGGATCGCCGACGGCCGGGTCACGGTCGACGGTCGTGTCATCAACAATCCCGAATTTCCGATCATCGACGGTCGCCATCACGTGCGCGTCGATGGTCAGCCGCTGGATGCGCCCAAGCGCGTGCACCTGATGCTCAACAAGCCGCGCGGCCTGGTCACCACCGCGCAGGATGAGCGCGGCCGCGACACCGTGTACCGCTGCTTCGATGCTGCCGGCCTGCCGTGGATCGCGCCGGTCGGGCGCCTGGACAAGGCCAGCGAAGGGCTGCTGCTCTTCAGCAACGATCCGCAGTGGGCCGCGCGCCTGACCGATCCGGCCACCGGCCCGGACAAGACCTATCACGTCCAGATTGACGCCATCCCCGATGCCGCGCAGCTGCAGGCGTTGTGCGCGGGCATCGAGGACGAGGGCGAGCTGCTGCGCGCGCACCGCGCCACGCTGCTGCGCAGCGGCGACAAGACCGCCTGGCTGGAAGTGGTGCTGGAGGAAGGCCGCAACCGGCATATCCGCCGCCTGCTGGCCGCGTTCGACATCAACGTGCTGCGCCTGGTGCGCGTGGCGATCGGCCAGCTGCCGCTGGGCGAGCTGGGCAAGGGCGCCTGGCGCGAGCTCAGCCAGCACGATCTGGATCTGCTGTACGCCGTGGCCGACAGCGCCGCGGCCACACCGTGACCTCGTGGCCTGCCGGCATGTGGCAGGCCAATCGACCCGGGCAATGGATGGCCTTCGAAGGGATGTTCCGTTCAACACCGGGAGTAAGACCATGCACATCCGTAGCCTCACCCGTTCCCTGTTCCGCGGCGCCGGCCTGTTGTTGCCGGCCGCGCTGCTGACCGCCTGTGGCGGCCACAAACAGATCGCCAAGCAGGATCCGCCGGTGACCGACAAGGTGGTGGAGATCAAGATTCCCGAACTGGACGGCCGCGGCAGCTACCGCTTCATGATGAGCGATGGCGACAAGCGCATGAGCGCCGACGAGTTCGACGCCTGGATGAAGGCCAACGGCATCCGCGTGGCCAAGGGCAACGGCCAGGATGGTCCGGTCACCGCGCCGGTGGTGGTGGCCAGCAAGGAATCGGCCAAGGACAAGAAGAAAAAGAAGAAATAAAAAACGCCGGGCATGGCCCGGCGTTTCGGGGGGACGGCGCGCCAGGCGCCGTCGTCCGCTCATCCCTTGATGACGCCCAGCTCCAGGCCGATCCGGGTGAAGGCATCGATCGCACGGTCCAGGTGCGCACGCGTGTGCGCGGCGCTGATCTGGGTGCGGATGCGGGCCTGGCCCTTGGGCACCACCGGGAAGAAGAAGCCGATCGCGTAGATGCCTTCTTCGAGCAGGCGTTCGGCGAACTTCTGCGCCAGCGGCGCGTCGTACAGCATCACCGGGCTGATCGGGTGCACGCCCGGCTTCACGTCGAAACCGGCGGCGGTCATCTTCTCGCGGAAGTAGGCGGTGTTCTGCGCCAGGGTGTCGCGCAGGTCATCGGCGGCGGCCAGCATCTCGAAGGCCTTGATGCCGGCGGCGACCACGTGCGGCGGCAGCGAGTTGGAGAACAGGTACGGGCGCGAGCGCTGGCGCAGCAGTTCGATCACTTCGGCGCTGGCGCAGGTGAAGCCGCCGAGCGCGCCGCCCATGGCCTTGCCCAGGGTGCCGGTGATGATGTCGATCTTCTCCAGCACGCCCTTGACCTCGGCCGAGCCGCGGCCGGTCGCGCCAAGGAAGCCGGTGGCATGGCACTCATCGATGTGCACCAGGGCGTTGTACTTCTTCGCCAGCGCGGTGATCTCGTCCAGCGGGGCGATGAAGCCGTCCATCGAGAACACGCCGTCGGTGGTGATCAGCTTGGTCCTGCAGCCGGCGGCATCGGCGGCCTGCAGCTGGGCTTCCAGATCGGCCATGTCGCAGTTGGCGTAGCGGAAGCGCTTGGCCTTGCACAGGCGCACGCCATCGATGATCGAGGCATGGTTGAGCGCATCGGAGATGATCGCGTCGTGCTCGCCCAGCAGCGGCTCGAACAGGCCGCCGTTGGCGTCGAAGCAGGCCGCGTACAGGATGGTGTCCTGCTTGCCGAAGAAGTCGGCGATCTGCTTTTCCAGCTGCTTGTGCAGGTCCTGGGTGCCGCAGATGAAGCGCACCGAGGCCATGCCGAAGCCGTGGGTATCCAGGGCGTCCTTCGCGGCCTGGATCAGGTCCGGATGGTCGGCCAGGCCCAGATAGTTGTTGGCGCAGAAGTTCAGCACCGTGCGGCCGTCGTCCAGGGTGATCTCGGCCGACTGCGGGCTGGTGATGATGCGTTCGGACTTGAACAGGCTCTGGGCGCGGATCGCCTCCAGTTCTTCAACGTAGTGCTGGGTCAACGAGGCGGTGGTGGCGTCGGTCATGGCAGGCAGTCTTCGGCACGGGAAACCCGGGATTTTACCTGTCGGGGGCGACGGCGGGGTTGCCGCGGGCGGTGGATGGGCGGGGCAGGGCGGGAGACGGTTGCAGACGTGATTGTTGCATCGCAATATCAATCAGGTTAAAAAACTGTAAACCACGCCGTTCCGCCCACCCCCACCCACGTCTGGAGAGACCCCGCATGAACCACGCCACGCGCTGTACCGCCGCCGCTGTGCTCTGCGCCGCCCTGCTTGCCCCGTTCGCCGCCAGCGCCCAGGACGAGGCCGAATCGCCGTTCAGCTGGAACGTCACCGCGGTGTCGGATTACGTGTTCCGTGGTGTGTCCCAGACCGATGAGGATCCGACCCTGCAGGCCGGCTTCACCTATACCTCGCCGGTAGGCCTGTATGCGGGCGTGTGGGGCTCGGGCGTGGACTTCGGGCCGGGCGACCCAAGCACCGAGATCGACTACCTGATCGGCTACGGGGTGGATGTCACCGACGGCGTCAATTTCGACGTGCTGCTCAACCGCTACACCTATCCGGGCGCCAGCGAGCTGAACTACAACGAGCTGATCACCACCACCACCTTCGCCGAGCAGTACAAGCTGACGGTGGCCTACACCGACGACCTGTCCGGGTCCGATACCAAGAGCTGGTATTACGCAGTGGGTGGCGAGTGGGGCCTGCCCAATGATTTCACCCTGAGCGCGAACGTGGGCCGCACCTCGCTCGAGACCGATTTCGGCAAGGACTACACCGACTTCAACGTCGGCGTGAGCCGCCAGTTCGGCCTGTTCAACCTGGGCCTGGGGTACCACGGCACCGATGGCGCCGGTCGCGACAACAACGGCAAGTTGGCGGACAACCGCGTGGTGTTCACCGTGGCTGTTGGCAAGTAGTCGGCCACTGGCCGGCGCCCAACACCACCGGCCACCTCGCGAACCAGAAAAGGCGCCCGGATGGGCGCCTTTTCAATGTTGGCCTCACACCGGAACCCTTGCTGGAGAACAGCCCCCTTGTTGTTCAAGGGGGCGCGCCAACGGCGCGGGGATAAGGTGGAATGGACAATTGATCATCTGTGCCGAAGGCGCAGGTGATCAATTCCAGCTGAGCACCACCTTGCCGGCCTTGCCCTGTTCCATCAGGTCGAAGCCCTTCTGGAAATCGTCGATCGGCAGCTGGTGGGTCAGCACCTTGCCGAGCGGGAAACCGGACAGCACCAGCTGGGTCATCTTGTACCAGGTCTCGTACATCTTGCGGCCGTAGATGCCCTGCACGGTCAGGCCCTTGAAGATGATCTTGTCCCAGTCGCAGCCGGCGCCCTTGGGCATGATGCCGAGCATGGCGATCTTGCCGCCGTGGTACATGCAGTCGAGCATGTCGTTGAACGCGCGCGGGTTGCCGCTCATTTCCAGGCCCACGTCGAAGCCCTCCATGTGCAGGTCCTTCATCACGTCCTTGAGCGAGGTGTTGGCCACGTTGACCACGCGCGTGGCGCCCATGTCGGCGGCCAGCTTCAGGCGGAAATCGTTGACGTCGGTGACCACCACGTTGCGCGCACCAATGTGCTTGCAGATGCCCGCGGCAATGATGCCGATCGGGCCGGCGCCGGTGATCAGCACGTCTTCGCCGATCACGTTGAACTCGAGCGCGCAGTGCGCGGCGTTGCCGTACGGATCGAAGAAGGCGGCCAGCTCGGACGGGATCTGGTCGGGGATCGGCCACAGGTTGCTGGCCGGCATCACCATGTACTCGGCGAAGGCGCCGTTGACGTTGACGCCGATGCCGACGGTGTTCGGGCACAGGTGCGGGCGGCCGCCACGGCAGTTGCGGCAATGGCCGCAGACGATATGGCCTTCGGCCGAGACGCGCTGCCCGACTTCATAGCCGGTCACGCCCGGGCCGATCCCGGCGATGCGGCCGACGAACTCGTGGCCGATGGTCAGGCCCGGCTTGATCGTGCGCTGGCTCCACTCGTCCCACAGGTAGATGTGCAGGTCGGTACCGCAGATGGCGGTCTTTTCCAGCTTGATCAGGACCTCGTTGGGGCCGGGGGTGGGGACCGGAACCTCTTCCAGCCAGATGCCTTTGGCGGCTTCGCGTTTGACCAGGGCCTTCATTGTTTGCTGCGCCATCGGGGTGGAACTCGTCTGGGGGAAAACGCGGATTATAGAGCCGCCGGCGGTTTTCCCATGTTGCAGCGCGGGTGGTTTGGCGGCGCGGCGGCTGGGCTAGAATCGGCGGTTCTTTCACCAGGGGCTGCTCTATGCGCTCGAACCTGCTTGCTTTCTCCGTCGTCGCCAGCCTTGGGCTGGTCCAGGTCGCCCATGCCGCAGAAGGCATGTGGGTGCCGCAGCAGCTGCCGGAAATCGCCGGTCCGCTCAAGCAGGCCGGCCTGAAGCTGTCCCCGGAGCAGATCTCCAACCTGACCGGCGACCCGATGGGCGCGGTCGTGGCGCTGGGCGGCTGCACCGCCAGCTTCGTCTCCCCGCAGGGCCTGGTGGTCACCAACCACCACTGTGCCTACGGTGCGATCCAGCTGAACTCGACGGCCGAGAAGAACCTGATCAAGGACGGCTTCAACGCGCCGAACCTGAAGGACGAGCTGAGCGCCGGCCCGAACGCCCGCGTGTTCGTGCTGGACCAGATCACCGACGTGACCGACCAGGCCAAGGCCGCGATCGCTGCCGCCGGCAAGAACCCGCTGGCCCGCACCCGCGCGCTGGAGGCCTTCGACAAGGCCCAGACCGCCGCCTGTGAAGCCGATGCCGGCTTCCGCTGCCGCCTGTACAGCTTCTCCGGCGGCAACACCTACCGCCTGTTCCGCAACATGGAAATCAAGGACGTGCGCCTGGTCTACGCGCCCCCGGGCAGCGTCGGCAAGTTCGGTGGCGACATCGACAACTGGATGTGGCCGCGCCACACCGGCGACTTCTCGTTCTACCGCGCCTACGTGGGCAAGGACGGCAAGCCGGCCGCCTTCTCCGCCGACAACGTGCCGTACCAGCCCAAGCACTTCCTGAAATTCGCTGACCAGCCGCTGGGCGCCGACGACTTCGTAATGGTGGCCGGCTACCCGGGCCGCACCAACCGCTACGCCCTGGCCGGTGAGTTCAATGAAACCGCCAGCTGGACCTACCCGACCATCGCGCGCCACTACAACGCCGTGCTGAAGATGATCGACGAGGCCGGCAAGGCCGATCCGGACGTCAAGGTGAAGTACGCCGCCACCGCGGCCAGCATGAACAACGTGGCCAAGAACTACGCCGGCCAGCTGGAGGGTTTCAAGCGCATCGACGCGGCCGGCCAGAAGCAGGCCGAAGAGGCCGCCGTGCTGGCCTGGCTGAAGAAGCGCGGCGCCGCCGGCAAGCCGGCCCTGGCCGCGCATGCGCAGCTGATCCAGCACCTGGACACCAGCAAGGCGACGCGTGAGCGCGACCTGTTCGTCAGCCAGTTCAACAGCACCTCCGCGGTGGGGGCGGCGATCAGCCTGTACCGCCTGTCGATCGAGCGCAGCAAGCCCGACGCCGAGCGTGAAGCCGGTTACCAGGAACGCGACCTGCCGTCGATCGAAGGCGGCCTGAAGCAGATGGACCGCCGCTATGTCGCGCGCATGGACCAGCAGCTGCAGACCTACTGGCTGAGCCAGTACGTGGCCCTGCCGGCCGCGCAGCGCAGCAACGAAGTGCTCAACCAGTGGCTGGCGGGCAGCGACGCGGCCGCCGTGCAGGGTCTGGTCGGCAAGCTCTCGGCCACCAAGCTGGGCAGCCTGGATGAGCGCCTGACGTGGTTCAAGGCCGACCGCGCGGCGTTCGAGGCCAGCACCGATCCGGCGATCCAGTACGCGGTGGCGGTGATGCCGGCGCTGCTGAAGCAGGAAGAGCAGAAGAAGACCCGCGAAGGCGAGTCGCTGGTGTCGCGTCCGCTGTACCTGCAGGCCGTGGCCGACTACAAGAAGAGCAAGGGCGAGTTCGTCTATCCGGACGCCAACCTGTCGCTGCGCATCACCTTCGGCAACGTCATGGGCTACGGCAAGGACGGCGTGAACTACACCCCGTTCACCACCCTGGAAGGCGTGGCTGCGAAGGAAACCGGCGAAGATCCGTTCGATTCGCCGAAGGCGCTGCTGGATGCGGTCAAGGCCAAGCGTTACGGCGGTCTGGAAGACAAGCGCATCGGCTCGGTGCCGGTGAACTTCCTGTCCAACCTGGACATCACCGGCGGCAACTCCGGTTCGCCGGTGCTGGATGCCAACGGCAAGCTGGTCGGCCTGGCCTTCGACGGCAACTGGGAGTCGGTGAGCTCGAACTGGGTGTTCGATCCGGTGATGACCCGCATGATCGCGGTCGACAGCCGTTACATGCAGTGGATCATGCAGGAAGTGGCGCCGGCGCCGCAGCTGCTGAAAGAGCTGAACCTGGCCAAGTAAGCCGACACGTCGGTTTCCAGAACCCCGCAGCGGAATCTGCGGGGTTTTTTGTTGTGGCTGAACTGGGGATCCAGGCGTGGCATCTTGTCTCTGAATCCAAGCGCGGCGTCTCGTCTTTCCCGGAGGGAGCGCGCCGGGCAGGGCTGGGCGAGACACGCCGTGAACCCATCCATGGGGGCTCGTACGACCGCATCCATGCGGTCGAACGGTCTCGCCCAGCCCTGCCCGACGCGCTCTGGACAGATGCCCGTGTGCGGACAGAAAGGCGGAGCGGCACTGCAGTTGCTCTTTGCGTCCGCGTCAGCGACGGAAACCTTGGTGGATGAGGCGGGGCAGCCTCTGGCAGGACCGTTCGACGGCATGGATGCCGTCGTACGAGCCCCCAGGGATGGGTTCACGGCGCGTCCTGCCAGAGGCTACCCGGCCTCAGCCAGTGCGGGCCAGTCAGGCGCCACGCTCTATGAGCCATCCGTCCGCAAGCGAGCAATCAACAGCAAACAGCCCCACAGCTTCACAGCCGCGACCGGGTATGATCCCCGTTCGGTGTGGTTTCACAGGATGTGAACGAAACGCCGAAACCTCCTCCCCCCAAGGAACCCTTGTCCGCATGCGCATCCTGCTTGCCCGTCACGGCGAAACGCCGTGGAATGCCGAAGGCCGCTACCAAGGCCAGATCGATATCCCGTTGTCGCCGATCGGCGAAGCCCAGGCCAGCGCGCTGGGCGAACGGCTGAAGTCCGTGGACATCACCCGCGCCGTCGCCTCGCCGCTCGTGCGCGCCCAGCTCACCGCCCAGCTCGCCCTCGGCGCCGAGCGGGCCTCGATGCTGCTGACCGAACCGGACCTGCAGGAAATCGCCCACGGCGAATGGGAAGGCCTGCTCGCCAGCGAAATCCATGACAAGGATCCCTCCCGCCTGCGTGCCTGGCGCGAAGAGCCGGACACCGTGCTGATGCCCGGCGGCGAATCGCTGCGCCTGGTGCTCGAGCGCAGCTGGCGTGGCCTGGCGCGTGCCGCCGAAGGCCTGGGTGAACATGACACCCTGCTGGTCGTCGCCCATGACGCCGTCAACCGCGTGATCCTGTGCCGCATCCTCGGCCTGCCGATCTCGCGCCTGTGGACCTTCCGCCAGGCACCGACCACCCTCAACCTGCTCGAAGGCCCCGACCTCGACCAACTCGAAGTGGTGCGCCTGAACGACTGCGCCCACCACACCCCGTTCTTCGGCGAAGCCAAGCACCGCGCGCTGTAAGCGGTGTGCGTCTGGACGAGACGGCTCGGCCACTGGCTGGCGAGCCGCGCAGGGCCGCCTGTTCCGCCCCATCGCGGGGTGCCGTGGGCGACCGGTGGGCTGGCCGTGGCGTCGCTGTTGGGGTGGTGGGTCGAGTTCCTGCCGCGTCCTGTCCTGTATTCCCCGGCCTGCGTGGCGGCGTCTGCGGTACTCGGCGCCGGCAGCGCGTTCTGGCTGTGCCGCCGCGCACTGACCACGGACGAGGTGCAGCGCACGCTCCGGGCAACCCCCGGGCGATTGCTGCTCGGGTATCTGGCCACGCCGTTCCTGCTTGCCGCGATGTACTGGAGCACCGCCACGCGCACGCTGCCCTGGCTGTATACCGCAGTGGCCGGCCAGCCCTATGCCGAACTGCGCCAGGTACGCACCGACCACGGCGGTCGCCGCTGCGCCTCGATCCGCGGTGAGAGCCTGAAGCAGGGCCTGCGCGATCGTGTCTGCATCGGCCGCAGGCTTTATCATCGCTATCCGCATCAACCCGTCACTGCCCATCTGACCGGCAAGCGCTCCTGGCTGGGGGCCACGGTCAAGCAGATCCACCTGGAACCACCGTCGTGCCACAACGTCCCCTGACCCTCTCCGATTGGCTCGGCTACATCGAGCAGCAGCACCCCGCCACCATCGACATGGGGCTGGACCGGGTGCGTACCGTGGCGCAGGCGATGGGGCTGGGCGCACCGGCCGAGCGCAGCATCGTGGTCGGTGGCACCAACGGCAAGGGCTCCACCGTCGCCTTCATCGAAGCGATCGCCCGTGCCGCCGGCTGGAAGGTCGGCGCGTACACCTCGCCGCACCTGCTGCGCTACAACGAGCGCGTGCGCATCGATGGCGAGGACGCCAGCGATGAGGCACTGATGGCGGCGTTCAATGCCATCGAAGATGCCCGTGGCGACACCACGTTGACCTACTTCGAATACGGCACGCTGGCCGCGCTGCACCTGTTCGCGCAGGCCGGGCTCGACCTGGCCGTGCTGGAAGTCGGCCTCGGCGGTCGCCTGGATGCGGTCAACATCGTCGACAGCGACGTCGCGGTGATCACTACCGTGGACATCGACCACAGCGACTGGCTGGGCGAGGACCGTGAAGCGATCGGCACCGAGAAGGCCGGCATCATCCGTGGCTGGAAGCCGGTCATCCTCGGCGAAATCGACCCGCCCTCGAGTGTGCTCGCGCGTGCCTATCTGGTGGGGGCCAACGCCATCCGGGGCGGCAGCGACTTCTTCGCCGACGACATCGATGGCGAACGCTGGCGCTGGCGCGATGTCGGCTTCCGTCTCGAACTGCCGTACCCGAGCCTGCGTGGCCCGATCCAACGCGCCAATGCCGCCACCGCGATCGCCGCCCTGCGCGCGCTCGATCGTCCGCTGCCGCGCACCGCCTTCATCGAAGGCGTTGCCGCCGCGCGTATCCGCGGCCGCCTGCAGGCCTTCGATCGTGACGGCGTCGAGGTCCTGGTCGATGTCGGTCACAACCCGCAGGCCGCCCGCGAACTGGCGGGCGCACTCAAGGCCGCCCGCGTCAGCGGCAGCACGATCGCTGTGTTCGCCGCGCTGCAGGACAAGGACGCCGCCGGCGTCGTCGATGCCCTGACCGACCAGGTCCAGCAGTGGCATCTGGCCGGGCTGGCCGGTGCCCGTGCGCAGAGCGCGGGGGAACTGCAGGCACGCCTGGACGGCACGGCAGCGGCCGGCGCCACGCTCCACGCCACCGTCGCTGACGCCCTGCAGCACGCCCTGCAGCAGGCCAAGGCCGGTGATCGGGTGCTGGTGTTCGGCTCCTTCCATACCGCTGCCGAGGCACTGCAGACTCTGGATCCCGGCGCCTGAGGGGTCTTTGCAGCGCCGTTCAGCCGCATCAGCCGCCGCACACGCGCGCACCCGTATAATCCCCGTGGCATTCCGCCGCGCCGCCTGCCTGCCTTCACGTGGATACTCCTCTGAAACAGCGACTGATTGGTGCCATCGTCCTGGTGGCGTTGGCCGTGATTTTCCTGCCCATGCTCGTCAAGGGTCCCGCGCCTGACAGTGGCGTTGCCAACGTGCCGATCAGCGCACCGGCCGCGCCATCCGATGGCCAGTTCGAAACCCGTGAGCTGCCGCTGGTCGCACCGACCGGTGGCGCCACCGGCCTGCAGAGCGGGGCATCGACCACCCAGCCACTGGCCGACAGCGCTGCCGCCGCCGATCCGGCGCCGGCCGATACCTCGCCGGCCGTGGCCGCGGGCAATTACGCCGTGAGCTTTGGCGCCTACGCCAGCGAAGCCGATGCCGACCGCGTCATCGCCACGCTGAAGAGCGCCCAGCTGGCGGGCTTCCGCGAGCCGGCCACGATCAATGGCCGCCAGGCCTGGCGTGTCCGCGTGGGCCCCTATGCCGACCGCGCGCTGGCCGAAGCCGGCCGCCTGCAGGCGGTGAAGGTGCGCAACGACGTCAAGGCCGAGGTCATCACCCTGGATGCGCGCGCCGATACCGCGGTCGCCGCCACCCCGGCGGCCGCTGCACCCGCTGCGACGGCGCCGACCGCCTCCAGCGCCGCCGCTGCACCGTCCGGCAACACCGTGAAAACCGAATCCCTGCCGGCCGAACCGGTCGCGGCTGCCCCTAAGCCGGAACCGAAGCCGGCCGCGCCGAAGCCCGAGCCAAAGCCGACCCCGGCACCCAAGCCCGAAACCGCTGCCGCGCCACCGGTCGCGGCCCCGGCTGCGCCGGCCGCCAGCAGCGTCGGCTTCGCCGTGCAGCTGGGTGCCTTCGGCCAGGCGGCCGAGGCCAACGCACTGCGCGACAAGGTCCGTGCCGCCGGCTTCAGCGCCTTCGTCGAGCAGGTCCGCACCGACAAGGGCACCCTCAACCGGGTCCGCGTCGGGCCGGTCGCCAACCGCGGCGATGCGGAGAACCTCAAGGCCCAGGTGGCTGCCAAGGTCGGCGTCGCCGGCATGGTCCGGCCGCATCCCTGATGCCGGCCATGCGCCCGTGCCTTGAGGCCCGAACGTTCCTCCCCGGAGGACGCGCGTGATCGATTTCGTACTGTTGGCGGTGATCGGCATCTCGACCCTGCTCGGGGTGATGCGCGGCTTCGTCAGCATCCTCATCAGCACCCTGTCCTGGCTGCTCGGCAGCTGGGCGGCGCTGATGTTCGGCACGGCGGCCGCAGGCTGGTGGTCGGCGCCGGCCGCGCCCGGTACCGGGCACCTGTTCGCGGGCTACCTGAGCGTGTTCCTGCTGGTGATGGTGGCGGTGTGGGCCATCGGACTGGTGATCCGGCAGGCCGTGCGTTCGACGAGCCTCAACGGCGCCGACCGGATGCTGGGCGGCGTGCTGGGCCTGGCCCGGGGCGGCCTGATCGGTTGCGTGCTGCTGCTGATCGCCTCGTATACGCCGTTGCCGCGCGAGGCGGCCTGGCACGATTCCAACCTGCGCGCGATGCTCAGCCCCGGCGTGGGCTGGATGCAGGCCAGGATGCCGCAGATGCCCGACATGCCGCAGCTGCCCGACCTGCAGGGCATGCCGATGGCGCTGCCTGACGTGAACATGGCGCAACTTCCCGGCTCGGAGTTGGGCAAGCCGCTGCTGACAGGCGATAATGGTGTGCTTGACGGCCTGCTGGCCGGGCGCGGATGGCCGCGACCGCTGGACGAGACGCCAGAGCAGGGGGGAGACCCCGCCGACGTATCGGCGCGTGGGTCCCGCCCAGGTACCCCCGACAACATCGATCCGGCGCTCGTGCGCCCGGATCCCACCGATCCGGCACGGAGCGGTTCCCCCGGCCAGGCACGGCCACCTTCACAGTAAATGGGCGCAGCCCAGCGGAGATTCGCACCATGTGTGGCATCGTCGGAATCGTCGGCAACCAGAACGTCGCCGGGCAGTTGTATGACGGCCTGACCGTCCTCCAGCATCGTGGCCAGGACGCGGCCGGCATCGCCACCGCCGACGGCACCCGCCTGCGCGTGCAGAAGGCCAATGGCCTGGTACGCGATGTGTTCGATGCCAAGCGGATGTCCACGCTGGAAGGCCGCGTTGGTATCGCGCACGTGCGCTATCCCACCGCCGGTTCGGAAGGCATGGACGAGGCGCAGCCGTTCTACGTGAACTCGCCGTACGGCATCGCGCTCGCCCACAACGGCAACCTGATCAATACCGAAGCCCTGCGCCAGCAGGTGTTCGAGCAGGACCGCCGCAACGTCAACACCGATTCGGACAGCGAAGTGCTGCTGAACGTGTTCGCCTTCGAACTGGATGCGCAGCGCCAGCTGACCCCGGAAGCGGCGATCCGCGCCGTGGCCGCCGTGCACCGTCGCGTCAAGGGCGGCTATGCAGTGATCAGCGTGGTGCTGGGCCTGGGCCTGGTCGCCTTCCGCGATCCGCACGGCATCCGTCCGCTGGTGCTGGGCAAGCGCGCCCACGCCGAAGGCGACGAATACATCGTGGCCTCCGAATCGGCCGCACTCGACGTGCTCGGTTTCCAGCGCGTGCGCGACGTGCGCCCGGGCGAAGCGCTGGTCATCACCGCGCGCGGCGAGCTGTTCTCCGAAGTCTGCGCCGAGCCGGTCGAACACAGCCCGTGCATCTTCGAGTACGTGTACTTCGCGCGCCCGGATTCGATGATCGACAACGTCTCGGTGCACAAGGCGCGCATGCGCATGGGCATCAAGCTCGGCGAGAAGATCCTGCGCCTGCGCCCGGACCACGACATCGACACCATCATCCCGATCCCGGATACCTCGCGCGATGCCGCGCTGGAGATCTCCAACACGCTCGGGGTGAAGTACCGCGAAGGCTTCATCAAGAACCGCTACATCGGCCGCACCTTCATCATGCCGGGCCAGGGTGAGCGGGTGAAGTCGGTGCGCCGCAAGCTCAATCCGATCCACCTGGAGTTCCGCAACCGCGTGGTGCTGCTGGTCGATGATTCGATCGTGCGCGGCACCACCAGCCAGCAGATCGTGCAGATGGCGCGCGACGCCGGTGCCCGCAAGGTCTACCTGGCCAGCGCGGCGCCGCCGGTGCGCTACCCGAACATCTACGGCATCGACATGCCGGCCGCCGAAGAACTGGTCGCGCACAACCGCAGCATCGAGGAAATCGAGAAGCACCTGGGCTGCGACTGGCTGATCTACCAGGACATCGAGGACATGGAAGCGGCGGTGAGCGAAGGCAACCCGGAGCTGAAATCGTTCGATTCCTCGTGCTTCAACGGCGTCTATCCGACCGGCATCGAGCCGGGCTATTTCGAGCGCATCCAGCAGCTGCGTTCGGACGATGCCAAGCACAAGCGTCGCGCCTGAGGGCAGGGCATGAGTGATGTGTTGGATACCGCGGCCGGCGATCTGCTGCAGGCCGCGCAGCACTGCCTGGCCGAGCCGGATCCGTTGCGCAAGGTTGCGTTGACCCAGCACTACGCCGTGCAGTTCCGCGCCGGTCGCCTCAAGGCACCGGCCGATGCGCCGGCACCGGACCCGATCCGGATGCCGGGGCGCCCCGGCAAGCCGATCCTGGTCCACCCGCGCGATCTGCCGCGGCGTGGCCTGGGCAGCGTGGAAGGGCGCGCGGCGTTCGTGCACGCCATCGCCCATATCGA
The DNA here is from genome assembly GCF_039673645.1 of Stenotrophomonas sp. TWI700. NCBI lineage: Bacteria > Pseudomonadati > Pseudomonadota > Gammaproteobacteria > Lysobacterales > Lysobacteraceae > Stenotrophomonas > Stenotrophomonas sp. TWI700. The sequence continues at coordinate 85,405 of NZ_JBDJMB010000004.1, read as the reverse complement.
ACTCAACGCGATCGACCTGGCCTGGGATGCGGTCTACCGCTTCCGTGGCCTGCCGACGTCCTTCCATGCCGACTGGGTCAGCGTGGCCGATGACGAATCGCGCCACTTCATGCTGCTGCACGATCGGCTGCAGGCCAACGGCTATGCCTACGGCGATTTCGATGCGCACAACGGCCTGTGGGAAATGTGCGAGAAGACGGCGCACGACGGACTGGCCCGCATGGCGCTGGTGCCGCGCGTGCTCGAAGCGCGCGGGCTGGATGTCACACCGGGCATGATCGTGAAACTGCGCGCCGGGGGCGACCACGCCACCGCAGATGTGCTGGAGATCATCCTGCGCGAAGAAGTGGCGCACGTCGCCGCCGGCTCGCGCTGGTACCGCTGGTACTGCACGCGCGAAGGGGTCGAGCCGCGCCCGCGCTTCATGGCGCTGCTGAAGGAGTACGCCGGCGGCTTCCTGTATGGCCCGTTCAACCTGGAAGCGCGCCTGCTGGCCGGCTTCGACGAGGAAGAACTCGCCGAGCTGATCGAACAGACCGAACTGCGCGGTCAGGTGTTGGCCAGCACCACGCGCTGACCGCTTGCGGTCGGCCGGTTGATGTAGAACAACCCGGGACCCGGCCGATACGGCAGTTCCCGGGTGCCCGCATCGGCGGCATAGAGCAGGGCGGTGTCGCCCAGCGCATCGAAGTTCCAATGCGCCGACTGCATCAGGTAGCGCTGGCGCAGCAGGCGTTCCTGCGCGGGATCGAGCGGCGTGCCGGCCAGCAGCCGGGCGGCGATGGGCTGCAGTTCCGTCGGCAGCGCAAAGGCAGGCAATGCGTCCGGAGAGGTTGTCCACGCCACCCCGGCGGCCGCGGCACGCTGGTGCAGCAGCCGCAGCGCGATGAACTGGTAACGCGAATCGATCTCGCGGCGCAGCACCACTGCCGCATACGCACGCAGGGTGGGCTGCGGCAGGACGCTGCGGCTCTCGACGCGGCGTTGCGGTTGCCACTGATGCCACACGTCGACCCAGATCGCGTCATCGCCCAGGCCGAGTGCACGCTGCCAGCGACGGCACGTGGCCTGTGCGCTGCGGTACACCGTGGTCGCGCGCAGCAGGTCCAGCGGCGGCACCGCGCCGGGCGCCAATCCGTTGCCACGCAGCAGCTGCCCCTGCGGACGGCTGAGCAGCTTGGGGCCTTCGATGCGCTGGTCGTAGCCGCCGCCGATGTTGGCGTGCACGCCCGGCAGCGCGATCTCTTCATGTTCGGGTGCGACGCTGGTGAGCGCGAAGTGCTCACGGTGTTCGTCGCGCGCCACCAGCTGCACGACCTTGTCCGCGGACCCTGCGGGAAGCGCGACCGCGGGCATCTCATCGCGATGCTGGCGGCCGATCGCCACCACCGTATCGAGCAGCCCCACGAAGCGCACCGGGCGGGCGGTGCCGGGAAATGCCGGTGCCAGCGCCCAGCCCGACCGCACCAGCTGTTCGCGCAGCCATGCGGCGGCCGCCGGCGCGTTGAGCACGTTCACCGCATCGCGCGCGCTGGCCGCGCCGCGCGAGTAGCCGAACAGATCCACCCGCACGCTGCCCAGCGTGCGCCCGGGCTGGGCGCGGGCGAGCTGGCGCAGCGCCCCGGGCAGCAGCTGCTCCAGCGCCTGGCGGCGTTTGGCGCGCACGCCCGTGCGGCCGATCCCGAATGCCAGCCCCATGAGGTCGTCTTCCTCACCGGTGCGCGTGCCCACCCCTTCGATGTAGATCGACAGCGCCAGCGTGTCGCCCACCGGCGGCATCTGCCGGTGATCGGGGTACAGCGCCTGCAGCCGCGCGATGTTGGTCAGGCCATTGCTGTAGCTGCTGGTCAACCGGCTCTGGTAGGGCGATGCATCATCGGCGATCACGGCGGGCGGCCGCGGTGCGGGCGTGGTGGCGCCGGCCGGGCGCGACGCGCGCTGCAGGTTGTCGGCGTTGTTGCGGGTGCCGTCGAAGAACAGGCCGATATGCAGCGACACCGTGGTCGCCGTTGCGGGTTGGGTAGCTGCCACCGCGATGTCGTCCCTGTTCCCCGAGGATGCCTGGCTAAGGTAGCGCGGAATCCACACGCCGCGACAGCACCGGTGGGCCGTCCTGACCTCCCTGAACCAAGATGCGGTCGATCACAGTTCCGGAATCCCATCTGCAATTGCTATTGAATTCACACGACCGCGTCGCGCCAGATGGGCAGGCCGGCTCGCCCGGCGGATTGCAGCAAACCGACTCCACTCCGTTTTTCACTCAAAGAGAGGCGACATGATGTCCAGTTCGATGAGCAAGGCCGCAGGTGTGATCGCGTTGTGTCTGTTGGGCGCCGGTGGCGCCGCCGCCGCCCCGTTGTTCGAGCCGGTCACGGTGCTGACCCGGGCCGGCACTGCCCAGCAACCCGCCCTGCAGGCGCTGATGGGCGCGCCGTCGACCAGCGCGGTGCAGGAGGTGCGCGTGGATGCGGCGGCGGTGGCGTCGGCGCAGAAGCAACTGGAGTTCGAACTGCTGGGGCAGCCGGTGCAGGCCCTGCAGAGCCGGGTGGAGACGCTCGCCGACGGCGGCAGCATCTGGTACGGGCAGATCGGCACGCGCGCCGGCGCACGGCTGCTCAAGGCTGGCGCCCCGGATCCGATGAACGCGGTGATCCTGGTGCGCAACGGCGACACGGTGACCGGCTCGATCCGCAGGGACGGCCAGCTGTACCGGCTGCGTCCGGTCAGCGATGGGCGGCATGTGCTGGTGGAAGTGGATGAGGCGCGCATGCCGGCCGACCATCCGGCCGACTACAACAGCCTGCCCACCATCGCGATGCCGGTCAGTGACCGGGCCGGTATCGCCGCGGCTTCCTCAGGCACCCCGGCCACCATCCGGGTGCTGGTGGTGGCCACCAACGGTGCGGTCGCGGCCTATGGCGGCAACATGCAGTCGCTGGTGCAGCTGGCCGTGGCCGAATCCAACCAGGGCTACGTCAACAGCAATGTCGGCATCACCCTGCAGCTGGCCGGGTACGAGACCACGCCCTATGTGGAATCGAGCAGCTTCTCCACCGATCTGTCGCGCTTCCGCAACACCAGCGATGGCGTGATGGACAGCATCCACGCCAGCCGCAACACCACCCGCGCCGATGTCGCCGTGCTGGTGATCAACAACGCCAGCTCGTGCGGGCTGGCCTCGGGCATCGGCTCCACCGCGGCGACCGCGTTCGCGGCGGTGCATTGGGACTGCGCGACCGGCTACTACTCCTTCGCGCACGAGATCGGCCATCTGCAGAGCGCGCGGCATGACATCGCCACCGACTCCAGCACGTCGCCGTATGCCTACGGCCACGGCTACCGTTACCAGCCGGCGACCGGCACCGGCTGGCGCACGATCATGGCCTACAACTGCACCCGCAGCTGCCCGCGCCTGAACTACTGGTCCAACCCGAACATCACGTACAACGGGATTCCGACGGGCATCGCCAGCAGCGCCGACAACCAGCGTGTGCTGGTCAATACGAAGGCTGCGGTGGCCGCCTTCCGCTGATCTGCGCCTCCCCGCGGCGGCTGTACGCCGTCGCGGGTATCAGCCGGCCAGCGCGTCCAGCGTCCAGCCTTCCGGCGTGACGCGCAGTACCGAGCCCTGCTCGTACCAGTCGCCGAGCACGATGCGGGTGCAGTCGCGGCCGCCGGCCTGCAGTGCATGGATGGCCGGGCGATGGGTGTGGCCGTGGATCATCGTGTCCACGCCATAGCGGGCGAAGGTGGCATCGACCTCCGCAGGGGCAACGTCGGTGACGGTTTCGAACTGGGCGCGGTCGCCCTGCTTCATTTCCGACTGCCGCGCCTGGCTGGCGTCGCGCGCCTTCTGCGCGAACGCGATGCGCGCGGCCAGCGGCTGCGACAGGAACTGCGCCTGGAATACCGGGTCGCGGGTCTGCGCGCGGAACTGCTGGTAGGCGACATCGTCCGTGCACAGCAGGTCGCCGTGCTGCAGCAGCACCGGACGGCCATACAGATCGATCACGCTCGGGTCGGGCAGGATCGTGAACCCCGCGCGCCGCGCATAGTCCTCGCCGACCAGGAAATCGCGGTTGCCGCGGATGAAATACACCGGCACGCCGGCATCGGCCACGGCATGCAGCGCGATGGCCACCGCATCGGCGGCCGGGGAGGGCGTGTCATCGCCGATCCAGGCTTCGAACAGATCGCCCAGGATGTACAGGGCATCGGCCTGCATCGCTTCATCGCGCAGGAAGGCCAGGAACAGGTCGGTGATGGCTGGACGACTCGGGTCCAGGTGCAGATCGGAGATGAACAGCGTGGTCATGCCCACATTGTAAAACGGGATCACGGGACGAGGCATCGCTGCAGGGTGAAGAGTCCGCGTGATTCAAGGGCGCGGGGCGACCGCCGCTACAACGGCAGCCACTGGAGGCTGGCGGCGGCCAGCAGCGCGGCGATCCCGGTCGCGGCCAGCACATCGCTGGGATAGTGCAGGCCCAGCACCACCCGCGACAGCCCGATCAGCGCGGTGAACGGCACCAGCAGCGGTGCCAGCCACGGGTAGTAGGCGAGCGCCACGATCGTGAAGGACACCGCATGCAGCGTGTGCCCGGACGGGAAGCTGAACTCATCCAGCGGCGCCACCCAGGCACGGATGCGCAGATCGGCAGCGAACGGCCGCGGGCGTCGTGTCCAGCGCTTGAGCCCCTTGTACAGCAGCAGGGCCATCACGCCGGTAGCGGCCATGTGCACCGAAGCACGCAGACCGTCGAAGCCATCCAGCAGGACCAGCCCGGCCATCAGCGCGTACCAGAACACGCCATCACCCAGGCGGCTGATCACCGCAAAGGCATGCCGTACACGGCGGCGCCGGCAGTAGTGGTTGGCACGTCGGCACCAGCGCGTTTCGTGCCCGCGCAGGGCATCAAGCGGCGTGGTCGGCATGCGGCCTCCGGGCCTGGGCCAGTTCGGCGAGCAGGGCATCGAACTCGGCCACCACCTGCTGTGGATGCAGCCGCTTCATCGCGGTGGCGGCGTTGCGGCCGAGCCGGTGGCGCAGGGCGTTATCGCCGGCCAACTGCACGGCGGCGGTCACGAATTCGGTGTCGTCGTTCACGGCGATGCCGTTGTCATCGGTGCGCAGGTACTCCCGGGCGGCGCCGTAGTCGAAGGCGACCGTGGCCACGCCGCTGGCCATCGCTTCCAGGGTGACGTTGCCGAAGGTCTCGCTGCGGCTGGGGAACAGGAACAGATCGCCGCTGGCGAAGTGGCGCGCCAGCGCATCGCCGCGCTGCACGCCGCAGAAGATGAAGTCCGGGTTGTCGTGGGCAAGCTTGGCCCGCGCCGGTCCATCGCCGACGAACACGAAGCGCGCCTTGGGCCGCACCTGCTGCAGCCGGCGGAACGCCTTGACCGCCAGCCCGAGATTCTTCTCCGGCGCGATGCGGCCAACGTAGATCGCGGCGAAGCCGTTGCCATCGATGCCCCATTCCTCGCGCAGGGCCGGGTCGCGGCGCTCGGGCTCGAACTGGCTGCTGTCCACCGCGCGTGCCAGCAGGCGGACCCGGTCGAAACCCTGTTCGCCGAGGAACTGCTGGAGTTCCTGGGTTGGCACCAGGGTCGCATCGGCCTGGTTGTGGAAGCGCCGCATCCAGCGCAGCGCGGCGGCCTGCAGCCAGGCCACGCCGTAGTCGGGGAGGTATTCGTCGAAGCGGGTATGGAAGCCGGTGGCGACCGGAATTCCCAATCGGCGTGCGGTGCGCAGGGCCGACCAGCCCAGCGGGCCTTCGGTCGCGATGTAGATCGCATCCGGGCGCTGCTGCTGCCATTGGCGGGTCAGGCGGGACGGCGCTGGCAGGCCGAAGCGCAGGCCGGGGTAGCGCGGTAGGTTGGCGCCGGTCACCAGGACGGTGCCCTCGGCCGCGTCGACATCCGATGACTGCCGCGGGCGGACCAGATCGACCTGGTGGCCGGCGGCACGCAGGCCCAGTTCCAGACCCTGCACGGTCAACGCAACGCCGTTGACTTCAGGGGGATAGGTTTCGGTGACGATGGCATAGCGCATGGCGGGCCTCCGGTATGCCATGCATGCTGGGGCCGGGCGATGTAGCCGACATGACCGCCGTATGACGCCGGCATGACGCCGCTCCCTGGCCGGCAGCCTCACGGCCCCGCAGGGCCGTGTCAGTCACGCGGTCAGGCGACGAAGGGGCGGAACTGTACGCCGAGCCCCGCCATGCCCTCGGTTTCGCCGATCAGATCCGCGCGCAGCAGCGGACGCGCGTCGATGTACGCCTGCGGCAGGATCAGCGACAGCCGAGCGTCATCCGCGGTCAGTTCCAGCGCCGGCATCGGGGTGTCCTCGTGCGCACGGTTGAGCAGGACCGCCAGGCGCAGCAGCGCTGTCATGCGTCGTGCCGGCTGCAGCAGGCGTTCGGGCAGCGCATCGAAGGCGGACTTGGAAATATTGCGCCGATGGCTGCGCACCAGTGCGGCGAGCAGCTGCTGTTCCTGGCGCGAGAACCCGGCGATGTCCGAGTTCTCCAGTACGTAGCTGCCGTGCACGTGATACCCGCTGTGCGCGATCATCAGGCCGAGCTCGTGCAGGCGCGCGGACCAACCGAGCATGCGCGCATCGTCCGGGTCCAACTGCCAGCTTTCCTCGACCTGGGCGAGCAGGTTCATGGCGGTGTTTTCCACGCGGTCGGCCTGCACGGTATCGATGCCGTAGCGCTGGGTCAGTGCGGCGACCGACTCGTCGCGCAGGTCGTTCTCGCTGGCGCGGCCGAGGATGTCGTACAGGATGCCTTCGCGCATGGCCGCTTTGCTGACCAGCAACTTCTGCAGCCCCAGCGCCTGGAAGGCCGCTTCCAGCACCAGGATGCCGCCGGCGATGATCGGGCGGCGATCGGCGGACAGGCCGGGCAGGTCGATGTCCTCGATGCGCTTGGCCTTGAGCAGTTCATCGCGCAGCTGCGGCAGGGCTTCGGCGGTGATCGCGCCCTTGCTCAGCTTCATGGTGGCGCAGATTTCACTGATCGCCTTGTGGGTGCCCGACGAGCCCAGTGCTTCGTGCCAGCCCAGGGCGCGGTATTTGTTGGCGAACTGCTGGAATTCGGCGCCGATTTCGGTCAGCGCATCCTTCCAGCGCTTCTTGCTCAGCTTGCCGCCGGGGAAGAAGCGGCGCGTGCTGGCGATGCAGCCGGCCTGCAGACTTTCGCGCTCCAGGGTCTGCATGCCCTGGCCGATGATGAATTCGGTGGAGCCACCGCCGATGTCGATCACCAGCCGGCGCTGGTCCGGCTTGGGCGGCTGCGCATGGGCCACGCCCAGGTAGATCAGGCGCGCCTCTTCGCGGCCACTGACCACTTCGATGGCATGCCCGAGCGCGGTTTCGGCCGGCATCAGGAAGGCCTGCGGCGAGCGCAGCTGGCGGACCGTGTTGGTGGCCAGGGCACGGACCCGCACCGAGGGGATGGCGCGGATGCGCTGGCCGAACCGGGCCAGGCACTCCAGCGCGCGCTGGCGGGCCTCGGCGGACAGGCCGCCCTTGCCATCCAGGCCATCGGCCATGCGCACGGTCTCGCGCAGGCGGTCGACCACCCGCAACTGCCCGAGGGTGTATCGCGCGATGACCATGTGGAAGCTGTTCGATCCGAGGTCGATGGCGGCGAGCAGGTCGCCATCCTGCAAAGCGGGCGGAGTCGTGGAGGTATGCGGCATTTGCGAATGTTAGCCGAAGGGTGGGGCCTCGCGTCACCGCGCGCCCTTCACAGGGGCTGCGACGCGGGGTCGCAGCCCTACAGGCCCTGCAGCAGGGCCATCTGCGCCGCGTGTGGCGGCTCGTCATGGCCCGGCGTGCACTTGATGTAGCTGCCGTCGGCCTGCAGTTCCCAGGCGTTGAGGTTGTCGTCCAGGTAGTTCTGCAGCACGTCGCGGTAGACCTTGCGCGCCAGTTCCGGGTCCAGGATCGGGAAGCAGGTCTCGACCCGGCGCAGCAGGTTGCGCTCCAGCCAGTCCGCGCTGGCGCAGAACAGCTCCGAGGCGCCGTCGTTGCCGAACCAGTAGACCCGGCTGTGCTCGAGGAAGCGGCCGACGATCGAGCGCACCCGGATGGTGTCCGACACGCCGGGGACGCCCGGTCGCAGCGTGCACGCGCCGCGCACGATCAGGTCGATCTGCACGCCGGCCTGCGAGGCCGCATAGAGAGCGCGGATCATCTGCGGTTCGTTGAGCGCGTTCATCTTGGCGATGATCCGCCCCGGACGGCCACTGGCGGCCAGGCGGGTTTCGCGTTCGATCCGCTGCAGCAGGCCCGGGTGCAGGGTGAAGGGCGACTGCAGCAGGCGCTTGAGCTTCATCCGCGGGGCCAGCCCGGAGAGCTGCTGGAACAGCAGGTGCACATCGTTGCCGATGTCCGGATCGGCGGTGATCAGGCTCAGGTCGGTGTAGGCCCGTGCGGTACCACTGTGATAGTTGCCGGTGCCCAGATGCACGTAACGGCGCAGCTTGCGGCCTTCGCGGCGCACGATCAGCAGCATCTTGGCGTGGGTCTTGAACCCGACCACGCCGTAGACGACCTGCACACCGGCCTCCTGCAGGCGGTCGGCCAGGCCGAGGTTGGCTTCCTCATCGAAGCGCGCGCGCAGCTCGACGACGACGGTGACGTCCTTGCCATTGCGTGCGGCCTGGATCAGCGCATCGACGATCAGCGAATCCTTGCCGGTGCGGTACAGGGTCTGCTTGATCGCCAGCACGTTCGGGTCGACCGCGGCCTGCTTGATCACATCCAGCACGGCGGTGAACGCATCGAAGGGATGGTGCAGCAGCACGTCCCGGCGCGCGACGATCTCGAAGATGCCATCGCTGTCGCGCAGGACGCGCGCGCTCAGCGAGGGGTATTTCAATTCCGGCCGCTGGATCACGTCGTACAGCTGGATCACGCGGTTGAGGTTGACCGGGCCGTCGATGCGGTAGACCGCGTTCTCGGTCAGGCCGAAGTTCTGCAGCAGGGTGCGCACGATGTCGCGCGGGCAGTCCTGCGCGATCTCCAGCCGGACCGCCGGGCGGTAGCCGCGGTCGACCAGTTCGTCGCGCAGCGCCAGGGCCAGGTTCTCGACTTCTTCCTCGTCCACCACCAGCTCGGAATTGCGGGTCACGCGGAACTGGTACGCGCCCTGGACTTCCATGCCCGGGAACATTTCATCGACGAAGGTCGACAGCACCGAGGACAGGAACACGAAGGTCTGCGGGCCGCCGAGTTTCTCCGGCAGCTGGATGATGCGCGGCAGTGACCGTGGCGCGCGCACGATCGCCAGATGCCCGGCGCGACCGAACGCGTCGGTGCCCTTGAGCACCACCACGATGTTCAGCGACTTGTTGAGGATCTTCGGGAACGGATGCGACGGATCCAGGCCGAGCGGCGACAGCACCGGCATGATCTCGTTGCGGAAGTACGCACGCAGCCAGCGCTTCTGGCGGTGGTTCCAGGAGTGCCGGCCGAGCACGTCGATGCCGGCCTCGTGCAGCGCCGGGCGCAGTGTCTCGTTCCAGCAGCGGTATTGCTGGTCGACCAGCTGTGCGGCGCGGTCGTGGATCGCGTTGAGGATCGCCTGCGGGGTCATGCCGTCCGGTGCGGGCGGCAGGCCGAACTCCTGCGCATGGCGCACCGCGGCCGCGCGGATCTCGAAGAACTCATCCAGGTTGGTGCAGGAGATGCACATGAAGCGCAGGCGCTCCAGCAGCGGCACCTGCGGGTCCATGGCCTGGGCCAGCACGCGGAAATTGAAATCCAGCTGGGACAGTTCACGGTTGATGTACAGCGCGGGATCGCGCAGCGGATCGCCGTCCACAGGCACGGCGACGGGAACAGGAGTGCTCATGCGGAAAAGTCTTCAGAAGAAGGAAGGGAGACGACCTCGGTGCGCGCACGCACCTGGTCGGCATCGAAATGGCAGGAGAACGTGCTGCCTTTACCCACCTCGCTCTGGATCTCCAGGCGGGCATGGTGCAGGCCGAGGATGTGCTTGACGATCGACAGCCCCAGCCCGGTGCCGCCGCTCTCGCGCGAGCGGCTGCTGGAGACGCGGTAGAAGCGTTCGGTCAGGCGCGGCAGATGGTTGGCCGGGATGCCGTAGCCGGTGTCGCGCACCGACAGCACCACGCCATCGCCTTCGCGCGCGAACTCGACTTCCACGCGGCCCCCGGCGGGCGTATAGCGCACCGCGTTGGTGACCAGGTTGGAGAACGCGCTGTGCAGTTCCTTGTTGGAGCCCTGCAGGTCCACGCCGGCGGTGTCGATGATGCTGATCTGGTGGCGGCCCTGGCTGTGCGCTTCGGCTTCGCGGCGCAGCGTGGCCAGCATCGGGGTCATCGCCACGGCTTCGGCTTCGGTGTGTTCCTGCGATTCCAGCCGCGACAGGGTGAGCAGGTCTTCGACCAGCTGCGCCATGCGCTGGGATTGCTTGCGCATCTCCTCCAGCATCGGGCCGGTGCCGGGGAAGTCCTCCGGATCCATCATGTCCAGGTAACCGTGCACCACGGTCAGCGGCGTGCGCAGTTCATGCGAGACATTGGCGACGAAGTCGCGGCGCACCTGCTCCAGCCGCAGCAGCTTGCTGACGTCGCGCGCGATCAGCAGCCAGTAGTCGGGCGAGTAGGGAATCAGGCGCAGGTTGAGGCGGATCGCCGGGTCGACCGGCGAGGGCACATCCAGGATCGGTTCGGCGTTGCGGCCACCGGCCAGCCAGTGCGCCAGCGGCATCGGCTGCAGGCGTTCGACCAGTGCTTCGCCGAGATCGCCCGGATGGTGCAGGCCGAGCAGCGAGGTCGCCGATTCGTTGAACCACTGCACGCGCTGGCTGTTGCGGTCGACTACCACCACCGCGTCGGGCAGGGCGGCGGCGGCGGCGCGATAACTGCGCAGCATGTCCAGCAGGCGCCGTTTGCGCGTGCGCATTTCCCACTGGTTGCGGTAGAGCAGGCGGTCCAGTTCGTTCCACACACCGGTGCCGTCACCCATGTCCCAGCGATGGCGCGCGGTGAGCCCGCGCAGCACCCGGCGCAACCGCCAGTAATGCCAGGTCAGCGCACCGATCGAGGCCAGCGCGATGCACATCCAGACATGTCCGACCGCCAGGCCCAGCAAGCCGGCCGCGAGCAGCAGGGCGGCGAGGGTGGCCAGCGTTTTCAACCAGGCAGAACGGATGTGGCGGGGCATTGCGGTCTCGCAGAAAGTGCGGGCCTCGGAATCGATCCAAGGTTATAGCAGGAGTGGCCGGAACCAGCATGCGCGCCCGGTTCCGGCCCGGCGAGACTCAGGTCGAGGTGGAGAACCGGTAGCCGGCGCCACGCACGGTCTGCACCATGTTCTCCGCGGCGAACGGCTCCAGCGTCTTGCGCAGGCGGCGGATGTGCACGTCGATGGTGCGCTCCTCCACGTACACGCTGCCGCCCCACACGTGGTCCAGCAGCTGGGCACGGGTGTAGACACGCTCGGGATGGGTCATGAAGAAGTGCAGCAGGCGGTATTCGGTCGGACCGATCGGTACCGGCTGGTCGCCGGCGAAGACGCGGTGTGCGGCGCCATCGATGCGGATCGTACCGACCGCCACGCTGCCGTCTTCGTCATCGTCGCGGGCACGGCGCATCACCGCACGGATGCGGGCCAGCAGTTCGCGCGCCGAGAACGGCTTGACCACGTAGTCGTCGACACCGGCTTCCAGGCCACCGACGCGGTCGTTCTCTTCGCCGCGCGCGGTCAGCATGATGATCGGCACCTCGCGGGTGAGGGCTTCTTTGCGCCAGCGCCGGGCCAGGTCCAGGCCGCTGGTGCCCGGGAGCATCCAGTCCAGCAGGATCAGGTCCGGGACGCGATCGGCGATGGCGGTCTGCGCCTCGCGGGCGTCGCCGGCATGGATCGGGTCGTAATCGCCCTTGCGCAGGGCAAAGGCGACCATTTCGCGGATCGCGGGTTCGTCATCGACGATCAGGATGCGTTTCTGCACATGCCCACCGTATTACTCATCAGATCGGGATTGAGCCCAGTAGACTACGGTTTCATGACAGGTTTGTGACGGGGTGCCGGGCGGCCCTCAGCGGCGGTCCAGCTCCGGGTCGTCGATGCCCTGGCGGCGCATCTCCAGCACGGTCGGAGTAATGCTCTCGATCCGGGCGTCCACACGGGCGCGGCCGACATAATCCAGGTTCGGCTGCCGCTTCAGCGCCTGCAGCTGGATCAGGGCCTGTTCCGGGCGGCCGCTCAGGAAGGCGGCCTCGGCGTAGGCCTCGCTGGCCCGGGTGGTGTCGCCGGCCAGCTCGCTGGCGCGGGCGAACCGCTGCTGGAAGACCGGATCATTGCCGCTTTGCGACAGCATCGGGCGCAGCATCGCCTGCGCGCGCTGGCCGGCCTCGCGTCCGCCCTGTTCATTGAGGATGGCCGCATAGGTCAGCGCCACCGGCCGGCTGCCCGGGTGCTGGCGCATCAGGGCTTCGAACCGGGCGTTGGCCTGCGCCGGCTGGCCGCTGCGCGACTCCGCCTCACCCAGCGCCAGCGCCACCCAGACATTGTCCGGGTGGTCGCGCAGCAGTTCGCCCAGGTCGCGGCTGGCCTGGGCGGCCGCGCTGTTGCGCAGCCGGCCCAGGGCCAGGCCGTAGCGCTGCGGCTCGGTCAGCCCGTTTTTCTGCGCGCGCTGCAGGCTCTCGTACTCACGGATCACATCGCCAGGCGTGTCGGCACTGAGCACGCGCAGGCGCTCGCGCGCCCATTCGAACTGGCCGGTGCTGCCGCGGCTGAGGGAATTGACCGAAATCTGCATGGAGGCGGGCAGCAACGGGTTGCTCCGCCGCACCAGCGGGTCCGACAGCGCCGGATCGGCCGGGTTGACCCGCTCCTGGCGGACCCCGCCGGGCACTTCCGTGGTGAGCAGCACCGTGTCCTTCTTCATCTGCTCGGCGCGGGCCTTGGCCTCGCTGATGCGGGTGGTCGTGACCGGGTGGGTCTGCAGGAAGTCGGGGACGCTGTAGCCGCCCTGGTTGCCGCGCATCGAGGCCGACATGCGCTCGAAGAAGCCGGCCATGGCATCCACGTCGTAGCCGCTGCGGGCCAGGGTGCGGATGCCCAGGCGGTCGGCCTCGGATTCGTTGGACCGGGTGTAGTTGATCTGGCGCTGCTGCATCAGCCCCATGCCGGAGGTGATCGCGGCCATGGTGGCGTCGCCGGAGGAATTGCCGCCGGCCTGCTGCGCGGCCACGATCGCGGCGAGCATGCCCAGCAGGATCGGGATCTGGTCGCGCTGGGCGCGCTCGACCCCGCGCAAGACGTGCTGCTGGGTGACATGGGCGATTTCGTGGGACAGCACCGCGGCCACCTCGTCTTCGCGTTCGGCGGTCAGCACCAGGCCTGCGTTCACGCCGATATAGCCGCCCAGGGTCGCGAAGGCGTTGATCTGCCGGTCCTTGAGCATGAAGAAGGTGTAGGACTGGCGCGGCTGGGCGCTGTTGGAGCCCAGCCGGGCGCCCATGGTCTGCAGCCAGTCGTCGACCAGGGGATCGTCGAGCAGATAGCCGTAGTTGCGCAGTTCGCGCAGCATCATCCCGCCGTACTCGGCCTGCCGGGCCGGGGTCAGCAGCTCGCCGGCCGAGGAGCCGATGTCCGGCAGCTTGTTTTCCTGCGCCCCGGCCAGCGGCACGGCCAGGGCCAGGGTCAACGCGGCAGAGAGCAGCAAGGGGCGCAAACGAAGCTCCTGGGGGGAAGGCGGGCAACAGCGTGACAGAGCGACGGCAACCTGCAGTTAAACCACAGTGTTGCGACGGTGACGTGGAAAATCCAGCGGACCGCTACCATATACAGACCAACGTTCCGCTGTGGAGTTTCCCGTGAGCCAAGATGCTGTTTCCACCCCCGGTGGCGCACCCGCCATCACCATCTACTCGACCGCGGTGTGCCCGTACTGCGTGGCCGCCAAGAACTTCCTGAAGAGCAAGGGCCGCGACTGGACCGAGGTCCGGATCGACCTGGACCCGGTCGAGCGCGAGAAGATGATGGCCAAGACCCGCCGTACCAGCGTCCCGCAGATCTTCGTCGGCGAGGTCCATGTGGGCGGCTACGACGACATGATGGCCCTGCACCGCGCCGGCAAGCTGGAGCCGCTGCTGGCCGGGCAGGACCCGGCGTGAGCGCGGCCGACGACGGCAGCAAGGACCGCATCGCCGAATTCACCGAGTTCCGCCAGCGCATGAACCAGCGCATCCTGGGCGAACCCAACCAGGTCGTGCGCCGCTTCTTCGCGCTCGACACCCAGACCTACCAGGCCGGCGCGCTGGACGTGAAGACCAAGGAGCTGCTGGGCCTGGTCGCCTCGATGGTGCTGCGCTGCGATGACTGCATCAGCTACCACGTGGCCCAGTGCAAGGACGCCGGCGTGACCCGCGAGGAGTTCTTCGAGACCTTCTCGGTGGGCCTGGTGGTCGGTGGCTCGATCGTGATCCCGCACCTGCGCCGCGCCGTGGACTTCCTGGACCAGCTCGAAGGCGGCGCCGAAGCGCCGGCCGTTCACGAGCATTGAGGTCGGGGCCGTGATGGCCCCACCCCGGTCCCCCGGCAATGTTGTCGCCCTCGGTGGCGCACCATTCAGGTACGAGACCACGTTCAGCAAGCCGGATAGCAATGCCTCTGGAGGAAAGCCCCTTCTGTTGAAGGGGCGCGCCGACAGGCGGGGGTAGAGGAGGAATGCGCGGGCAAACCGCTTCGCGGTTTGCAGGGGCGCGCCAAGGGCGCGGGGTAGAGGAGGAATGCGCGGGCAATTCTGCCTTACCCGCCTTAGACCAATGGCCCATTTGGGGTCCATTGGGCGGGTAAGGCATAATTGCCGATGAAACTTCCCTTGCGCCCGCGCTTCGCGCACCTCACGGACGGCGCTCCCCCTCGGTTCGGAATACACATCAATGACGCAGAAAATCACGGTCATCCGCGGTGACGGCATCGGCCCGGAGATCATGGACGCTACCCTGTTCGTGCTCGGCAAGCTGGACACCGGCTTTGAATACGAAGACGCCGACGCGGGCCTGGTCGCGCTGGAAAAGCACGGCGATCTGATGCCGGCCTCCACGCTGGAGTCGATCGCACGCAACAAGATCGCGCTGAAGAGCCCGCTGACCACGCCGGTCGGTGGTGGCTTCACCTCGATCAACGTCAGCCTGCGTCGCCACTTCGACCTGTACGCCAACGTGCGTCCGGCCGTCTCGTTCCCGAACACCAAGTCGCGTTTCGGCGACGGCGTGGACCTGATCACTGTCCGTGAGAACACCGAAGGCGCGTACCTCGCCGAAGGCCAGGAAGTCTCGGCCGATGGCGAGACCGCCTTCTCCGGCACCCGCATCACCCGCAAGGGCTCCGAGCGCATCGTGCGCTACGCCTTCGAGCTGGCCCGCAGCACCGGCCGCAAGAAGGTCACCGCCGTGCACAAGGCCAACATCATCAAGTCGACCTCGGGCCTGTTCCTGGCTGTGGCCCGCGAAGTGGCGGCCAAGTACCCGGAGATCGAGTTCCAGGAAATGATCGTCGACAACTGCTGCATGCAGCTGGTGATGCGTCCGGAACAGTTCGACATCATCGTGACCACCAACCTGTTCGGCGACATCATCTCCGACCTGTGCGCCGGTCTGGTCGGCGGCCTGGGCCTGGCCCCGGGTGCCAACATCGGTGAGAACGCGGCGATCTTCGAAGCCGTGCACGGCACCGCACCGGACATCGCCGGCCAGGGCAAGGCCAATCCGTGCGCGCTGCTGCTGGCCGCCGCGCAGATGCTGGACCATGTCGGCCAGGTCGAGAACGCCGAGCGCCTGCGCAAGGCCATCGTGGCCACGCTGGAAGCCAAGGATTCGCTGACCGGCGACCTGGGCGGCACCGGCAACACCATGGGCTTCGCCCAGGCCATCGCCAGCCGCCTGTAAGCGCGCGGGTCGGTTGTCCAGAAAGCGGGGCGCTTCGGCGTCCCGCTTTTTTGTTGCCTGTTGTGTGTGTCGCGACAGGCGGCGGAGGCATGAAAAAGGCGCCTTGCGGCGCCTTCGTCATGTCCCTGCGGGTGCGTGGATCAGCGCTGCTGGATCTTGGACAGCAGGCGCAGGAATTCCACGTACAGCCACACCAGCGTGACCATCAGGCCGAACGCGCCGTACCACTCCATGAACTTCGGCGCGCGCGCCTCGGCACCGGTTTCGATGAAGTCGAAATCCAGCACCAGGTTCAAGGCCGCCACCACCACCACGAACAGGCTGAAGGCGATGCCCAGCCAGCCACCTTCGTGGATCATCGGCACGTTGATGTTGAAGAAGCTCAGCACGAACGAGGCCAGGTACAGCAGCGCGATGCCGCCGGTCGCGGCCACCACGCCCAGCTTGAAATTCTCGGTGACCTTGATCAGGCCGCTGCGGTAGACCGCCAGCATCACGAACATCGTGCCGAAGGTCAGCATCACCGCCTGCATCACGATGCCGGGGAACTTGGCATTGAACATCGCCGAGATCGCGCCGAGGAACAGACCTTCCACCAGCGCGTACATCGGCGCGGTGACCGGCGACCATTCCTTCTTGAACACCGTCACCAGGGCCAGCACCAGGCCGCCGATCGCACCGACCAGCGTGTACAGCATCGCGCTGGGGGTGGGCAGGCCATCGGCGTTGATCGACTGGCTCCACGCGAACGCGGCCGTCAGCACGGTGAGCAGCAGCAGCAGGCCGGTCTTGTTGACGGTGCCGTTGATGGTCATCACCTGGTCGGGGCGGGCCACGACCGAGCCGCTGGCCAGGTCGAGGAAGGTCGACTCGGAAAGTGCGGGATTGCCGCTGCGCATTGCCAATCTCCTTGAAGGGGTAGGGGGTTCGGCCATCCGGCCGCTGACCCGAGCATAGCCCAAGCCGCCGTCGGCGATGACGGGATGTGAATTGATGTGTGAAAACCGTTGACAGATGCCACACCGATTCCCACAATAGGCGGCTCTTTCGGGGGGAACCCCGGAGGGAAACAAACCGCCGGGGTATAGCGCAGTCTGGTAGCGCGCCTGCTTTGGGAGCAGGATGTCGGGGGTTCGAATCCCTCTACCCCGACCAAGCCCGCTGCTCAAATCGGGATTGGAGTGCGACAATCCGGACCGAGCGCCCGTAGCTCAACTGGATAGAGCACCGGCCTTCTAAGCCGGCGGTTACAGGTTCGATTCCTGTCGGGCGCACCATCCGGTGCAAGCGGTAGGAGACAAAGGTTTTCAGTGGTGGCTGTAGCTCAGTTGGTTAGAGTTCCGGATTGTGATTCCGGTGGTCGGGGGTTCGAGTCCCCTCAGCCACCCCACTGATTCAAACTGGTTCACCGAAAGTGAATCAGGGTTGCAAAAGGCAGCACACACGCTACAATGTGCGCCTGAGTTTTCAGGGCTGTTAGCTCAGTTGGTAGAGCAGTTGACTCTTAATCAATAGGTCCAAGGTTCGAATCCTTGACAGCCCACCAAGACAGAAGCCATCGGGTCCGCCCGGTGGCTTTTTTCTTGTTCGAGACATCGCGTTGAACAGGCTGGCCGCTGTGCGTCTCCAGACGCCATTCGCCCTCCATTCAAACAAAACGCTTGCGTCGCGTGCAGGAAACCCTGCATAATTCGCCTCCCGATTTTCGGGCTGTTAGCTCAGTTGGTAGAGCAGTTGACTCTTAATCAATAGGTCCAAGGTTCGAATCCTTGACAGCCCACCAAGACAGAAGCCGCCTGGTCCGCCAGGCGGCTTTTTTCTTGCCCGGCGCTTCTGCTTTCGGCCCGGGCCTGCAACAATGCGCACCTGAGTGGAAAACTCGCGAAAGTGGCGGAATTGGTAGACGCCCTGGATTTAGGTTCCAGTGCCGCAAGGCGTGGGGGTTCGAGTCCCCCCTTTCGCACCAGTGCAGGGCGTTTTCGCCGGCACCATGACCATGGGCACGTCCCGGATCGGGGAGACGGCCACATGCTGGGCCCGTGGTGGCCCGGGACGTTCTCGGCCCGCGCTGGCGGCGCTGGCGTTTATCGGCGAAACTACAGGGCTGCGGCGGGCATGCGCGTCCACGACCCCGCGTCCAAAACCCGTTTCATCCATCACATCGTGCCGGGGCCCATGCCGCCGGTGGCAGGAGTCAACATGCAAGCTTCGATCGAATCCACTGGCAATCTGGAACGCCGCCTGACCTTCTCGCTGCCGGAAGACCGTCTGCAGACGCACATCAGCGGCCGTCTGGGCGAGATCGCCCGCACCACGCGCATCAAGGGCTTCCGCCCGGGCAAGGTGCCGGCCAAGGTGATCGAGCAGCGTTTCGGCCAGCAGGTCCGCAGCGAAGCCGTCGACGGCCTGCTGCGTGAAACCTTCGATGCCGCCCTGCGCGAGCACGAACTGCGCATCGCCGGTACCCCGCGCATCGACAAGGGCGAGGGTGAGCTGTCCTTCGTGGCCACCGTCGAGCTGGTGCCGGACTTCGGCGACGTGGACGTCAGCAAGCTGACCGTGGTCCGCCACACCGCCGAGATCAACGACGCCGACATCGACCAGATGATCACCAACCTGCGCGAGCAGCGCCGCAGCTGGAGCCCGGTCACCCGTGGCGCCCAGGACGGCGATCTGGTCGCCCTGGAAACCTGGTCGCAGGCCGGCGATGAGCGCCTGCCGGCCGAAGGCACCGAGAAGGGCAGCGTGATCGTGGGCCAGGGCATGATGTTCGAGCAGATCGAGCAGGGCCTGGTCGGTCTGGCCGCCGGTGAAGAAAAGACCCTGGACGTCGAGTTCCCGGCCGATTGGCGCGTTCCCGCGCTGGCGGGCAAGCAGGTCAAGGTCACCGTGAAGGCGGTGGACGTGTCCGCGCCGGTGCTGCCGGAGGTGGATGCCGAGTTCATCAAGAGCTTCGGCGTGAAGGGCGGCGACGTGGAGCAGTTCCGCAAGGACATCCGCGCCAACCTGGAGCGTGAGCTCAAGGGTGCCCTGATGAACCGCCTGCGCCGCGAAGTCGGTGAGCAGCTGATCGCCGCCTACGCCTCGGTGGAAATGCCGCCGCGCCTGGTCGAGAACGAAGCCCGCGCCATGCTGGCCCAGCAGATCGAGCAGATCCGCCGCAGCGGCCGCAACCCGGGCGACGTCCCGGCCGACGCCCATGAAGGCTTCAAGGACGCCGCTGCCAAGCGCGTGCTGGTCGGCCTGCTGGTCGGTGAAGTGGCCCGCAAGAACGACCTGCGCCTGGACCCGAAGCGCCTGAATGAAACCATGCGCCTGATCGCCTCGACCTACGAAGAGCCGGAGCAGGTCATTGAGATGTACCGCAATGACCCCCAGCTGATGACTGGGCTGCAGAATCGCGTGATGGAAGAGCAGGTGATCGATTGGATCGCCGAGCGCGCCCAGCACACCGAAGAGAAGCTGTCGTTCCAGGACGCGATCCGCCAGTAAGCGGCCCGCGTTTTACGCCCCGCGCCCCGGCGCGGGGTCGTTCCCCCCAAAATAGGTGCCTCACTAATGGACAACCGAACCACAGCCCTGAACATGGTTCCGATGGTGGTCGAACAGACCAGCCGCGGCGAGCGCGCCTATGACATCTATTCGCGCCTGTTGAAAGAGCGTCTGATCTTCCTCGTGGGCCCGATCGACGATCACATGGCCAACGTGGTGGTGGCGCAGCTGCTGTTCCTGGAAGCGGACAACCCGGAAAAGGACATCAGCATCTACATCAACTCGCCCGGTGGCGTGGTCACCGCCGGCATGGCGATCTACGACACCATGCAGTACATCAAGCCGGACGTGAGCACCATCTGCGTCGGCCAGGCGGCCTCGATGGGCGCCCTGCTGCTGGCATCGGGCGCGCCCGGCAAGCGCTATGCGCTGCCGAATTCGCGCGTGATGATCCACCAGCCGCTGGGCGGCTACCAG
The DNA here is from genome assembly GCF_039673645.1 of Stenotrophomonas sp. TWI700. NCBI lineage: Bacteria > Pseudomonadati > Pseudomonadota > Gammaproteobacteria > Lysobacterales > Lysobacteraceae > Stenotrophomonas > Stenotrophomonas sp. TWI700. The sequence goes on along the minus strand of NZ_JBDJMB010000004.1, from coordinate 65,494 downwards.
GGCCAGGCCTCGGACATCGACATCCATGCCCGTGAAATCCTGACCCTGCGTTCGCGCCTGAACGAAGTGCTGGCCAAGCACACCGGCCAGTCGCTGGAGACCATCGCCCGGGATACCGAGCGCGACAACTTCAAGAGCGCGGCCGATGCGGTGGCCTACGGCCTGGTCGACCAGGTCCTGGAGCGTCGTCCGGAAGAGTCGATCCAGCCGGCGTAAGGTTGCACCAGGCCGGGAAACCGGCTTGTTTCCACCGGGTCGGGCAGGACTGGCGTCCTCCTGACCCTGTGCTATTCTCGAATCGAACCCCCGTTCAGTCGGGTGGGGTAACTGGGTAAGCGAAGCATGAGCGAAGACCGCCAAGGTCGTTCCACGGACACCGGCAAGATCCTCTACTGCTCCTTCTGCGGAAAGAGCCAGCATGAGGTGCGCAAGCTGATTGCGGGTCCGAGCGTATTCATCTGCGATGAATGCGTCGAGCTGTGCAACGACATCATCCGTGAGGAGCTGGAGGAGAAGGCGCAGTCGGCCCGCAGTTCGCTGCCCAAGCCGCGCGAGATCCTCGAGGTCCTGGACCAGTACGTGATCGGGCAGAACCGCGCCAAGCGGACCCTGGCCGTGGCCGTATACAACCACTACAAGCGCATCGAGAGCCGTCAGAAGAACGACGAAGTCGAACTGGCGAAGTCGAACATCCTGCTGGTCGGTCCGACCGGTTCGGGCAAGACGCTGCTGGCCGAGACCCTGGCCCGCCTGCTCAACGTGCCGTTCACCATGGCCGACGCCACCACGCTGACCGAAGCCGGTTACGTGGGCGAGGACGTGGAGAACATCATCCAGAAGCTGCTGCAGAAGTGCGACTACGACGTCGAGAAGGCACAGCAGGGCATCGTCTACATCGATGAAATCGACAAGATCTCGCGCAAGAGCGAGAACCCGTCGATCACCCGCGATGTGTCCGGCGAAGGCGTCCAGCAGGCCCTGCTGAAGCTGATCGAAGGCACCGTGGCCAGCGTGCCGCCGCAGGGCGGTCGCAAGCACCCGCAGCAGGAATTCCTGCAGGTCGACACCAAGAACATCCTGTTCATCTGTGGCGGCGCGTTTGCCGGCCTGGACAAGGTGATCCAGCAGCGCTCCAACGATTCGGGCGGCATCGGGTTCGGTGCCAAGGTGAAGAGTTCCGAGCGCAAGCAGGAAGTGGGCAAGATCCTGGCCGAAGTCGAGCCGGAAGATCTGATCAAGTTCGGCCTCATCCCGGAGTTCGTCGGCCGCCTGCCGGTGGTGGCGACCCTGGAAGAGCTGGACGAGGCCGCCCTGGTGCGGATCCTGACCGAGCCGAAGAACGCCATCACCAAGCAGTTCAAGAAGCTGTTCGAGATGGAGCACGTCGAGCTGGAGTTCCGTCCGGACGCCCTGGCCGCCATCGCCCGCAAAGCGCTCAAGCGCAAGACCGGTGCCCGTGGCCTGCGTACGATCGTCGAATCGGTCCTGCTGGACACCATGTATGACCTGCCCTCGGCAGAGAACGTCAGCAAGGTGGTGGTGGACGAATCGGTGATCGAACACAAGTCCGAACCGTACCTGATCTACCAGACGCCACCGGCGCCTGAACAGAAGGCGGCTGGTGCTGAATAATCAGTTCAAGTAATTGAATTGAAAGAAATTTTTCAGAACAGCTTGCATCTAGAAGCCGATGGCCCCATAACGAGGCCATCGGCTTTTTTTGTATCCGGGCGAGGCGCCCGGAGGCCATCCCCACTGTTCCACTGGAGCCCACATGGCCCGTTCCCCAACTGAGACTCTCGACCTGCCGGTACTGCCGCTGCGTGACGTGGTGGTGTTCCCGCACATGGTCATTCCGCTGTTCGTCGGCCGTGACAAGTCCATGCATGCGCTGGAGCAGGCGATGGAGGCCGACAAGCGCATCCTGCTGCTCGCGCAGAAGTCCGCCGAGACGGATGATCCGTCCGCCGCCGATCTGTACCAGGTCGGTACGCTCGCCCAGGTGCTGCAGCTGCTGAAGCTGCCCGATGGCACGATCAAGGTGCTGGTCGAAGGCCTGTCGCGCGTCAACGTCACCGAAGTGACCGAGCGCGATGGCTCGCTGCACGGCGTGGGCATGGAAATCGAATCGGACGAGTCGCGCGAGCCGCGCGAGATCGAGGCGATCGCCCGTTCGCTGATGTCGCTGTTCGAGCAGTACGTCAAAACCAACCGCAAGCTGCCGCCTGAGCTGCTGCAGACCCTGGCCGGCATCGACGAGCCCGCGCGCCTGGCCGACACCATCGCCGCGCACATCAGCGTGCGCCTGGCCGACAAGCAGCGGCTGCTGGAAACGCTGCAGATCGGCGACCGCCTGGAAATGCTGGTCGGCCTGGTCGATGGCGAGATCGACGTCCAGCAGATGGAAAAGCGCATCCGCGGCCGCGTGAAGTCGCAGATGGAAAAGAGCCAGCGCGAGTACTACCTCAACGAGCAGATGAAGGCCATCCAGAAAGAACTGGGTGACCTGGACGATGCGCCGGGCGAGATGGACGAGCTGGCCCGCAAGATCGCCGAGGCGGGCATGCCCAAGCCGGTGGAGACCAAGGCCAAGGCCGAGCTCAACAAGCTCAAGCAGATGTCGCCGATGTCCGCCGAAGCCGCGGTCGTGCGCAATTACCTGGATTGGCTGCTGGGCGTGCCGTGGAAGAAGCGCAGCAAGGTCCGCAAGGATCTCAAGGCCGCGCAGGACACGCTGGACGCCGATCATTTCGGCCTGGACAAGGTCAAGGACCGCATCCTGGAATACCTGGCGGTGCAGTCGCGCGTGAAGCAGATGAAGGGCCCGATCCTGTGCCTGGTCGGCCCGCCCGGCGTGGGCAAGACCTCGCTCGGCCAGTCCATCGCCAAGGCGACCAACCGCAAGTTCGTGCGCATGAGCCTGGGTGGCGTGCGCGACGAGGCCGAGATCCGCGGGCACCGTCGTACCTACGTCGGCTCGATGCCGGGCCGCATCGTGCAGAACCTCAATAAGGTCGGCAGCAAGAACCCGCTGTTCGTGCTCGATGAGATCGACAAGATGTCGATGGACTTCCGTGGCGATCCGTCCTCGGCGCTGCTGGAAGTGCTCGACCCCGAGCAGAACAACGCCTTCAACGATCACTACCTGGAAGTGGACCTGGACCTGTCCGAAGTGATGTTCGTGGCGACCTCCAACTCGCTCAACATCCCCGGCCCGCTGCTGGACCGCATGGAAGTGATCCGCATCCCCGGCTACACCGAGGATGAGAAGCTCAACATCGCCATGCGTTACCTCGTGCCCAAGCAGATCAAGGCCAACGGCCTGAAGCCGGAAGAGCTGGAGATCGAGGCGGACGCCATCCAGGACATCGTGCGCTATTACACGCGCGAGTCCGGCGTGCGCAACCTCGAGCGCGAAGTCGCCAAGATCTGCCGCAAGGTGGTCAAGGAGATCGCCCTCGCCGGTCCGGTCGCGCCGGCCAAGGCTGCGAAGCCGGCCAAGGCCGGCAAGAAGGCCAGCGCGAAGAAGAAGGCGCTGGTGGTGGTCAACGGCAAGAACCTGGACAAGTACCTGGGCGTGCGCCGTGTCGATTTCGGCCGTGCGGAAGAACAGAACGAAGTGGGCCTGGTCACCGGCCTGGCCTGGACCGAAGTCGGCGGCGACCTGTTGCAGATCGAATCCACGCTGGTGCCGGGCAAGGGCCAGCTGATCCTGACCGGCCAGCTCGGCAACGTGATGAAGGAATCCGCTTCGGCGGCCCTGTCGGTGGTGCGTTCGCGTGCCGAGCGGCTGGGCATCGACAACGAGTTCCTGCAGAAGCACGACGTGCACGTCCACGTGCCCGATGGCGCCACCCCGAAGGACGGTCCCAGCGCGGGCATCGCGATGGTGACCTCGCTGGTCTCCACGCTGACCAAGGTGCCGATCCGGGCCGAAGTCGCGATGACCGGCGAGATCACCCTGCGGGGCCGCGTCACGGCCATCGGCGGCCTCAAGGAGAAGCTGCTGGCGGCGCTGCGTGGCGGGATCACCACGGTCATCATCCCCGAGGAGAACCGCAAGGATCTGGCCGATATCCCCGCCAATGTCACCCGTGATCTGAAGATCGTGCCGGTGAAGTGGATCGAGGAAGTGCTCGACCTGGCGCTGGAGACGCCGCTGACCGCGCCGAAGCCCAAGAAAGATGGGCAACGCGTCACGGTACGTGGCAAGTCCAAGACAGCTTCCACCACGCGCGTCAAGCATTGACGCGCGCTGTCCAACTGCCCGAAACCCGCGTCGTTATTGGCTTTTCAGCTTGCGCGGGTAGGGGGGCACTGGTATAAAAGCACCACTCGCGAGTCAGCGTAAATCTGAATTCGGCGAACAGAGAACTTCACTGGCATCCGGCGGCGTATCGTCGTCGGGTGTCTCAATGTTGAATCCGCGGAATCCCCGCCAAAGGAGCTGTAGAGAATGAACAAGACCGAATTGATCGACGCCGTTGCTGAAGCCGCCGACCTGACCAAGGCCGAGTCCAGCCGCGCCGTTGATGCCGTCATCGCTTCCGTCACCAAGGCCCTGAAGGGCGGTGATGCGGTGACGCTGGTGGGCTTCGGCACGTTCCAGGTCCGCGACCGCGCTGCCCGTACCGGCCGCAACCCGAAGACCGGCGACACCATCAAGATCGCTGCGTCGAAGAATCCGTCGTTCAAGGCTGGCAAAGCCCTGAAGGATGCCGTAAACTAAGCGGCTTGCTGGGGTGCTTAGCTCAGCGGTAGAGCGTCTCCTTTACACGGAGAGGGTCGGGGGTTCGAAACCCTCAGCACCCACCAGGCACTGCCAGTAAAAAGGTTTGAAATGTGGAGCGGTAGTTCAGCTGGTTAGAATGCTGGCCTGTCACGCCGGAGGTCGCGGGTTCAAGTCCCGTCCGCTCCGCCAGTTTCAATAGGGCCCCTGAGCGATCGGGGGCCTTGTTTTCTCCAGCGACGCAGGTCGCGGCGGAAACAAAAGCGGTTTAGTGCGGAGCGGTAGTTCAGCTGGTTAGAATGCTGGCCTGTCACGCCGGAGGTCGCGGGTTCAAGTCCCGTCCGCTCCGCCAGTTTTACAAGAACCTCGAAAAAAGCAGCATTTCGGGGTGGGCAATCTGAATATCTTCGGATAGAATGAGCGCCTGCAAAGTTTCAAGTGCGGAGCGGTAGTTCAGCTGGTTAGAATGCTGGCCTGTCACGCCGGAGGTCGCGGGTTCAAGTCCCGTCCGCTCCGCCAATCTTTGAAGAGCCCTTGGTGAAAACCAAGGGCTTTTTTTTTGCCTCCGATCCAGCAGGTCGATCAACTTCGCACTGCCGGTCGTCCGCCAGCCGCCGATCCGCTGGCGTGGCACCGGGCGGATCGTGCGCCGGGGCGCGGCGCGCGGACTTTTGGAGCCTGCCGCGAAGCGGGTTACACTGCCGGGCTCGCCAATCAGGCCTTGATTTTTCCCATGCTGCAGAAACTTCGCGACAAGACCTCGGGCTGGATCGTTACCGTGATCCTGGGGCTGCTGATGATTCCGTTCCTGTTCGTGATCGACTCCAGCTACCTCGGTGGCGTCGGCTCGCAGAACGTGGCCAAAGTTGCCGCACCGCCGACCTGGTGGAAGTCCGCCCCCTCGTGGTGGCCGGTCTCGTTCCTGTGGCAGCACCATGAGATCAGCTCCAACGATTTCCGCGTGCGCTTCGAGCAGGCGCGCCAGCAGGCACGCCAGGAACAGGGCGAGGACTTCGATCCGCGCCAGTTCGAAAGCACGGAAAGCAAGCTGGCCGTGCTGGACCAGATGATCGACGAGCAGGTCGTGCGCCTGGCCGGCGAGCAGTCCGGCATCGTGATCGGCGATGGCGCCGTGCGCGAGTACATCGCCTCGATCCCGGCCTTCCTGGATGCCAACGGCAAGTTCAACCAGGACAACTACCGCATCGCGCTGGCCAGCGGCAATCCGCCGCGCACGCCGACGCAGTTCGAAGCGCTGGTGCGCGAGAGCATCCAGCAGTCGATCATTCCGTCGGCCCTGCAGCGTTCCGGGTTCACCACCCAGAGCGAAGCCGAGCGCCTGATGAAGCTGCTGGGTGAAACCCGCGACGTCGAGCTGGCCGCGCTGCCGGAAATCCCGGCCGATACCGCCGAAGTGACCGACGCGCAGATCAAGCAGTGGTATGACGGCCACACCAAGGATTTCCGCCAGCCGGAAACCGTGTCGCTGGAATACGTCGAGATCAACGGCGCGAACCTGCCGGCTGCCGCCGCGGCCGACGAAGCTACGCTGCGCAAGCGCTATGCGGACGAGAAGGCGCGCTTTGCCACGCCGGAACAGCGCTTGGCCTCGCACATCCTGATCGCCGTCGACGGCAGCGATCCGGCCAAGCTGAAGGCAGCCGAAGAAAAGGCCACGCGCATCGCCGCCGAAGCCAAGGCACCGGGTGCCGATTTCGCTGCACTGGCCAAGGCCAACTCCGAAGATCCGGGTTCCAAGGACACCGGCGGTGACCTGGGCTGGGTCGAGCGCGGCGCGATGGTGAAGCCGTTCGAAGACGCGCTGTTCGCCATGAAGGCGGGCGAGATCACCGGTCCGGTCAAGACCGACTTCGGTTTCCACGTGCTCAAGCTGCGCGAGACCAAGGGCGGTGAAGGCCGTTCGTTCGAAGACGTGCGTGACCAGCTGGTCGCCGAGCAGGCCAAGGCCGACGCCGATCGCGTGTTCACCGAGCTGAGCGGCCGCCTGGTCGACCTGGTCTACAAGAACCCGACCTCGCTGGAAGGCCCGGCCAAGGACATGAGCCTGCCGGTGCAGACCCTCGGCCCGTTCACCCGCACCACCGCCAGTGGCATTGCCGCCAACCCGGCCGTGCTGCGCGCGGCGTTCTCCGACATCCTGACCCAGGATGGCACGGTGAGCGACCCGATCGAGCTGGGCCCGAACCACACCGTGATGATCCGCGTGACCGAGCACAGCCCGGAGCAGGCGCTGCCACTGGTCAAGGCCCGTGAGCAGGTCATCGCTGCGATCCATGCCGACCGCACCCGCCAGGCCTCGGAGAAGGCCGTGGACGCCGTGCTGGCCAAGCTGAAGGCCGGTCAGACCCTGCAGGCGCTGGCTGCCAGCGAGAAGCTGCAGATCAGCCCGCTGCCGGGCCTGCCGCGCACCCAGCCGGTGCCGACCCCGGAGATCAACCGCGCCGTGTTCAGTGCGCCGCTGCCGGCCGAAGGCAAGCCCAGCTACGGCAAGGTCGCCGTGCAGGGCCGCTACGTGATCTATGCGGTCACCAAGGTCAGCCCGGGCAACGTCGCCGAAGTGGACGCCGCCCAGCAGCAGCAGCTCAAGGAACAGCTGAGCCAGATCGACGGCATGGCCGCCGCCAAGGCCTACGTCGACGCGATGCGCAAGCACTTCAAGGTGCAGACCGAAGAAGCCAACCTCTAACCGGGTCGGCTTCTGCAGGAAAACAAACAGCCCGGCACTGCCGGGCTTTTTGTTGTGCGTGCCTCATCCGCCATCCGCCATCCGCCATCCGCCATCCGCCATCCGCCATCCGGGCTCCGCCGGAGCCGGCGGGCATTGCCCGGAAACGACAATGCCCGGCAGAACCGGGCATTGTCGTCACCTGCACTGCGGACCGCGGGGTCAGTCTTCGACGCGCAGCACCGCACCCGGCTTCAGCACGCTGCTGCCGCTGAGCCCATTGAGCGACAGCAGGGCCTTCAGCGGCATCCCGTAGCGGCGGGCGATCGCCCAGGCCGACTCGCCATCCCGCACGGTGTGGCGGCGGCTGCGCGGGCGATCCGCGCTCGCCACGGCGCGGGTGGCCACCGGACCGGGCGCGGTACGCGCGGCCGCGGTGTCCGTCGGCGCGCTCGGCGCCACCGCGATGGCGGCCACGCTGGCGCTGGCATCCACCGGCGCGTGGGCGGTAGGGGCCAGAACCGTCACCTGGCCGGCCGGACGGCCCTTGCCACTGGCCAGGGCCGGATTGAGGCGGGCGATCCGTGCCGGATCCAGGTCGCGCTGCTGGGCCCACTGCTGGACGCTGGTGCCGGCCGGCAGGGTATGACCCTTCAGCACCGGCACGGTGCGGTCCAGCGAGGCCATCACCGCCGGCTCGGTTTCCGCATCTTCCAGCACGCAGGCCAGCGCATGCAGCTTCTCGACATAGGCATAGGTGACCGGCGAGAGCCCCGGCAGTTCGGCCGGACGCGCATTCTGCGCATTCATGCCGGCCTTGCGCAGCGACTGCAGCACCCGGTACTCGCCGGCGTTGTAGGCCATCGTGGCCAGGCGCCAGTCGCCGCCGAACATGCCGTGCAGCGTCTTCAGGTAGCGCACCGCGGCCTGGGTCGAATCCACCGCAGACAACCGGCCGTCATAGCCCGGGGTCATCTGCACGCGGTGGTTCTTGGCGGTGGTGGCGATGAACTGCCACAGGCCGGCCGGGCCACCACCGTTGCGGGCGTTGGGCCGGTAGCCGCTTTCCACGAAGGGAATCAGCGCGAATTCGGTCGGCAGGTCGGATTTGCGCAGCTCTTCGACCACGTAGCCGAACAGCACCAGGGCGTCATCGTCCTGGTTGGCCAACCGCGAGGGGGCATGCGCGAACTGCTTCTGCCAACGCGGGCTGGTCGCCTCGGCGTTGCAGGTGGGTTCGGCCAGGCCAGCGCGGAAGCTGGCGAAGATCTCCTGCCCGTTGCGCACCGAGGCCGGCGGCAGGGCCGCAGCGGTCAGGGGAAGGGAGGACAGGCCGGCCACGTTCTGCGACATGCCGGCGGTCAACGACTGGGCGCCCGCGCTGCCGGCCACGGCGATCGCCAGGCCAAGCGCGAGCGGCAACAATCGCCGACTCATGTTCGAAATCCGTCTTTCCAGTGTCGCAGGCCTGCGACAACATCGACTTCATCGGTAACGGGACGCCCGAGATGGGCGCTGACGGCCGCCTGGATGGCGGGGGTGTTCGTACGCAGGAACGGGTTGCATTCCAGCTCGCTTGCCAGTGAAACCGGCAGCGTGGGCAGGTCATCGCGGCGCATGGCCAAGGCCTCCTCATGGCGCTGCGACAGCGCAGCGTTGGTGGGGTCTACATGCCGCGCGAAGACGGCATTGGACAGGGTGTACTCGTGGGCGCAACAGACCATCAGTTGCGCTGGCAGGGACGCCAGCTTCCGCAGGGATGCCAGAAGCTGGGGAGGCGTACCTTCGAACATGCGCCCACAGCCCAGGCTGAACAACGCATCGCCACTGAAAAGGTGTTCAGCGGTGTGAAACGCGATATGGCTCCGGGTGTGCCCGGGCACGGATACTACGTGGAACCCCAGCCCCAATGCCTGAACGCATTCACCTTCAGCCACCCGGTGGGCAGGGACCGCGATGCGCGGTTCCACCGGTGCGTAGACCTCCACCGCGGGAAAACGGGCCTGCAGCTCGGCCACGCCGCCGATGTGGTCGTCGTGGTGGTGGGTCAACAGAATGCTGTGGGGAACCCATCCCTGCTGCGCTGCGGCGGCCAGAACGGGGTCGGCCTGGCCGGGGTCGATGACGACGGCGCGGCCGTCGTCGGCGACCAGCGCCCAGATGTAATTGTCCGCAAACGCGGGTAGGGCGGTCAGTCGCATAGAATTGGACCATGCCCCTCGTGCCGAGCCCCCGTCAAGCGACAGTCGCATCCTGGTTTGATACTGAACCGGCACAAGCCTTGTGCCGTCTGGAATCCGAGCGGTTGCGCAGCCTGCTCGCCGAGCGCCCGGTGAACCCCTGGCTGTGGGTGGCACCGACACCCGGCTGGCTGGAGCGTGTCGAGCTGCCTGGCCGCGGCCTGCGCCTGTTCCGGGACGGGGCGGCCTACGCCGGGGACGTGCACTGCGGCCTGCCGTTGCCGCTGCCGGACGAGAGCGTCAATGCGATCGTCCTGCAGCACGTCACCGCGCGCGATGCCGAGCAGCTGATCGCCGACTGCGCCCGCGTGCTGATGCCGGGCGGGCGCCTGTGGCTGTCCACCCTCAACCCGTTCAGCCCGTACCGCCGCCAGTGGCGCCATCACGGGCTGATCGTGCGCAGCCCGCAGCGGCTGCGCCACACCCTCACGCAGGCCGGCCTGAGCTGCGAAGACCTGCAGTACCTCGGCCCGATGTGGCGCGACCGCTCGCCGGCCCGGCGCGACCTCGCCCCGCTGCGGGCCGCCTGTCTGTTCACCGCCGAAAAACGCACTCTGGCCCTGCCGGGACCGACGCCCGTGGCCGTGCCACGCTGGCACGGGACCGTGGCCACCTGATCTGGAATGGAATGAAGACGATAGAAATCCACACCGACGGTTCCTGCCTCGGCAATCCCGGCCCCGGCGGCTGGGCGGCGTTGCTGCGCTACAACGCGCACGAGCGTGAGCTGAGCGGTGGTGAAGCGCATACCACCAACAACCGCATGGAACTGATGGCGGCCATCTCGGGGCTGGAAGCGCTCACCGAGCCGTGCAACATCGTGCTGTTCACCGATTCGCAGTACGTGCGCCAGGGCCTGACCGAGTGGATGCCCGGTTGGATCCGCAAGAACTGGAAGACCGCCGGCGGCTCGCCGGTCAAGAACCGGGAGCTGTGGGAGCGCCTGCACGCGGCCACGCTGAAGCACACCATCGACTGGCGCTGGGTCAAGGGCCACTCCGGCGACCCGGACAACGAGCGCGTGGACCAGCTGGCGCGCGACGCCGCGATCCGGATCCGCGCCGCCGGCCCGGTACACTGAGCCCATGCGTCAGATCATCCTTGATACCGAAACCACCGGCCTGGAATGGCGGAAGGGCAACCGCATCGTCGAAATCGGCTGTGTGGAACTGCTCGAGCGCCGCCCCAGTGGCAACAATTACCACCAGTACCTCAAGCCGGACTGCGAGTTCGAGCAGGGCGCGCAGGAAGTCACCGGCCTGACCCTGGAGTTCCTGGCCGACAAGCCGGACTTTGCCCAGGTCGTCGATGACTTCCTCGCCTACATCGACGGCGCCGAGCTGATCATCCACAACGCGGCGTTCGATCTGGGCTTCCTGGACAACGAGCTGTCGCTGCTCGGCGACCACTACGGCAAGATCACCGACCGCTGCACGGTGATCGATACGCTGAAGATGGCGCGCGAGCGCTTCCCCGGCCAGCGCAACTCGCTGGACGCGCTGTGCCGGCGCCTGGGCGTGGACAACGCGCACCGCCAGCTGCACGGCGGCCTGCTCGATGCCCAGATCCTGGGCGATGTGTACATCGCGCTGACCTCCGGCCAGGAAGAAATCGGCTTCGGCTCGGCCGACGACCACAAGCCCGGCAGCGCCCACGCGCAGACCTTCGACACCTCGCGCCTGCTGCCACGCCCGCGCGTGGTCGCCACGGCCTCGGAGCTGGAAGCGCACGAAGCGCGCCTGGCCAAGCTGCGCAAGAAGGCCGGCCGCGCGATCTGGGATGGTGAACCGGAAGCGGTGGAAGCGGTCAGCGCCTGACGCAACAACCCCGGCGGTAAGTCCCGACCGTTGGTCGGGACGGTGGTATCAGTGGCACCGCACCAGGATCACGGTGATGTTGTCCGAGCCGCCGCCATCCAGCGCGGCGGCGACCAGCGTATCCACGCATTCCTGTGCACTGGCATCGTCGAAGGCGAGGGTACGGGCGATGCCCTTGTCCTCGACCTCCTCGGTCAGCCCGTCGCTGCACAGCAGCAACTGCATGCCGGGGCGCAGCTCACCGGTGGTGGTCGCCACATTCAGGTGCGCCGGATCGGTCACGCCCAGCGCCTGGGTCACCACATTGCGGTGCGGATGCGCGCGGGCCTGCTCGGCGGTCAGATTGCCCTGTGCGACCAGTTCCTGGACCACGCTGTGATCCTGGCTGAGCTGGGCCAGCGTGCCATCGCGCCACAGATACGCGCGGCTGTCACCGACCCACGCCACCTCGTATCGATTGCCCTGCACCCGGGCTGCCACCACGGTGGTCCCCATCGGCAGGCTGTCGTTGCGGCGGCGCGAGGTGCGGATGATCTCCTCATCGGCGATCCGGATCGCATGCGCCAGCGTCGCGCCGCGGCGGATCTCGCGCACGATGGTCTCGCGCGCCAGCGCACTGGCCACCTCGCCACAGGCGTGCCCGCCCATGCCATCGGCGACCAGCCACAGCGCCAGTTCGCCATCGCCGTAATACGTATCCTCATTGAGGTCACGGCGCAGGCCGGGGTGGGTCAGGTGTCCGAATTCGATCATGAAGGCGCGTGCCGGTGAGGATTGCGAGGGATAACGGCATGATCGCGGCCCGCCGGACATCCGGCAAGGCATCCATACAGAAGAAATTCACTTCTTTGCCCGCAATGACTTGTCGCCAGCGCGTCCTACCCGTATCATTCGCGTCCCGGTTCGCCGGGACCATCTGGAGAGGTGGCAGAGCGGTTGAATGTACCTGACTCGAAATCAGGCAGGCGTTTATAGCGCCTCGGGGGTTCGAATCCCCCCCTCTCCGCCAGATAAAAAGAAAAGGGCTGCCCATCGGGCAGCCCTTTTCTTTTTATCTGCCTGATGGGCGGATGAGAACCCCCGCCGGGGTTCGACGGATCTGCAGGAGCAGATCCGGACAGACGCACGTCTGGCCCTGGAGCGCGCAGCGCGGAAGGGCTGGGCCCATGGATGGGCCCAGCAATCCCGGCAATGAAGCAGCCACCCCGCAACCCACGCGACGTCATCGCCCCCGCCCCACACCCCGCCAACATACGCTCCGCTAAACTGCCCCCCTCACGTAACGGATCCCCACCATGACCGCTGAAATCCTCGTCCCCGTGTCCTTCGGTGAACTGCTCGACAAGATCTCGATCCTGCAGATCAAGTCCGAGCGCATCAGCGACGAGGCCAAGCTGGCCAACATCCGCACCGAGCTGAGCGCGCTGGAAAAGACCTGGATGGCGCACCCGGCCGGGGTCAAGGACATCGCGCGCCTGCGTGCCGAGCTCAAGGCCGTCAACGAGCGCCTGTGGGACATCGAAGACAACATCCGCCTGCAGGACAAGGCGCAGGCCTTCGACGACCACTTCGTCGAACTGGCCCGCAGCGTCTACCAGCAGAACGATGAGCGCGCCCGCATCAAGAAGGACATCAACCTGGCGCTGGGCTCGCTCTACGTGGAAGAGAAGTCGTACAAGGATTACGCGCCGCGCGGCGTGTAATCGGCGACATAGCGTTCGAAGGCGGCAATGCCGTCCTCGACCGTGATCAGCTGCATCACGTCGTCGAATTCGACCTTCGCGCCCCACTTCAGTTCGCTGGCCGGCTTGCCCAGGAATCTGCGCGCGGCATCGTCGTAGCGGTCCACGCAGTAGCGGCGGTCGGAGTAGGGGCCGCTGCGGTGCGGATTGCTCGCCGCATGCAGGCCCAGCACCTTGGTCCCCATCGCGTTGGCGATATGCATCGGGCCCGAATCCGGCGTCATCACCAGCGCGGCGCGTGCCAACAGGGCCGGCAATTGCTTCAGCGTGTCCTTGCCGACCAGATCCAGCGCCGGCGTGGTGAGCTGTGCCTGGATGGCATCGGCCATGCCGCGTTCGAGGTCGCTGCGCCCGCCGCACAGCACCACGCGCCAGCCGCGTGAGGTGGCGTGGTTGGCCACGGCCGCATAGCGGTCGGCGTACCAGTTGCGGCGCACGTGGCTGGAGCAGGGCGAGATCATCAGCACCGGGCGGCCGTCGTCGGCCCACTGGGCGTTGGCCCATTCGAACGCCGCCGGCGGCACGGCCAGGTCCCAACTCACCTCGGTCTGTTTCAGGCCCAGCGGCTCGCAGAAGCTGCCGATCGCATCGAGCACGTGGATGCCCGGGCGGTCGGGAATGCGCTCATTGATGAAAAGCCCGTGAAGGTCCTTGGAGCGCGATCTGTCGTACCCGATGCGGCGCTTGGCGGGCACGAATGCCGAGAGCACGTTGGCGCGGAAGGCGACCTGCATCTGCAGCAGCGCATCGAAACGCCCGGCGGGAAGGCTGTCGCGCAGGGCCCGCATGCCGGCCACGCCGGTCTTCTTGTCGTAGCTGTGGAAGGTCACGCCGGGCAGCCCGTCGAGCAGCTTGTGGCCGGCCTTGTCGATGATCCAGTGCAGCGACACCCCGGGATCGGCCTGCTGCAGGGTGCGCACCAGCGGCACCACATGGGTTACGTCCCCCAGCGCGGACAAACGCAAAAGACACAAGGAAGAGGACGTTGGTGCCATGGTGTTGTTAGACTCGAAGGAATGGTCGCATTCGACGCCACTGAAGCGCTGACGCCCTGCCGCGATGGACGCGGTATCGGTGCCATTCTGTTCGACCGCGAAGCCCTGCGGCAAGCCGAGATGAGCCTGTTCTCGCCGGCCCACTGGGGCGAGCGGGCGCGGCCGGTCGGCGATGGCGGCCGGGGCGGCGCCTGGTTCGTCGATGCGCCCTTCGGCCACGCCGTGTTGCGCCAGTACCTGCGCGGCGGCCTGGCGGCCAAGCTGAGCCGGGACCACTACATCTGGCGCGGCGCCAACCGCACCCGCAGTTTTGCCGAATTCCGGCTGATGCGTGCCCTGCACGCGCAGAAGCTGCCGGTGCCGCGACCGATCGCCGCGTTCTACATGCGCGAAGGCCTGCGCTACAAGGCGGCGATCCTGATGGAGCGGCTGGAGGGCGTGCGCTCGCTGGCCGACCGCGCGCTGGTCGCCGGGCGCGGCGCCCCCTGGGAAGAGACCGGCCGGCTGATCGCGCGCTTCCACCGCGTGGGGCTGGATCATGCCGATCTCAACGCCCACAACATTCTGTTCGATGCCAACGGCCACGGCTGGCTGATCGATTTCGATCGTGGCGTGCTGCGCATCCCCGCCACCCGCTGGCGCGAGCGCAATCTCAAGCGGCTGTTGCGTTCGCTGATCAAACTGCGTGGTGAGCGCAGCCATGACGACGTCGAGAAGGACTACGCACGGCTGCGCCGCGCCTACGATCTGGCCTGGAACCGGGGTTACTGATGGACTGGGCATTGCGTTTCATGGGGGTCGGCAATGCGTCGGCCGTGCAGCTGGGTTCGCCGATGGCGGTGATCGAGCGCGATGGCAGCCCGTGGCTCACCATCGATTGCGGCGGAGAAGGGCTGACCGCCTTCCAGGCGCACTACGGCCAGGTGCCGCAGGCCCTGTTCGTCACCCATGTGCACCTGGACCATGTCGCCGGTTTCGAGCGCCTGTTCGTGGATGCGTACTTCTCGCCGCAGCGCCGTGGGCGCATCCGCGTCTACGTGCCGGCAAGCGTGGTGCCGCTGCTGCACAAGCGCGTAGCCGATTACCCGAACGTGCTGGCCGAGGGCGGTGCGAATTTCTGGGACGCCTTCCAGCTGATCGTCGTCGGCGACGCGTTCTGGCATGACGGTGTGCGCCTGGAGGTGTTCCCGGTGCGCCATCACTGGCCGGAAACCGCCTATGGCCTGCGCCTGAAGGGTGCGGTCACCTGGAGCGGGGATACCCGTCCGATTCCGGAAATGCTGGCGCGCTACGCCGACGACAACGAGCTGATCGCCCACGACTGCGGCCTGCACGGCAACCCGTCGCACACCGGCGTGGACGACCTGGAACGTGAGTACACGGCCGAGCTGCAGGCGCGGATGATGCTCTATCACTACGCCAGCGAGGCAGACGGCGAGGCATTGCGCCAGCGTGGCCATCGCGTGGCGCTGCCCGGTGAACGCGTGGCGCTGGCCACCCCGACCGCCATGCACGTGCTGGCGCAGGATCCGCCCTGAGCATGGATGACGCGCTGGCCGCCCATCTGCAGGCGCTCGAGCGCGCGTTGCATGCGCCGGCGGTCCGCGGTGATGTCGCACAGTTGGCGGCGCTGCTGGATGACGACTTCAACGAGATCGGCAGTTCGGGCGCGTGCTTCGACCGTGCGGCTGCGTTGGCGGAGATCCCGCGCGAGCGCGCGCAGGTCGAGATCGTGTCCACCGACTACCACGTCGTGTTGCTGGCCCCGACCTTGGCACAGGTGCGCTATCGCAGCTGGTACGTGATCGAGGGCGAGCGCCAGCGCGAGGTGCTGCGCAGTTCGCTGTGGCGACGGCATGGCGAGGCGTGGCGGGTGGTGTTCCACCAGGGCACGCCCGCGGCGCCTTGATCGGCAGCATCGCGAAGGAAAACAGGGGGCCCGAAAAGGTGGCGGCCCCGCCGGCTGACCTCGGCGCCCGCGTCGATCGATACCGTTGCTGCCTTCCGGCCCTGGCGGGATTTTCGACCTAGCGTCGCGAGGGGCCGACGGGGCCACCATAGAGACGTTCCGGCTGCTGGGCGATCAAGGATCAGCCAACCGCAGGCGGAAGCTGCAGCGCAGGAACAGGTCCGGCAGTGCAGTCGCGTATTCTAGCGCATGCGCGGCACGCAGTGCCAGACGCCCAGCCTGAATCCCGTGTAGCCCGTTGCCGCAGGCAGCGGCCACTGCGCGGGCGGGTTGCTAAAATACGCGGCACAGGAGGAACGGCCTCCCCCATTTCGGGACCCACTGACCAGGACGGCCTGGCCCCCATCAAGGAGGGCCACATGGCCTGGATCTATCTGTTGGCAGCTGGTGTACTGGAAATCGTCTGGGCGTTCTCGATGAAGCAATCCGAGGGGTTCAGCAAGCTCACTCCCTCGATCATCACCCTCGTCACCATGATCGCCAGCTTCTGGCTGCTGTCGCTGGCGATGCGCACGTTGCCGCTCGGCACCGCGTACACGATCTGGACCGGCATCGGCGCGGTCGGCGCGTTCGTGATCGGCATTACCTTCCTTGGCGAGCAGGTCAGCGCGATGCGGATTGCCGCGGCGGTGTTGATCGTGAGCGGGCTGGTGTTGATGAAGCTGTCGAGCAGCTGAGGCGTTGAAGCGAAAGCGAAGGCTGCGGCTTCAAGGGTAGAGCCACGCCATGCGTGGCTGGCGCACTGCTGACCCGATCAAATCACTGGCGCCGCTCAGTGCGGCGCCAGTTGGAGCACCATTTCCACCGCATCCAGCCCGGGGCCATGCCCATCGGGGGTGATGTGGGTGACGACGAAGCCGAGGCCGGCGTAGAACGCCTGCGTGTGCTGGCTGGTGCTGAGCGTTACGCGCTGGGCGCCGAGCGTTTCTGCGTGGGCCAGGCGTGCGTGGGAGAGCTGCGTGCCCAGGCCTTGGCGATGCCGGGTGCGGTCGACCATGCCCCAGCAGAAGGCGGCGGTGTGTTCGTTGTCCAGGGCGAGGCCACCGCAGGCGACGATAAGGCCGTTGTGGTGGATCACGAGGTAGTCGTGGGTGCGGTCCGGGTGGAGCAGGTACGCGGCGAAGTCCTGGCGTTCGTGTGGGGCGAAATAGCGCGGCACGTTGGTGTCGAACAGCGCGAGGCAGGCGGGGGCGTCTGTTGGGGTGTAGGGGCGGAGGGTGGGCATGGGGACGACTTTGGCATGGGTGGGCTGCGTTTGGAGCAGCCGGACAGCGGTCCGGTGTATGTGCGCAGATGGGGCAGGGGCGCAGCCGGACGGCTTCGGATGCAGGCTGGCCGCGTCATTGGGATTGCTGGGTGCATCCATGCACCCAGCCCTTCCGCGCTCGCGCGCTCCAGGGCCAGCCGTTCGGCTGTCCGGATTCGCTCCTGGCGAATCCGTCGAACCCGTTGGGGTTCTCGGCCCCCATGCTGTCCGTCGCACAAATAAAAAGGCCGCCCCTGAGGGCGGCCTTTTTATTTGTGTGGCGGAGAGAGGGGGATTCGAACCCCCGAAGCGCGGTTTAGACGCTTACACACTTTCCAGGCGTGCTCCTTCAACCGCTCGGACACCTCTCCGGACCTGCTGCGATAACCCGCTGCAGGGGCGCAGATTCTAGCGGGGGAATTGGAATCGCACAAGCGGTTCGTCACAGAGGGCAGGGGGGCTGGACAGGCGTGGCACAATGGTCGTCCCGATGAAGACGGTGGCCTGATGTCCTATCTCGTCCTTGCCCGCAAGTGGCGTCCGAAGCGTTTTGCCGAGCTGGTGGGCCAGGAACACGTGGTCCGTGCGCTCAGCAATGCGCTGGACAGCGGCCGGGTGCACCATGCGTTCCTGTTTACCGGCACCCGCGGGGTCGGCAAGACCACCATTGCCCGTATTTTCGCCAAGTCGCTGAACTGCGAGCAGGGCACCAGCGCCGATCCGTGCGGTCAGTGTCCGGCCTGTCTGGATATCGACTCCGGCCGCTACATCGATCTGCTCGAGATCGATGCTGCCTCCAATACCGGTGTGGACGATGTCCGCGAGGTGATCGAGAACGCCCAGTACATGCCCTCCCGGGGCAAGTACAAGGTCTACCTGATCGACGAAGTGCACATGCTGTCCAAGGCGGCGTTCAATGCGCTGCTGAAGACGCTGGAAGAGCCGCCGGAGCATGTGAAGTTCCTGCTGGCCACCACCGATCCGCAGAAGCTGCCGGTGACGGTGCTCTCGCGCTGCCTGCAGTTCAACCTGAAGCGGTTGGACGAGGACCAGATCCAGGGCCAGATGACGAAGATCCTGGCCGCCGAGGAGATCGAGTCCGACCCGACCGCGATCGTGCAGTTGGCCAAGGCGGCCGATGGCAGCCTGCGTGACGGCCTGTCGCTGCTGGACCAGGCGATCGCCTATGCCGGTGGCGCGCTGCGCGAGGATGTGGTGCGCGCGATGCTGGGCACGGTCGACCGCACCCAGGTCGCGGCGATGCTGGATGCGCTGGCCGATGGTGATGGCCCGCGCCTGCTGCAGACCGTGGCCCTGCTGGCCGAGTTCTCGCCGGACTGGAGCGGGGTGCTCGATGCCCTGGCCGAAGCCCTGCACCGGATCCAGGTGCAGCAGCTGGTGCCGGGCGCCGCGACGGCAGGCGAGGGGATCGATGCCGAGGCCTTCGCCCAGCGCCTGCGCCCGGAAGTGGTCCAGCTCTGGTATCAGATGGCCCTGGGCGGTCGCCGTGACCTGCACCTGGCCCCGAGCCCGCGTGCCGGGTTCGAGATGGCCGTGCTGCGCATGCTGGCGTTCCGTCCGGCCGCCGCCGTACCGCCGGTGCCCCGCGATCCGGGGACCGGCACCGAAGTGAACAGTGGTGGCCAGGCCAGCGGCCAGGGCACCGGCATGGCCGCTGCGTCAGCGAGCGCGGCTCCGGCTCCAACCGCAGCGCCGACCAAGGCCAGCGCCCCCGTCGCTCAGGCGGCCGCTGTGGCCCCCGTCGTTGCGCCGGTCTCCGCAGCGCCCGAGGCGCCCAGGAAACCTGCCCCGAGCCCGGCCCCGGCAGCCGCCGAACCGGTGAAACCGGCCAAGCCCGCCGTCGTCGCTCCCGCGACCGACGACGATCTGCCGCCGTGGCACCGTGAAAGCGACGCGGCTGATCGCGACGAAGCGCTGGCCGCTGAAATGGCCACCCCGGATGCGGCCATGGTCGCCCCGTGGGAAGCGCCGTCCGAGCGGACCGTGGCACCTGCTGCTCCCGCGCCTGTACGGGATGCCCCGGCCCCGGTGGCCCGCCCGCAGGGCATCGCCATCGCACCCTCGGCGCCGGAGACCGCGCCCTCGGAGGCACAGGGCGACCTGACCGCCGATGCGTGGCTGGAACTGGTCGCCGGCAGCCAGCTCAATGGCCCGTCCAAGCAGCTGGCCGCGCACTCGGCGTTCATCAGCTACCAGCACGGCGTCTTGAAACTGGCGATTTCGCCCGGATTTGAGTATTTGAGTTCGGACCGCTCGCAGGCGGCGCTGATCGCGGCGTTGACCGGCCCCCTGGGGCAGGCCCCGCGCCTGGTGATCGATACCGGCGCGGCCGGTGCCGAGACCCTGCATCAGCGCGCTGACCGCCAGCGTGGCGAACGCCAAACGGCGGCGGAAGCCGCTTTCATGGCCGATCCGTCGGTGCAGTTGCTGGTCCAGCAACACGGTGCCCGGGTCGTCGCCGATTCCATTCGTCCTTTTGAAGAGTAAAGAACCATGCGCGGCAATATCGCCCAACTGATGCAGCAGGCCCAGAAGATGCAGGAAAACCTGCAGAAGGCCCAGGAAGACCTCGCCAAGCTGGAAGTGACCGGCAGCGCCGGCGGCGGCATGGTCAGCGTGACCCTGACCGGCACCAAGGAATGCCGCAAGGTGCGCATCGATCCGTCGGTGCTGTCCGATGCGGAAATGACCGAAGACCTGGTGGCCGCCGCGTTCAACGATGCCTCCAACAAGATCGATGCCGAGTCGAAGAACCGCATGGGTTCGGCGACCGCCGGCATGCAGCTGCCCCCGGGCATGAAGCTGCCGTTCTGACCCACCGCCTGCGCCGGGTGTCTGCCTGGCGCGACCGTGGTGACCGCGCCGCGAAGCCTCCGGGCTTCGCGCGCTTGTTTCTGAGATGAGCGATCCGCCATGAGCCTGCCCCTGCTCGAACAATTGATCGAGGCCTTCCGCGTGTTGCCGGGCGTGGGCCAGAAGACTGCCCAGCGCATGGCGTACCACGTGCTCGAACGCGAGCGCGAGGGCGGCCAGAAGCTGGCCGAGGTGCTGGCCAAGGCGATCGAGCGGATCGGGCATTGCGAACAGTGCCGGGATTTCAGCGAGACCGACATCTGTGCGGTCTGCGCCAACGGCAGCCGCGAGCGCCAGCAGCTGTGTGCGGTGGAATCACCCGCGGATCGCCTGGCGATCGAAACGGCCACAGGGTACCGCGGGGTGTACTTCGTGCTGCAGGGGCGGCTGTCGCCGCTGGACGGCATCGGCCCGCGCGAGCTGGGCCTGGATCAGCTGGAGGCGCGCCTGAAGCAGGGCGAGGTCAACGAGTTGATCATCGCCACCAGCGCTACCGTGGAAGGCGAAGCCACCGCGCATTACCTCGCGCAGATGGCGCGCAGCTGCAAGGTGCGTCCGAGCCGCCTGGCGCAGGGCCTGCCGCTGGGCGGCGAGCTGGAATACGTGGATCGCGGCACGCTGTCGCACGCGTTCGGCACGCGGACCGAAGTCCAGGAGTGACGCCGCGCAGCGCGCGGCAATGATCGAAACCGGACGCGCATCCGCGCTACTCTCCAAAGCCCTGTTCCACGAGGTGCCCTCATGAGCCACGACACCCTGTTCGGCAAGATCATCCGCCGCGAAATTCCGGCCACCATCGTCTACGAGGACGAGGAGGTGCTCGGTTTCAAGGACATCGCCCCGCAGGCGCCGGTGCACGTGCTGTTCATTCCCAAGCACGAGGCGATCCCGACCCTGGATGATGTGCGGCCGGACCAGGCGCACCTGATCGGCAAGCTGGCCATGGCCGCCGCCGAGTACGCGCGCCGCGAAGGTTTCGCGCAGGACGGCTACCGCATCGTCATGAACTGCCGCGAGCATGCCGGGCAGACCGTGTTCCATATCCACCTGCACCTGCTGGCCGGCGCGCAGTTGGGTCACTTCGGTACGCCGAACGGCTGAGCCGGCCAGGCGCAAACAAAAACGCCGCCCGAGGGCGGCGTTTCTGCGTCAGCGTGTTACCACCAGCCCCAGCCGCGGTAGCCCCAGCCCGGACCCCAGCCCGGGCCCCACGGGCCGTACGGGTAGGCGGGCACCACATCGACCTGGCGCTGTTCTGGCCACAGATAGATCACGTCGGCATCCAGCTTCGGCAGGCGATAGTCGTACTCGCCGATGCGGGTGTTCTCGTAGCCGCCGATCTTGCCGATGAAGGTCACGTCGCGGCCCGGCTCGAACACCGCCGGATCGTAGAAGCCGGCGCGGCAGGCGATGAAGCGGCCGTCACTGGCGTCGGCCGAGGTGGTGCTCGGGCGGCCGCTGCCGTTGAGCGGGCGCGAGATCATCTGGAAGCAGGTCTGGCCCTGGCCCGGATTGGTTTCGATGATGCGACCACCCCACCGTACCGGGGTGCCCACCTGCTGGGTGGGAACCGCGTCGCGCGGGCTGACCATACTGAACTGCCCCTGCAACGGCTTGGGCGCGGTGGCGCAGGCAGCCAGTGCCAGAGAGGCAGCAAGGGGAAGCAGGATTTGAATCTTCATGGGGATGCTCCGGAGGTCGGGCGATGCCTGCGCAGGTCGCGCAATAATGAAGTGAGGTCGACGTCAGCGCCAGCGTAGCGCGCCTGGACGAAACGCGCGCTGAGCGACAACAGCGCAGGATCGGGTCGCTGCCGGTCCACCCGGCGCGCCCACTCGCCAGCGGGTTCGGCGCTGGCGCGGGACAGCCCATAGCGTGCGTAACGGCGTCCCAGCCGATGCCAGGCCCGCAACAGCGGGTCGCGCTCGCGTTCGCCGCGGGCCAGCAGCCATGCCATCCAGCCTAGCGCGGCCAGCGCGAAGACGATGAAAATTCCGACCAGTTGGCTCGGATCCAGCCGTTTGAAACCAAACGGTTCAAGAAGCTGCTGCTGGCGGTTGGCATCGAAGGACAGGACCAGGTCGTTCCAGCCCCGGCGCAGCCAATCGCCCATCTGTCCGATCTGCAGCCAGCGGCTGTCGAACGTGGCGTCGGCCGCGCCGGCGGCCAGCCGGTCTTCGAGCGTGTCGTAGACGCGTTCGGGCGCCACGGCGGCGGTCGGGTCGACCCGCACCCAGCCACGCCCGGGCAGCCACACTTCGGCCCAGGCGTGCGCGTCCATCCGGCGCAGCACCCAGTAGTTGCCGTAGGGATTGCGCATGCCGCCAGCGAAGCCGGTCACCACCCGCGCGGGGATGCCGGCGTTGCGCATCAACACGACGAAGGAAGAGCTGAAGTGCTGGCAGAAACCGGCCTGCTGGTCGAACAGGAATTCGTCCACGCCATCGCGGCCCGGCTCGGGCGTATCCAGGGTGTAGACGAAGCTCGCCCGGACCCAGTCGAGCGCGCGCTGCACGATCACCGCATCGTTGCTGCCGGCCTCCTGTCGCCACTGGCGGGCCAGCACGGCCGTGCGCGGGTTCACGCCGGCGGGTAGCTGCAGCGCCAGTCGGCGCTCGTACGGCGTCAACGCTTCGGTATAGGCCACGGCCGGCGCGGAGGTCAGCCGCCAGCGGGTCAATGCGCTCAGCGGCGCGCGACTGCGCAGGCTGTGGTTGGCATCCAGTTCGCTGCCGGGCGGCGCCTGCAGCGGCAGGTCCAGCGCGACCAGCTGGCGGCGGTCGGTCGGCTCGTAATCGATCTGGTACTCCCACTGGGTGGCGGCACGGGTCACTGCGGCGGGCGCGCGTTCGCTCTGCCGCGTGTCCTGTTCCCAGCGCTGGCCATCGAAACGGGTCAGTACCGGGCCGCGCCAGTACCGCTGCTGCGGCGCCGGGATCGCACCGAAGAACTGCACGCGCAGCGCCGGGGTGTCATCGGCCATCAGGTCCAGCCACTGTCCGGGCTCCATCGTGTCCGACAGGCCGGGCTTGCCGACCGCGCGGTCCGGGATGCCCCACAGCGGTTCACTCAACCGCGGGAACAGCCAGAAGCCGGCCAGCGCCAGCGGCAGGCCGAGCAGGACCAGTCGGCCGATACCGCGCAGCTGGCGCTTGAGCGGCGCCGGTGGTGCCTGGCCCTCCAGGTGCGCCAGCCGCTGCAGCGCGAGCAGGGCGACCAGGCCGGCCATCACCGCCAGCGCCATGGTCAGCGGCCCTTGGTCGAGCAGGAACGCGGCGAACGGGCCGAACAGGCCGAAGCCGACCAGGCTGCGGGCATCGCGCAGGCTGCGCAGCTCGCTGGATTTCAGCGCGAGCATGGCTGCCAGCAGCGCGCAGCCGGTGTCGCGGCCGGGGCGCGGGCCCATCTGCCAGTAAATGGCGGCAAGCATGCCGAGCACCAGCAGCAGGCGCAGCGCGCCCGGCAGCAGGCGCTGGCGTGAGGCGGCGGCGGTGAGCAGGGCGACCCCGGCGATGACGGCGGCCAGCACGGTGGGCAACTGCAACAGCAGCGGCACCAGGCCCAGCGCCGCGCTGGCCAGCGTCCAGGCGCGCGCCCCGGGGCTCAGCAGGGAGGCGGGCGTGTCAGTCATGGGGCAACAGCGCCAACGCGCGCTGGCACAGATGGTGATGGGCGCTGCCGTTGCCGGGGCCGAGCACGGGTTGGCCCGGCAGCTTGAGCGTGTAACGGCGGCCTTCGCGTTCGGCCAGGTCGACCCAGCGCGCCATCCGCGCGATCCGTGCTTCGCTGCCCAGCGGCGCCAGGCGCCACCAGTCCAGCACGATCTCCACCCCGACCGGCTTTTCGTACTCGCGCACCAGCAGGGTGTCGCGCCGCGCCGAGTGCTTCCACGCGATGCTGCGGGTGGGGTCGCCGGCGCGATAGGGGCGCAGCTGATGCAGCTCGTCGCCGCTGGCGTGCACGCGGGTATGCAGCGGATCGCCGCCGCTTTCCGGCAGTGCGGGGGCGTGCGATTCCGGTGCGGCATAGACCAGCAGCGGCGTCTCCGGCCACACCCACGACCACGCCCGCACCAGGCCGAGCGGTTGGGTGGTGGCGAGGCGGATCCGCGCCAGGTCGAACCAGCCGCGCTGGCGGGTGGGCAGGTCGAGATCGACTTCGATCTGATCGCTGTCGACCAGATGCCCGAACGCGCCGACGCCGGCGTGCTCCACCTGCAGTCCGCGGCGGGCGCGGGTATCGGCGCGGGACAGGCTGATGCGCAGCCGCAACGGCGCGCCCGCGGTGACCGGTTCGGCCGAGACCGCATCCACCTGCAGGCCGGACAGCTGCAGGTGCGCGCTGATCGCACTGGCGATGCTGACGGTGGCCAGCAGCAGCGCCAGCAGCAGGGCCGGGTTGTTGTTGTAGTTCAGTGCGCCGATCAGCATCGCCGACAGCAGTGCGGCGACGAACAGGCCGAAGCGCGTCGGCAGCACATAGATGCGGCGCCGGTCGAACCGGCACGGCAGCTGCTCCGGTCGGCGCGGCCGCGCCAGGTGTTGCAGTTGCTGCCAGCGGGCTCCCCAGCCGCGGCGCATCTCAGTCGACCTGCACGGTCTGGAGGATGGCGCGGGCCAGTGCCGGCCCGTTGCCGGCTTCGGCCTCCGGCACCAGGCGATGCCCGGCCACCGCGACGAACAGTGTCTGCACGTCTTCGGGCACCACGTGCGCGCGGCCCAGCAGCAGCGCATGCGCCTTCGCCGCGCGCAGCAACGCCAGGCCGGCGCGCGGCGACAGACCGACGCGCACCCCGGCGTGCTGGCGGCTGCGCGCGAGCAGGGCCTGCACGTAGGTGATCAGGGCTTCGCTGGCATGTACCTGGCCGACCGCCTCGCGCAGCGTGCGCACCTGGATCTCGCTCAGGCGCGCGGTGGCCTGCGCGATCAGATGACGGCGATCGGTGCCGCGCAGCAGCTCGCGCTCGGATTCCGGATTGGGGTAGCCCAGCGCCAGCCGCAGCAGGAAGCGGTCCAGCTGGGAGTCCGGCAGCGGGAAGGTGCCGGACAGGTCGACCGGGTTCTGAGTGGCGATGACGAAGAACGGATCCGGCAGCGGATGGGTCACGCCATCCAGGGTCACCTGCTGCTCGGCCATCGCTTCCAGCAGCGCGCTCTGGGTGCGCGGTGGCGCGCGGTTGATCTCGTCGGCCAGCAGCACATGGGTGAAGACCGGGCCGGGGTGGAACTGGAACTGGCGGCTGCCGGCGTCGTATACCGAGACGCCGAGCACATCGGCGGGCAGCAGGTCGGAGGTGAACTGCACCCGCTGGAAGCCCAGCCCGAGGCTGGAGGCCATGGCATGGGCGAGGGTGGTCTTGCCCAGCCCGGGCAGGTCCTCGATCAGCAGATGGCCACCGGAGAGCAGCGCCACGAAGGCCAGCCGCACCTCCTGCGCCTTGCCCAGCACCAGCCCGTTGACCTGATCCTGGGCGGCGCGAAGGGACTGTCGCAGTACATCGGTTAGCATGGCCGGCACGGGGGGCGAATGATCCATGTCCGTCTCGATTCGATGATTCCACTGATTCTATAGAGCAATGCAGGGCGAACAACGCGCACGCACCATATTCCTGTTGTTGTGGACGCTGGTCACCGCCGTCAAATTGGTGGTGGCCGCACGTCTGCCCTTGTTCGTGGACGAAGCTTTCTACTGGCAGGAAGGCCAGCACCTGGCCGCGGCCTATTCGGACCTGCCCGGGCTGACCGCATGGCTGGCGCGCCTGGGCGTGGAAGTGGGCGGCAATCATGTGCTCGCGCTGCGCCTGCCGTTCCTGGCGATCGGTGCGTGGCTGCCCTGGCTGGTCTCGCGGATCGCCACGCGCTGGTTCGGCGCGGTGGCCGGCTGGCAGGCCGGCAGCCTGACGCTGTTGATGCCGCTGTCGGCCACGCTGGGCATGCTGGCCGTGCCGGATGTGCCGATGGCGCTGGCGGCGGTGCTGTGCCTGGATGCCGGCGCGCGCCTGTTGCGCAGTGTCGACGCGGCGGCGGCAGTGAAGCTGGCCGCCGGCCTGGCGATCGGCGCGCTCAGCCATTACCGCTTCATCGGCGTGATCGTGGTCGGCTTCATCGCGCTGCTGGTGCTGCCGCAGGGCCGGCGCATGCTGCGCGATCCGCGCGTCTGGGTCGCACTGGCGGTCGGCGTGGTGGCGTGGTTGCCGCTGCTGTCGTGGAATGCCGACAACCATGATGCGGGCCTGAAATTCCAGGTGGTCGAGCGCCACCCGTGGGCGTTCGAATGGAGCGGGCTGTGGTTCCTGGTGATCCAGCCGATGCTGGTCACCCCGATCCTGTGCATCGCGATGTGGAAGGTGGCCCTGGCCGGTACCCGCTCCGGCGGTGGCGCGCGCGCGCAGTGGCGCTACTTCGGCCTGATAGGTGCGGTATCGACGCTGTCCATCTTCGGCCTGGGCTTCTTCACCGATGTGGAGCGCATCAGTTTCCACTGGCCGCTGCCGGGTTATCTGGCGCTGCTGATCGCGGTGCCGGTGGTGCTCAACGGCTGGCCGCGCTGGCTGCGCCGCACCGGCTGGTGGCTGGCCGGTGCCGGGCTCGCCCTGGCCTTCGGCTACTACCTGATGGTCTCCATCCCGAGCGTGCGCGAGCAGCTGGCGGGCTACAAGTATTACCCGCGCAACTTCGCCGGCTGGGAACCGTTGGCCGGCGCGGTACGCGAAGAGCTGAAACGCATGCCGCCCGGTACGCGCGTGCTGGCCGGCAACTTCAAGGTCGGCGCGGAACTGGGGTTCCAGCTGCGCGACGCCTCGATCGAGGTGCTGCGGCATCCGTTGAACGACAAGCATGGCCGCAGCGCACAGCTCGGCCTGTGGGGGTTGCTGCACGACGGCCAGCGCGATACGCCGATGCTGCTGGTGCTCTCGCCCAGCGATCAACGCTATCGCGATCTGCTGGAGCGTTACCACGCGGTCTGCGAGCAAGTGGGGCCGCTGCCGCCGCCGCGCGTGGTCAGCAACGATCACGGCTATCAGCGCTTCCTGCTTTTCAGGCTGCCGGCCGAGCGCGCCGAAGGGCCGTGCGTGACCCCGGCGATGGCCTGGGTGGATGCGCCTCAGCCCGGCGCGGCAGTCGGCGACCCACTCGAGGTGCGGGGCTGGGCCTTCAAGGATGGCGTCGGCATCGATCGGGTCGAGCTGCTGATCGATGGCACGCCGGTTGGCGATGCGGTCTATGGGCGCGCGTATGACATCACCGGCGCCTGGGAGATTTCCACCGATCCGCAGCACCCCAACGTGGCCTTCGATGCCACGCTGAAGACCGACCACCTTGCGCCCGGCCGCCATTGGCTGGGCATGACGCTGCACGGCAAGGACGGCAGCGTGGAGCAGTGGCAGGAACAGGCCTTCACCGTCCCCGCGCGCTGAGCGCACATGCTCTTCCATGGATGAAACCGTCATGCGCACTACGTCGCAGGAATCTGCCCCCTTGTCTGCTGTCCGCCCGCCTGCTGCCCACGCGCCTGCTGCCCACGCGCCTGCCGCGAAGGTATCGCCCGTGCTGACGCGCCTGCTGTGGTGCGCGGTGGCGGCCGTCGTCGCGGTGGGCCTCGCGGCCATGGCCTGGCTCTCGCCGCGCGTGCTGTACGCCGATCCGTGGCGCTTCACCCAGAAGCTGCTGGAGATGCCGTGGCCGTCCAACGTGCTGGTATCGGACAATGGTCACCGCGAAATCCTGCCGAACCTGGTGCGCTACGCCGAGCTGTGCTGGTTGCACGGCAATCAATGGCTGCAGATCGGCACCGGGATGGTGTTGGCGCTGGCGACGGTGTGGCTGCTGGGCCGCATCCTCAAGACCGATGCGCTGGCGCCGTCGGTGCGCGCGGCTGCCACCCTGGTCGGCGTGTTGTCGATCTTCTGGCTGGGCAGCCAGCGCGCGCTGACCCACGGCAACGAGTCCGTGCATGCCTACCTGATCACCGTCGCGCTGATGGCCGGTGTCGCCCTGCTGCTGCGTGGGGATCGCCGCGGTGCGGTGCTGGCCGCCGTGTGTGGCGTGGCGGCGACGTTCTCCTTCGGCAGTGGCGTGGCGGTGTTCGTCGGGCTGGCGGCGGTGCTGGCGGTGCGTCGTGCACCGGTGTCGCACTGGCTGCCCTTGATCGCCGGGCTGCTCGTGGCGGTCGGCCTGCACCTGGGCATGGGCCGCACGGGCATGCCCTCGCAGATGGGCCTGATGCCGTTGGCACAACTGGACGTGCTGCTGCGCTGGCTGGCCTCGCCCTTCATCTACCTGGCGTGGCCGGCACTGGATCCGGCGGCCGCCCAGCAGCTGCCGTTCGCGCCGGTGCGCAGCGCGGTGCATGCCGTGGCCAGCGCATACCAATCGCTGTTCGGACCGGTGATGACCTCGCGCTGGCCGCATCTGCTGATCGGCGCGGCCGGCGTGGTCGGCCTGCTTGGCATGAGCTGGCGAAGCGGGCATCGCGGGCGCAGCGCCGGGGCAGGGGAATCCGTCGCGCTGGCGATGGCCTGGTTCGGCCTCGCCGTGGGGGGGCTGGTCGCGCTCAGCCGTTGGTCCTATTTCGCCGACTTCCCCGCCCAGTTGGCCGCGCCGCGCTATGTGCCCTGGTCGTGGCTGTTCTGGTCCGGCCTGCTGCTGTGGACGATCGTGCGCGTCGGCCCGCGCCGTCCCCGCGTGGTGGCTTGGGCGGCGCTGCTGCTGGCCGTGGCGGCCCTGCCGAGTACGGCATGGATGGCCTACCTCGGCGCCAGCATGCAGCGTGTGGCCAGCATGACCGCCACGGCCGCGGCGGCGGGCGTGGTCGATCCGGACCAGACCCATGGCGAGAGCGTGCCCGCCGAAGTGCAGGCCGCGCTGCCCAGCCTGCGCGCGCACGGCAGCGCGATGTTCGCCTGGCCGGAAACCGTCTATCTGCAGGAGGCGCGAACGGCGTCAACGGCCGTGGCCGTCCCGATCCGCGAGGTGTCCCTGGTGGCCGTGCGCAACACGCTCGGTGGCACGGCGTGGCGCATCGACTTCGCCGCGCAGAGCAGGGCGCCGCGGCTGGTCCTGCACTGTGCGGGACGGCCGGTGGGCCTGGCCATGCCCGTGGCCGGGCGCTGGGTCGGCTGGGCGACCGGCGACCTCGATGCGGGCTGCCTGCAGGCGCTGCAGCTGCGCTGAGGCTCAGGGCAGGGTGTAGCCGGCCTGGCGCAGCAGCTGGCTCAGCGCGATCAACGGCAGCCCGATCAGGGCACTCGGGTCGCGGTTCTCGATCGCCTCGAACAGGGTGATGCCCAGGCCCTCGCACTTGAAGCTGCCGGCGCAGTCCAGCGGCTGCTCGGCGGCCACGTAGCGGGCGATCTCGGCCGCGCCCAGGGCCCGGAAGTGGACCCGGGTCAGGTCACAGGTCTCCAGCACCTCGCCATCGCGCACCAGGCTCACCGCGGTGTGGAACGCCACCACCTGCCCGGACATCGCGGCCAGCTGCGCGTGTGCAGCGTCGACCGTGCCCGGCTTGCCCAGCGGGGCGCCGTTCAGTTCCGCGACCTGGTCCGAGCCGATCACCCAGCGGCCGGGGTGGGTCCGGGCCACGGCCTCGGCCTTGGCCCGCGCCAGGCGCACCGCCACGGCGCGTGGGGCCTCACCGGGGGCGGGCGTCTCATCCACCTCGGGGCGGACGGTCTCCAGGGGCAGGCCGAGCCGCTCCAGCAGCTCGCGGCGGTAGCGGGAAGTAGAGGCAAGCAGCAGCGGGGTCATGCGACAATACCGGCACGGAAGGCCGGCAGTCTGGGCCCTTCGGGCGGGGATCGGCAACCTGACTGCGCAGGTATTTGACAGCAGCCCGGACGATCCTTAACATTCAGCGGCTTATGTCCGCAAACGTGCCCGAAATGCTGGATGCTTGGCGGATGGTCGCAGCACGCAGGTGCTTCGACGGCCAGGTGGATCTAGCGGAATTGACCCGCCTCCAGGGCCTTGTCGCCGATACCGAAGGAACGTGCACCTATGCACTGGAATTCGCGCACGACGACATCCTGCAGGTATCCTATGTTGAACTGTCCATCGACACCGCGCTGCCGCTGATCTGTCAGCGCAGCCTGCAGCGTTTCCTGTTGCCGGTTTCGATGGTGCAGCGGCTCGGCCTGATCCGCAGCGAAGAGGAAGAGTCCTCGCTGCCGGAAGGCTGGGAACCGTGGCTGGTGCCGGAAGACGGCATGCTGCGACCGCTGGAACTGGTCGAGGACGAACTCGTCCTGGCCGTGCCTGTCGTGCCGCTGTCTCCCGATGGTGAGGCCGTGGACAAGGACTGGGCACCGACCGAAGAAGAAATCAGCAAGGCCAATCCGTTCGCGGCATTGGCGGCACTGAAAAAACAATAGCAGCCGGATTGTCGTCGGCGGCTGCGGCGAAAGCGAAAACTGTGCTGGGCGCTGGCGTCCTGCGCGACGATACGACGAAGCAAAACGAACCGAGTTTGGAGCAATCCCATGGCTGTGCAGAAATCCCGTGTCACCCCGTCCCGCCGCGGTATGCGCCGTGCGCATGACGCCCTGAGCGCCAAGCAGCTGTCCACCGATCCGACCACCGGTGAAGTGCATCTGCGTCACCACATCACCGCTGACGGTTTCTACCGCGGCAAGAAGGTGATCACGACCAAGTCGAACTCGGCCGTCGAAGAAGATTGATTTGTGAAGGCCGCTGCCCGGTCGGGCGGCGGCCTTTACCCCATTCTTCCCGATCACCCCCTTTGGTGATCGTGCTACAGGACATGCAATGAGCAAGCGGATCTACTCGAGGATCGCGGGCACCGGTAGTTATTTGCCCGAAAAAGTGTTGACCAACCAGGATCTGGAGAAAATGGTCGACACCAGCGATGAGTGGATTCAATCGCGCACGGGTATCCGCGAACGGCACATTGCGGCCGAAGGCGAGACCACCAGCGACCTCGGCTACCACGCCGCGGTACGTGCGCTTGAAGCGGCCGGTATCGACGCTTCGCAGCTCGACATGATCGTGGTGGGTACCACCACGCCTGACCTGATTTTCCCGTCCACCGCGTGCCTGATCCAGGCCAAGCTCGGTGCGACCGGCTGCCCCGCCTTCGACGTCAACGCCGCCTGTTCGGGCTTCGTGTTCGCGTTGAGCGTGGCCGACAAATTCATCCGCTCCGGTGATGCACGCCACGTGCTGGTCATCGGTGCAGAAACCCTGACCCGTATCGTCGACTGGACCGAGCGCACCACCTGCGTGCTGTTCGGCGATGGCGCGGGCGCCGTCGTGCTCAAGGCCGACGAAGACACCGGCATCCTCAGCACCCACCTGCACTCGGATGGCAGCAAGAAAGAGCTGCTGTGGAACCCGGTCGGCGTCTCGGCCGGCTTCGGCGAGGGCGAGAATGCCCGTGGCGCGATCCTGATGAAGGGCAACGACGTGTTCAAGTACGCCGTCAAGGCGCTGGACTCGGTCGTCGACGAAACCCTGGAAGCCAACGCGCTGACCAAGGACGACCTGGACTGGCTGATCCCGCACCAGGCCAACCTGCGCATCATCGAAGCCACCGCCAAGCGCCTGGACATGTCCATGGACCAGGTCGTGGTGACGGTGGACAAGCACGGCAACACCTCCTCGGCCTCGGTGCCGATGGCGCTGGACCACGCGGTCCGCTCCGGCCGCGTCGAACGTGGCCAGCTGCTGCTGCTGGAAGCCTTCGGCGGCGGCTTCACCTGGGGTTCTGCTCTGCTGCGCTATTGATAGTGTCAGTTACGACAACGTGACGCTGTCGTTACGGCCCCATTACGGGGCCGTATGCATTTCAGGAGAACTGTCATGGTTGAGCCCATCGTCATTGAAGGGCAGCGCGCCTGGCTGAAGCAGTACGGCGAAGGAAGCCGCGTGGTCGCGCTGGGCCTGCTGAACTTCATCGCCCGCCGCTTCCAGCTCGATGCCCTGCGCCCGCCGCCGCACCGTGGTGGCGACGCCGCCCGCGAAACCGAAGCCCGCCGCCTGTCCGAACTGCAGGCCCAGGGCGTCAACGTCCCCAGCGTGATCGGCAGTGGCCACGCGGCCCTGGTGCTGGGCGACAACGGCTCCTCGTTCAACACCTGCCTGCGCGAAGCCGACGACGCTGGCCGCGACCGCCTCGTGTCCGCGGCCATGAATGCGATCGCCCAGGCGCACAGCAAGGGCGCCTATTTCGGCCAGCCGCTGCCGCGCAACCTCACCTGGGATGGCAGCGCCATCGGCTTCATCGATTTCGAGGAAGACCCGCTGGAAGTCATGGACCTCGCCCAGGCCCAGGCCCGCGACTGGCTGATGTTCGGCTACGGCGTCGCCAAGTACTACGAGGACCGCCCGCAGCAGCTCCAGACCCTCATGGCCCAGGCCATGGACGGCGCCGAAGCCCCGGTCCTCGCGCATGCCCACGACGTCACCGGCCGCCTGCAGGGCCTGGCCCGCGCCAGCCTGAAGATGGGCCGCTCCGCCCGCGCGCTGGCCCACTCCATCCTGATCGTCCACGGCGCCACCACGCTGGGCGTGCTGATGGTCGTGGCCCTCTGCTTCGATTTCTTCACCGACGGCGACCTGGACATCCTCCAGCTGTTCACCTGACGAAGGGCCCGACATACGCGGCAGTACAGACGAAGGGCGACGTTCCCCTTTATCATTCGCCGTTCGATTTTTGCAGGCGGATGATCGCGTGACCGATACCAATCTCGCATTCGTGTTCCCGGGCCAGGGCTCGCAGTCGCTGGGCATGCTGGCCGAACTGGCCGAGCTGCACCCGCAGATCCGCGAGGCCTTCACCGAAGCCTCCGACGGCGCCGGTGTCGACCTGTGGGCGCTGTCGCAGGGCGGTCCCGAGGAAATGCTCAACCGCACTGAATACACCCAGCCGGCCCTGCTTGCGGCCAGCATCGGCGTGTGGCGCGCCTGGAACGCCGTGGGTGGCACCCAGCCCGCCGTGCTGGCCGGTCACAGCCTCGGCGAGTACACCGCCCTGGTGGCCGCCGGCGCGCTGACCCTGCGTGACGGTGCGCACCTCGTGCGCCTGCGCGGCCAGCTGATGCAGGAAGCCGCCCCGACCGGCGTCGGCGCCATGGCCGCCGTGCTCGGCGCCGAAGACGCCCTGGTCGTGGAGGTCTGCGAGCAGGCCGCCGGCAGCCAGGTCGTGGTGCCCGCCAATTACAACTCGCCCGGCCAGATCGTCATCGGTGGCGACGCTGCCGCCGTGGACCGCGCACTGGCCCTGCTGGCCGAGAAGGGCGTCCGCAAGGCCGTCAAGCTCGCCGTCAGCGTGCCCTCGCACACCCCGCTGATGCGCGAAGCCGCCAACCGCCTGGCGGAAACCATGGCCGGCCTGGACTGGCGCGCTCCGGCCCTGCCGGTGGTGCAGAACGTCGATGCCCGCGTGCATGACGGCGTCGACGCCATCCGCCAGGCGCTGGTGCAGCAGCTCTACCTGCCCGTCCAGTGGACCGGCTGCGTGCAGGCCCTGGCCGCCCGTGGCGTGACCCGCGTGGCCGAATGCGGCCCGGGCAAGGTGCTGAGCGGATTGATCAAGCGCATCGACAAATCGCTGGACGCGCGCACACTGTCCACGCCCGCCGATTTCGAGACGGCCCGCGAGACCTGGGCCGCCTGATGTCTTCCGATCGCGTCCGTGCTGGAATGGCTTCGTGCCAGGCCGGCCGGACCGGTCCCGTTTGAGGAAATGAGATGAGCAAGCCCCTTCAGGGTGAAATCGCACTGGTCACCGGCGCCAGCCGGGGTATCGGTGCCGCGATCGCCGACGCACTGGCCGCGCAGGGCGCGACCGTCATCGGCACCGCCACCACCGACGCCGGTGCCGCCGCCATCGGCGATCGCCTGGCCGCCGTGGGTGGCCACGGCCGCGCGCTGAACGTCACCGACGCCGCTGCGCTCGAGGCCGTGCTCGACGGTATCGCCAAGGAATTCGGCGCCATCAGCATCCTGGTCAACAACGCCGGCATCACCCGCGACAACCTGTTGCTGCGGATGAAGGAAGAAGACTGGCAGGCGATCCTGGACACCAACCTGACCAGCGTCTTCCGCACCTCCAAGGCCGTCATCCGCGGCATGATGAAGGCGCGCAAGGGCCGCATCATCAACATCGCCTCGGTGATCGGCGTGACCGGCAATGCCGGCCAGGCCAACTACGCCGCGGCCAAGGCCGGCATCATTGCCTTCTCCAAGTCGCTGGCCAAGGAAATCGGCTCGCGCGGGATCACCGTCAACGTGGTCGCGCCGGGCTTCATCGATACCGACATGACCAAGTCCCTGCCGGAAGAGCAGCGCACCGGCCTGGTCAAGTCGATCGCCCTGGAGCGGCTCGGCGAGCCGTCCGATATCGCCAACGCGGTGGCGTTCCTGGCCGGTCCTTCGGCCAGCTACATCACCGGCGAAACCCTCCATGTGAACGGCGGCATGTACATGCCGTAAGCATGTGGCGCATGGATAGCGCCGCAAGTGGTTGATCCGTTTGATGTTTTGCTGCAATGCAAGGTGTCGCTGGTTTCCACTACACTATCCCACGGTCATCCTTCACCGGATGGCGTCATTTTTGAACCACTACTCCATCTGGAGCGATATCCAATGAGCACCATCGAAGAACGCGTCAAGAAAATCGTCGTCGAACAGCTTGGCGTCAAGGAAGAGGAAGTCACCAACAGCGCATCGTTCGTCGATGACCTGGGCGCTGACTCGCTGGACACCGTTGAACTGGTGATGGCGCTGGAAGAAGAGTTCGAGTGCGAAATCCCGGACGAAGAAGCCGAAAAGATCAGCACCGTGCAGGCTGCGATCGACTACATCAACGCCCACGTCAAGGCTTGATGTCAGGCGGCTCGCGCGCGGCCGTGGCGATTGCCGCGACCGCGTGCGGCAAACCCATGGGGCCGCGCTTGCGGCCCTGTGCTTTTGAGCGTTATACCGCGTGATACCCGCAACATCCGGGTCAGGAGAATCTGCAATGAAGCGTCGCGTCGTCGTTACCGGCATGGGCATGGTCTCGCCATTGGGCAATGATATGGCCAGCAGTTGGAAGGGCATCACCGAAGGCCGTTCCGGCATCGGTCCGCTGACCAACGTTTCGCAGTCCTACCTGGACCGTTTCACCACCAAGATCGCAGGTGAGGTCAGGGACTTCGACATCACCGCCGACAACGAACAGTTCGGCAAATTCCGGGTCACTGGCAAGGATGCCAAGAAGATGGACCCGTTCATTCATTACGGCCTCGGTGCCGCCTTCATGGCCTTGAACGATTCGGGCCTGGAAATCACCGACGGCAACGCCGAGCGCATCGGCGCCATCGTGGGCGCGGGCATCGGCGGCCTGCTGGGCATCGAAGAGCAGACCATCGATTTCCACGAGGGCAAGAAGATCTCGCCCTTCTACGTGCCCAAGACCATCATCAACATGCTCCCGGGCCAGCTGAGCATCATCACCGGCCTGAAGGGTCCGTCGTTCTCGGCGGTGTCCGCCTGCGCGACCTCGAACCACTCGATCGGCACCGCGATGCGCATGATCCAGTACGGCGATGCGGACGTGATGGTGGTCGGCGGTGCAGAGCGCGGCTCCTCGCCGACCGCCCTGGGCGGCTTCTGCGCGATGAAGGCGATGAGCACCCGCAACGATGCCCCGGCAGAAGCCTCGCGCCCGTGGGACAAGGAACGCGACGGCTTCGTGCTCGGCGACGGCGCCGGCATCCTGATCCTGGAAGAGTACGAACACGCCAAGGCGCGTGGCGCGCGCATCTATGCAGAACTGGCCGGTTTCGGCGCCAGCTCGGACGCGTACCACATGACCGCCCCGAGCGAGAACGGCGAAGGCGCGGCACGCTGCATGACCATGGCGTTGAAGGACGCCGGCGTGACCCCGGACCAGGTCGGTTACCTCAACGCGCACGGCACCTCCACGCCGCTGGGCGACCTGGGCGAAACGATGGCCATGAAGACCGCGTTCGGCGACCACGCCTACAAGATGATGGTCAGCTCCACCAAGTCGATGACCGGCCACCTGCTCGGCGCAGCCGGCGGCGTGGAAGCCATCTTCTCGGTGCTGGCGCTGCGCGACAACATCATTCCGCCGACCATCAACCTGCATGAAGCGGGCGAGGGCTGCGACCTGGATTACGTGCCGAACACCGCACGCGAGGCCAAGGTCGATGTGGTGATGTCCAACGGCTTCGGCTTCGGCGGCACCAACGGCACGCTGGTGTTCAAGCGCGTCTGACCGCCCGTTCCGTGTCCTCCCACCCGGGCCGCCATCATGGCGGCCTTGGTGTATCTGGCCCCCGCGCACGCTGCGCGCCCTTCCGGTGTCCTGCCATGTTCCAGACGCTTCCGCTGCCCGCCACCACCGACCTGCTGGCCCTGCAGCGCCTGGCCCCGCAGCGCTACCCGCTGCTGATGGAGTCCACCGCCTCGGGCACCGCCCAGGGCCGCTGGGACCTGCTGCTGATGGGCAACGGTGAAGCGCTCGCACTGCACGCCGACGGCGTGGTGCGCGATGCAGACGGCGTCGCCCATGACGGCCGCTTCCTCGACGTGCTGGACGCGCACTGGGCAGCGCTGCGGCTGCCGCGCGAAGAGACGACGCTGCCGTTCCGCGGTGGCTGGGCACTGATGCTGGATTACGAACTGGCCGGCCAGATCGAGGATGTGCTGGCCTTGCCGGCGCGCGCCGATGGGCTGCCCGCCGCGCTGGCCCTGCGCTGCCCGGCGGCGGTGCTGCATGACCGCGTGCTCGGCCAGTTCCACGCCGTGTGCGAGACCGGGCAGGTGGCGCTGCTGCAGACCCTGCAGGACGACCTCGCCGCGGCCGCCACGTTGGCTCCGCTGCCGACGTGGCAGCCACCGGTCGCGATCGGTGAGGACGCGCCGCAGCGCTTCACCGAGGGCGTCGGCAAGGTGATCGACTACCTGCGTGCGGGTGACGTGTTCCAGGTGAATCTCTCGCGGCGCTGGAATGCGCAGTTCGCCGGGACGCTCTCGCCGCAGGCGCTGTACGCGCAGCTGCGCGTGGCCAATCCCGCGCCGTTCGCCGGGCTGTTCATGGCGCAGGGCAGGGCGGTGGTCAGTTCTTCGCCCGAGCGGCTGGTCTCGGTGCACGGCGATGACGTGCAGACCCGCCCGATCGCCGGCACCCGCCCGCGCTTCGCCGGCGATGACGATGCCGCGCGCATCCAGGAGCTGGTCGGCCATCCCAAGGAGCGCGCCGAGCACGTGATGCTGATCGATCTCGAGCGCAACGACCTCGGCCGCATCTGCGCGCCGGGCAGCGTGGAGGTGGATGAGTTGATGACCGTGGAGAGCTACGCCCACGTGCACCACATCGTCAGCAACGTGCGTGGCCGCCTGCGCGCGGAGGTCAGCCCCGGCCAGGTGATCGCCGCGACCTTCCCTGGCGGCACCATCACCGGCTGCCCCAAGGTGCGCTGCATGCAGATCATCGCCGAGTTGGAGCAGACCGCGCGTGGCGCTTACACCGGCGCGTTCGGCTGGCTGAACCGCGATGGTGACCTGGACCTGAACATCCTGATCCGCACCGCCGAAGTGGCCGCCGACACCGCCAGCTTCCGTACCGGGGCCGGGATCGTGGTGGATTCGGTCGCCGACAAGGAACTGGACGAAACCCGTGCCAAGGCCCGCGGCCTGCTGCGTGCGCTGGGCAGCGATGCCTGAGCCGTTTGGCGGTGTGCAGTACCCGCGCGGTATGCTGCGCGGCGAAGAATTTCATTCGAGGTGACCATGGCGGGTGCGAAACGCGGATGTCTGGCCGTACTGGCCGTGCTGCTGGTGGTGGCCCTGCTGGTCGCGGCCGCAGGCGCATGGTTCTGGCATCGCCAGGGCGCGTTTGCCGATGCGCCGGTCACCCCCAGCGCGGAGAGCGTGGTGATCGCCTCGGGCGATGGCTTCAGCACCGTGCTCGGCAAGCTGCGCCAGGCCGGCGTGGACGAGGGCAGTGACACCCAGTGGCAGCTGCTGGCACGCCAGCTCGACGCCGCCGGCAAGCTCAAGGTCGGTGAATACGCGCTCGATCCCGCGCTGACCCCGCGCGAGCTGCTGACCCGCATGCGCCAGGGCCGCGTTCTGCAGCACCGCGTCACCATCGTGGAAGGCTGGAACATCCGCCAGCTGCGCGCCGCGCTCAAGCGTGCCGATCCGCTGGTGCACACCACCGATGCGCTGGACGATGCCGCGCTGATGAAGGCGCTTGGTTTCCCCGGCGAACACCCGGAAGGCCGCTTCCTGCCCGAGACCTACGTCTACCAGCGCGGTGACAGCGACATCGACGTGCTCAAGCGCGCGCATGCCGCGATGGAAAAAGAACTCACCGCCGCGTGGGACAGCCGCGTGGATGATCTGCCGCTGAACTCACCGTATGAGCTGCTGATCCTTGCCTCGATCATCGAGAAGGAAACCGCACTGCCCAGCGAGCGCCCGCAGATCGCCGGGGTGTTCATGCGCCGCCTGAAGATCGGCATGCGCCTGCAGACCGACCCGACCGTGATCTACGGCATCGGCAGCAGCTACGACGGCAACATCCGCAAGCGCGACCTCACCACCGATACGCCGTACAACACGTACACGCGCGCCGGCCTCACCCCGACCCCGATCGCCATGCCCGGGCGCGATGCGCTGCATGCCGCCGCGCAGCCGGCCAAGGGCGATGCGCTGTACTTCGTGGCGGTCGGCGATGGCAGTGGCGCGCACATCTTCTCGGCCAACTACACCGACCACAACGCCGCCGTTGCCCGCTACCTGCAGCAGCTGCGCAGCAAACGTACCCAAGAGGCCGCACCCCGATGAGTCCCGCGCTGCACCGGCACCCGCATTTCGTCAGCCTGGAAGGGGGCGAGGGCGCCGGCAAGACCACCGCCATCAACGCGATCCGCGAGGCCCTGCAGGCGCGCGGGCATGAGGTGGTGCTGACCCGCGAGCCCGGCGGGACCGCGCTGGCCGAGCGCATCCGCGCGCTGGTGCTCAAGCCGGACGCGGAGATCGCCGCCGAGCCGCTCTCGGCCGAGGCCGAGCTGCTGCTGGTGTTCGCCGCCCGCGCCCAGCACGTGCGCCAGGTGATCGCCCCGGCGCTGCAGCGCGGTGCCTATGTGCTGTGCGACCGCTTCACCGATTCCAGCTACGCCTACCAGGGCGGTGGCCGCGGCCTGGACCCGGCGTGGATCGCCGATCTGGAGCGCCGCGCCGTCGGCCTGCTGCCCGGCCTGACCCTGCTGCTGGATGTGGACGTAGCCGTCGGCCGCGCGCGCGCCAACGGCCGCGACATGTGGCCGGACCGGATTGAAAGCGAGCACGATGATTTCTTCCAGCGGGTGCGCGCGGTGTTCCGCCAGCGCGCCAGCGAAGACCCCGCACGTTACCGCCTGATCGACGCCGGCCAGGACCAGGCCGGCGTCGCCGGCGCGGTGGTGGCGGCCGTGGATGCATGGTTGGCACAGGAGCCGGAACGTGGCTGAACCCTTTTCCCCCTGGCAGCAGCGCGCCTATGACCAGACCGTGGCCGCGCTCGACGCCGGTCGCCTCGGCCACGGCCTGCTGTTCTGCGGCCCGGCCGGCCTGGGCAAGCTCGGCGTCGCGCTGCGGCTGGCCGAGCATGTGCTGGGGCAGGGCGAGCCGGCCGCGGCCAAGCGCAGCGCCCAGCTGCTGGCCGCCGGCACCCACCCGGACCTGCAGCGGATCTCGTTCATCCCCAACAAATCCGGCGACAAGCTGCGCACCGAGATCGTGATCGAGCAGATCCGCGAGGTCTCGCAGAAGCTCTCGCTGACCCCGCAGTACGGCGTGGCCCAGGTGGTGATCGTCGATCCCGCCGACGCCATCAACCGCGCCGCCTGCAACGCCCTGCTCAAGACCCTGGAAGAGCCGCAGCCCGGCCGCTACCTGTGGCTGATCAGCGCCGACCCAGCGCGCCTGCCGGCCACCATCCGCAGCCGCTGCCAGCGCCTGGAGTTCAAGCTGCCGCCGCGCGAGGAAGCGCTCGCCTGGCTGCAGACCCTGGGCCACAGCGAGGCCAGCGCCCGCGAAGCGCTGGACGCCGCCCGCGGCCACCCCGGCCTCGCCGACCAGTGGCTGCGCGAGGATGGCCTGGCCCTGCGCCGGCAGGTCGCCACCGACCTGGAAGCCCTCGTCGCCGGCCGCTCCGGCGCGGTGGAACTGGCCCAGCGCTGGACCGCCGACGACAACGCCGCCGTGCGCCTGCGGCACGCCGCCGATCTCGCCCTGGCCCAGGCCACCGGTGGTGGCTTGACCGATCCCGATCGATTGCACAAGCTGGCCGCCTGGTTCGATGCGGCCAACCGCACCCGTGACCTGCTGCGCACCACGGTGCGCGCCGATCTTGCGGTGGTGGAGCTGCTGCTGGCCTGGGGAAAGGTCAACGAACGGCACGCCAAGGGGAATAGAGCATGAGCGCCACCAACGCCCGACAGGGCATCCTGTCCCTTGCCGTCAAGGACAAGGCCGCGCTGTACAGCGCCTACATGCCGTTCGTGAAGAACGGCGGCATCTTCGTGCCCACGCCCAAGCGCTACTTCCTGGGCGATGAGGTGTTCCTGCTGCTCACCCTGCCGGACTCCAGCGAGCGCCTGCCAGTGGCCGGCAAGGTGATCTGGGTGACCCCCGCCGGGGCCCAGGGCAACCGTGCCGCAGGCATTGGCGTGCAGCTGGCCGATGGCGCGGAAGGGGAGACCGTCCGCCACCGGATCGAGACCCTGCTGGCCGGCATCCTGACCGCGGACAAGCCCACGCACACGATGTGAAGAAATTTCGGCGAAACCGTTGACGTCGAAATTTGCCGCCCTATAATGAGCGGCTCAGCAGCATCGGGCGGTTAGCTCAGCGGTAGAGCATTGCCTTCACACGGCAAGGGTCACAAGTTCGAACCTTGTACCGCCCACCACGCTGCAACATGAAGAAGCCGGCCGTTTGGTCGGCTTTTTTGTTTGCGGCGCCCGGCGATCCCGGGGGCACATGCCCGGTCAAGGAAGATCCATGCAGCCACGCCAAGCCCCGCTTGAAGCCCAGCACTACGCGCAGTTCCTGGAAGACCGCCAAGCGACGATCGCCTTTTTCAAGGAACACCGCTTCCAGTCCGATTCGGACACGGAAGAACGCTCGCTGCGCGCGCTGGTTCCAGCGGTTGGCAGCCGAGCACCTGTACATCACCTACACCGCCGGCCACCCGGTCGAGTCGCTGCCGCCCCTGCTGGAAGCACTGGTGGAACACGTGGAGCATCGCCAGCAGATGCTTGCCCAGTACGAGCGGCAGCCGCTGATTGCGCCGTTTGCGATCGATCATTGGCCGGATGAGTACCTGGAATGCACGCAGTTGTTCGCGCTGTGCATCCTGTTGGGGCGTCCGGACCTGCTGGCGCGCGTGGCCGCCTTGATGGACCAGGCCAACTTCGTCGCCAGCGATACGCTGTATGAAGATCTGCTGATGCGCGTGCTGCCGGACCGGCATGATGTCGACGAGTGGTTCCACGACTACTGCACGCCGCTGGTCCAGGCCATCTACGCCGATACACCGGAAGAGGCCAGTACCCTGCTCACCACCTACTGCGAGGGCTGGTACGCCGCCTTCGAGCACGCGCCCTGGCATGACAGCCATGTGGACGACGATGGCCGCTTCTTCGGCTACTGGGCGTTCGAGGCGGCCGCCATCGCGTATCTCTACGATATCGACGACAGCGCCATCGACCATCGCGTCTATCCGCGCGACCTGGTGGACTACGCGCGCCGCCAGCGCCCGCGCTGAGGCCGGCCAGTCATGCGCAAGACGTTGATCTGGACGATCACGGTGCTTTCGCTGGGGCTGGTCGCATGCGCGCCGCGGTCGCCTGAAGCGCCGACGAGCACATCCTGGCCCAGTACGGTTGACGAAGCCGTCGATCAACTTCTGAGCGATCTGCCCGTCGATGGCGTCGATTGGATGCGGCGAAACCCAAAGGACGCTGTCATCAGCCAGCTCTACATGGGGTACGGCACAGGCGTGCGCAACCAGTTCGGCTTGTGGGGTGGCAACGACGACCTGCTCACGTCCTGCGGAACGGACGATCCAGAGGGGTGTTCGATCGTCATCCTCGAGCGACTGTGGGACAGAGTGCAGGCGAAAACAGATCCCGAGTTACGCGCCTCCCTGCACTGCCAGTTCGCAATGATGCACAAGATCCGGATCGACACGACGGGTTGGTATCTGCTCACCGTTGGAGAAATGCTTGACGCCATGCAGGTGCAGATCGATCGCCAGGTGGCCGACGCGGCTGCGCCTGGCTGCCCCACTCAGTTGCGCATCGTGCCTGTGGGCGACTTGAACCGCCAATGCTTCGTGCGTGCGGAACATGAGCAGGAACAGCCGCTGGACACGGCGCTGATGTGGCTCGGGTTCCGAAACGGACTCACCCCTCGCCATGCGCCGCCGAATCTGGAGTTCAGGTTCAACACGGCATGCGCTTGGCCCGAGCGGCCGATGCAGTTTGTGCCTGAAGCCAAAACGTCCACTCGCTGAGAGCGGAGTCGGAGAGGTTGCGGATGTCCGATTCTGGCCGGAAGCGAACCCTCGCTTCAGGACGATCTCTTTGGTGCGAGCGCTATTCCCCCGCACCAGCTGACAGGCTGTCCCAGATACGTCCGTCACGTTGCGCTTCAGTGGTGACGTTGATCACCGCCTGTTCGCCCAGACGATCACGCAACTGCTGCAGATAAAGGCTGCGAGGTGACACCACCTGGCCCATCGATTGCACGATCCCCGCTGGCTCCTCAGGCGGGAATTTCCCGGGTGCAATAGCGCCGACCTGTCCCACGCTCCAGTTCATCGCGAAGGGCGGCGCCTGGACGACGTAGATGTCGTGCTCGGTGTTCCAGAACATCTGCTGCGCGCCCGCCCACCCGTGCCCCGTTCCGCTGTACCGGCGGTTCTGTGCCCGCAGCATGTATCCCTTGGTATTGTCGTACAGCGTGCCGGTGGACCAGCGATGATGTGGACCACTGTCATTGCTGTCACCTACGGCGAGGCAGTCCAGAAACACATTGGGACCGGGTACCCGTGCGCCGATGACGAAAGTATGCCTGCCGCCCTGGTTGTAGCAGCGCTGGATCAGATTGAAGGCGGCGTTGCCCTCGTACAGGAACACATAGCGGCGGGCGCCTTGGGTTTCGCCATACCTCGGGTCGAGATAGGCAATGTCCTGCAGGGTATTGAACTGCGCGCCGTTGCGGGTCACGAAGCCATGCGACACATAACGCACGGTCACGTCGCGAACCCATGAGTTGTAGATTGCACCCAAGCGGAGTGCGGTAAAGGGGCCGGAATCGGCAGTGCCGTTGACCGTGCCGGTCTCGGGGTTACCCTCAAGGCGAAGGTCTTCGATGCCGACCTGCGAGATGCGGATGGGATCCGTGCGATAGACGCTGCCGCCACCGTAGCGCGTCGCGATGGCATCCATGATCGGGGCATCCAGGCTGATCGTGTCGTGGTCTACGGCAGTGACGACGCGTTCGCTGTACACAGCGTAGTCGCTGGGCGTCCATCGGTATCGTGCGGTATCGATGCCCTCGGGGCCGACCCAGCGGGCATTGGGTTCCCTCGCGATCGATACCGTATCGCCCACGCGATAGCCGGCTGCGGACCTCACCGTGATCCGTATCGCCCCCACCGGCACATAGTCCATGGTGATGGCGGTCCGGCGTGGGTCCAGAGCGGCGCGGGGAACCGCGGATTCGCTGCTGCCCACTTCAAGAATCCTGCCCTGCCGATCGCTGACTTCGGAGCGGATCACCGTGCCGTCGGCACTTCGACCTTCACCGCGCAGGACCACGCCGCTGGCCCGGATGGTCAGCGTCTTGCTCAATCTATAGTGGCCGCGCCGCAGCAGAACAGCGCCGCGTAGGCCCCGGCTGTCCTGGACACGGACGGCGACCGCGTCGATGGCTGCCTGGATGCGGGGATAGTCGTCACCCTCCGCGTTTGGCTCAAGGATCTCGATAACAGGAATGCTGGAGCGGGTCGGCAGACTGACGCCGCCGCCTTGATAGCCGGCGCGGGAGAAGTCCGGGACGATGTTGCGCGCGTGATCGCTACCGCGTTCGGAGTACAAGGCATAGCGCAGCAGGCCGTTGCTGCCCAGTTCTACCAAGGGGGCGTCTTCGGCATTGTTGATAGGGTGGATGAAGGCGCTGGTCTCAGAGGCAGGCTCCGCCGCTGATAACGTAGAAAACGGACAGACTGGCAAGGCCACGAGCGTCAGCGCTGCGACTCGG
The DNA here is from genome assembly GCF_039673645.1 of Stenotrophomonas sp. TWI700. NCBI lineage: Bacteria > Pseudomonadati > Pseudomonadota > Gammaproteobacteria > Lysobacterales > Lysobacteraceae > Stenotrophomonas > Stenotrophomonas sp. TWI700. The sequence continues at coordinate 20,906 of NZ_JBDJMB010000004.1, read as the reverse complement.
CGAAACGCCGGGAGGAAAGGCATGCGGGCGACGTCCTTCCAGGGAGGAGTAGCTTGCAATGTTAGCAACTGCTTCCACCGATGCATTCTGTGCAGCCGAGACGGGCAGATCTGCTCTTGGCGGATTGCACACGTTCGGGCAACACAACGGTGCCGATCGCTGATAGCGTTCTTTTCTGACCCGGAACGGACATTTATCCTGGGGCGATCAGGTCGATAGCAGGAATTACACGATACGTTTCACCTGGGATCAAATAGAGTTCCTCGAACTGCTCGGCGTCATACCGAAGTTCAGCGATGAGTACAGTGGGGACTATACGTTTGTGGTGGAGCAGCTCCCGTTGACTCTCGCCATCGGCCTCAATGAAGACACTGGAGACTGCTCGATCCTGCTTCTTTGCAGTGGAAACGAGATTTTCCGGGCGATATACGTTGATAGCCCAGGCGCGCGCGTCGTTCGCGATAAGCGCGGTCACTTCATGTAGGTCCGTGCCCCGGATCGTTCAACGGAGCCTACGATTCGCGTCAGCCGCTGTACGTGAATCCTCAGTGACACATTGAATTGTCCGGCCGTTGTGAGGCCCTGTAGACGCCCAGTTTCAACGTCCGCTTCTGGCCGAAAGCGGACATTGGCGGGGCAGGGGTTAGGAAGATTTGTCGGGCGTAGGAGGACGGCAGCTTCCGACCCCAAGCGGACGTCTGCGGGCGCGGGCTTGCGACAGTGGCCGAGCGCGCCGCTGAGCCCGGTTAGACCCCGGCTTGTTAGCCGGAGCCAGCCGCACTAAGATCGAGATGCATCAAGAGGAAACCCCATCACACAGTGCTTTGTGGATAATTCGTATAACTGGACCCGCGGTGCCGCCCATTAGGTAGATGGAGTTCAATGGACAGTTCAGAGATCGCCACAAAAGAACTGTTAGTCCACATGGGATTCACAGATGTTGCGTATGAGCCAGATGGCAATGTCCCACCGGACTTCGTGATCAACGGGAGAATTGCGGTCGAGGCAAGGAGGCTGAATCAGAATTTTGATGATGGCTCTGGTGCTCGCGGCTTGGAGGAAGTGACGTACCCGTTGTGGCAAAAGATGACGCGCCTTGTTGAGTCTATTGCGGAAACAGATGGAGTTAGCTGGTTTGTATTCTTTCGTTTCAGTCGACCGGCTCCTCCATGGAAGGAAATCGAGTTGCAGTTGCGTGGCGCCTTGCTCGAATTTACGGCTCGTGCGGACAAGCGGAGGATGGTGGTCCTATCACTACCAAACTTTGAGGTTGAGGTGGCAGAAGCATCTAACCCATTAGAGACGTTCTTTTGTATGGGGGGTATGAGTGATCGTCAGGCTGGCGGCTGGGTGGTAGCCGAGTTCATCGCCAACATCGAGCACTGCGCGTCCGAGAAGCTTCGAAAGACTCTCCCGTTCCGTGATAAATACAAAAGCTGGTGGCTTGCCCTGACGAATTTCACCGGCATGAGACTGAACGAGAAAGACCAAGATCAACTTCGTCAGCATCTGCCTCGTCAAGAAGGCTGGGACAAGATCCTATTGATCAATCCGCACAATCCGACGGATTGGATTGAGATCTAGTAGTTCGTTCAAGCCGATGTGTCTGGCCCGGATTAACTCAGGTATCAGCCACCAGGAGACTATGTGTCTATTGAAACGTTAGGTCTGGCAATCAGCCTCATCAGCCTTGCACTAGGTCTTCTGTCATCTTGGCAACAGCTCAAGTCCCTTCTGCTCCGCGCCGCACGGTACGGAGGTAAGACGGCGAAGTCATGGGCGCAGAACGAGCAGCGGCAGGTAGAGCTCTATTTGGATCAGCCCGCTGCTCTTGTTGCCTATCTGGCGAAATCTTGCATCACGGTCTTCCTGCTGTTCATTGCGTTGATCTTCATTCGCCCAGCCATCCTGCAAGAATATTTGGGGCTTTTCGCTAGCGTTGCCAAAGCAGTATTTCTTTCGCCAGCATGCGTGATTGGCTTGGTACTCGGCGCCATCTCTAGCAGGTGCTCGGATATCATCAGGCTAGCTCAAAAGCGCAGGGCACTGGCTGCTGGCTAACAATTCATTCAAGCCAATGCCGCTTCGCGGAATGGCCTAACTCTGGCGTAAGGTGCTATGTCACACTTCTTCGATCTCATCGGGATGCACCAGAAGCTATTCCGATTGAGTCACTTTGCATTAGGTTCGCGCGAGTACGCGCGACTCAGACAGCTTCAGCGAGGCGAGATCGACCACCAATCAGATTGGTCTATCTACTACATCCAGATTAGAACTGCGATCAGTAATGACCTAATTGAGCTGGCCGCCAAGGTTCGCATTGCCCAAGACACAATGCTTGGGAGGGTAAGCGAGGCGGAACTTACGGAGATGGAAACTGACGCAGTCGCGGGCCCCGTGATCGGCCAAGTGACACTCGGCTCCTTCGCGCTGACACTGCGAGAATCATGCAATAAGATCATCCACGCCACACAGTTTGAACTTGGTATCGCGGCTGCGCGAAGCACTAACCCGTCAAGCCGCTACAACTATTGGGATGGCAGTTGCACCCTCGAAGGCGTCCAGAACCGAAGGCCGTGGAAGGTGAGACTTGACGTCCACAACTGGTGCGCTGCCATGGAGGCATTCTCTGAGTCAATGTCTCAACATGTAGATTGGTAGAGCAATGGCACCTAACCATTCATCTAAGCCCACGCAGCTTCGCGGCGAGGCTTAACTCAGGCGTTGAACTTCCGCTTCTGGCCGCAGTGCGTCATGCGACCCAAAGCAGACGCTCATCAAAGGCATTTATCTGGGCTTGCGTGCCGACGCCATCCCGATAGCCGATCCCGGAGCAACCAGTCACAACCGCGCATACTGGTGCTGGTTAGGAGTTAGACGCCCTACTTCGAGGACCCCATTCGTTCGATTTCCAACACGTTCTTTCACCAAGCCGAAGTCACCCAAGTCGATCGCAGGGACCGCTGGCCGCTCGAACGGGCCTTCCTCTCCGAGCCGGCGACGAACCACTTGGGGTGGACCACCCAGGTCCACGACTGGAACGCCATCCAGCGGTCCGCATTCGTGCGGCCCGGCGGTCGCTGGAGGGGCTGAAGCCGTTCGTTCCGTACTTTGAGGAGTGGCGCAACCCGAACATGATCTTGGTATCGGCGTACGACAGCACATCATCGCGCGATGATGGGCTTGATTAACCTGCACCACGACCTGCCGGCGGACTATGGTGCGCGAACGCGAGTCATCGGTGTCCTGCCGGGCTTAGAACGTCTGCGAAATCGCTGCCTAAGCTGACGTCCATGTGAAGAGACTAAATAGTAATGGACGGCAAGTTCTGCCGATCCGTTTCACTATAAGGACATCAATCTATGAACAATCCATCACCACTCACCCTTCGCGACGCGGTTCACAACATGCTCCAAGGGGCCACGCCAGAGAGGACCGAAGAACTAAAAAACTATTGGGGCGAGTTCGGCCTCCAAATCCAGATGCTGGAGGACGACGGCCCCGATGGACTGGTCGTCTTGGACGCCGGTGGTTACATATTCATACGCTTCAATCGCCGCGTCATGCGACTGTTCTGGCTCGCCAGTTTCGCGCTATGGGAGGGCTATGCCGCGTACCACCATTACGTAACGAGCGGCGAAGCCGACCTGACTCGATTTGAGGAGATCCTCGATTGCTTCGAAGCCACTCGCATCGCGGGCAATGTCGACGAGGTGCCTTGGCCGGACTTTCTACCGCCGGCAGGCGAGCTCGTCGACCACGTCCCCGGTGACCCGGCGCGTGTCGGGGGCGAGCTGGCAATTTTCGGTACGGGCTGGGCGGTGCTGCACGAGTTGCAGCATCTGATTCACCAGCAAGCCGGGACGTCGGCCCCTTGGGATGACGTGGAAGCGTGTAAGCGCGAGGAACATTCGTGCGACGCGTTCGCCACTGCCTTCCTTCTCGAGCGCATTTCCGACCAGGCGGCGGCAACCGGTCAGCCGGCCTCGGGAATATCCGCCAAGCGGCAAACTGGCATCTACTGCGCCATGTTCGCCTTGACGCTGCTGTCGCGCGCGAACTGGGGACCAGGCGAGCGCCATCCGGCGCTGCAGGAACGCATCGATGCTATTGCCGGCGTTATGGACGCGCACAGGACGAGCAAGGTGGCCGCCATCATTGCAGTCTCGGCCTTCGCATCGCTAAAGCTGGCCTATCCCGATGCGCCGGACCCGTTCGGTGCGGTCAACCTGGTTGCCCTCCGCGAGGGATGGAATCCCGAGGACCCGCTGTTCGAGGACTGATGCAATGCTGCGGCCAACAGGAGCCTCCTCCGGCTAGCGAAGGACCGCTTATGGCCGAAAGCGGACAGTGGTGCTGCAGCGATCTTCTGGAAGAGGTTATGTCGTCCCAAGCTCCCCACGCACCTCCTCAACAAACGCCCGCCCCACCGGCACCTCAGCGCCATCATTCAACACCAACCAATACCGGCTCCCCGAAGCCGCATGCAACGTCCGCACATGCGTCAGATTGACCAGATACGACCGATGGCAACGCACAAAGTCCGGTGGTAGCACGGCAGTAAGACTCGCCAGCGATTTGTCATGCAGCTCACTCCGCCCATCGCGCATACGTACTTCGCTGTAGTCCCCATCAGCACGAATCCAAAGCACATCGGCCAGCTCCACCATCGCCGTCCCCTGCGCATGCCAGATGCCCAGGTAACGCGCCGCCCCGGACCGATAGCGCCCAACATCCAGCAACCGCTCCAGCGCCTGCCCCAGCCGTTCGCGTGAGAAAGGCTTCGGCACGAAATCCAGCACCCCATGCTCAAACGCCTGCAGCGCCCGCTCCCGATGCGCGGAGACCACCACGCAGTGGTATCGGCCAGCCACCACGCGCTTCAGCAGGTCGAAGCCATCCTCTCCACCCAGATTCAAATCCAGCAGCAGGCCGTCATACACGCTGCGCTGCAGCCGGTCACCCGCGGCGTCCAGGTCGGCCACGGCATCGAATCGGGCGCGGCTGCCGTCCAGTTCGGTGCATATCCGTAGCAGCCGCTGGCGGACCAGCAGTTCGTCCTCGACGATCAGGATGCGCATGTCAGCTCCATGCGGCCGTACCAGTCGTTGCCATCGGGACCTTGTTCAAAGCGCCAGCCCTCCGGGCAGGTAGCTGCAAGGCTGGCATCGATATAGCGCGTGCCCGTGCCTTGCCCGCGATGTGGGGCAGTGCCACGTGCACTGCGCAGTTCCAGCATCCAACGGTCGCCCTCGCGTTGAATGCGCAGGCGGAACGGATGCCCGGCACACGCCCCCGCCCCCGCGTGGGTGAGGGCATTCTCGACCTGTGCATGCAGCACGCCGGGCGGCAGCCACAGGCCGTTTTGTTCGCCCTCTACCTCAAAGCCGATGTGGCGATCCAGTGCGAGCCCGACGATGTCCAGGTGGTTGCGGCACAGCGCCAGCTCTTCGTCCAGCGGCACGCTGGGGCGGGTGCTGCTCTCGCGCAGGCGGTCGAACTGCTCGGCCAGCGATTCGACCAGGCGGCTGGCGCGCATTGGTGCCTGTTCGATCAGTTCCTGCAGGCCGGTGAGGGTGTTCATCAGCCAATGCGGCTGGATGCCCCGTTGCAGCAGCTGCAGCGAGAGGCGGGCGCGCTCTTCGCGCAGCTGCGCGTTGTGGTGGTCCAGCGTACGCAGCTGGGCGGCGTGGCGGATCAGCAGGAAGCCCATCAGCACCGCCAGGAACAGGAAGTACGGGCCGTCGAGGAATATGCCGCCGGCCAGCGGCACGGCGAGTGCACCGGCCACCACCAGGGTCAGGATCGGCCAGCGCTCGTCGGGCTCGCCGCGGGCGCGTAGCAGCACGTAGACGGAGGTCAGCAGGCTGAGCAGCAGGAGTGCGGCACCGCGGCCGTCGAAGCTGGGCACGAAGGCGGCCAGCGCCAACAATGTGGCGAGATAGGCGACGCGGGCTGTCTTCGGCACCGCGACGCCGAAACGACGCGCCAGGTAAGCCGGCAGCAGGATCGCCGCGGCGAGGTGCAGCAGAAGCAGCATGAGCAGTCGCGGGCCGTGCCACGGATAGGCATAGCCGACCAGCGGACGCCATGCTTCGACGACGGGCAATGCAAGGCCGACGACACCCAATGCGAGCAGCAGGCGCGCACCCGGTACCCGTGGACGGCCGCGCTGTGCAGCGAGGAAGTAGAGGCAGGCCGCACCCAGCGCCCCCGTGGCAAGCGCGGCGATCAACCACGGTCCAAGGCTGAGGCGGTAGATCGAGGCGGCTGGCCCGACCGCAACGAAGGCATCCGCGCCCCGCAGTGTGAACCACTGATGGTGGCTGGAGGCGAGCAGCACCAGCGCGTCGGTGCCGCTGGAGGAAGAGGGCGGGAGCACACGGATGATGTCCACCTGCCCCGGCTGCTCTTCGTCCGCGTTGCGGCCGACGGTGCCATTGGCGGCCAACGGCTGGCCGTTCCAGAAGGGCTGGCTGGCGGCGCGTACCGAGATGCGCAGTGCACGGTCGGCCGCGTGGTGTGCCGGCTGCGCAGGCAGGCGCCAGCGCAGCCAGTAGGGGCCGCGCCACTGCACCAGTTCGCGCTGGTTGGCCGGTTGCCACGCCAGTGTCCTGGGCGGAGCGGTGGGGAATGCGCCGTCAGCGCCCAGCGTGGCGGGTGCCATCTCCTGGGCCTCGTAGTAGCGCACGCCCGGCGGAGGCGCGACCAGCAGCAGCCACGCGGCGACCGCGATGAGCAGGACGGCGAGGGCGGTCAGGGTGCGTGGGATCTGCATGGGCCCATCGTATCGGTTGCACGGAGTCACTGGACCCCCGCCTGGAGCTGTTCGGCGGACGGGCCGTGCTCGGCTGGCGTGGGGAGGGTGATGCTGGCGGCGTGGTGCATGCGCCGTCACTCGGCGCTCGATTCCCTTACCTCCCACCCGGAGCCCGTCATGTCCAATGTCCCGATGTCCCTGTTCCGTTCTCCTGCTCCCGGCCTGTGCCTGCGGGTCACGCGGTGGGCAGCGCTCTGCCTGACCCTGGTCGGTGCGGCACCCGTGCTGGCAGCTGATGCGCCGGCGCCGTTGGTGTTCACCCCGTATGCGCTCGAGACACAGAAGCACGGCACGATCGCGGCCGAGGCGGGCTACCTGGAGGTGCCGCGCCGACATGCCGATCCGAACGGACCGCGCCTGCGCCTGCGGGTGGTGCGTCTGCCGGCGACCGGTGGCGATGGCCGCGCCGCACCGGTGGTGTATCTGGCCGGTGGTCCGGGTGGCTCGGGGATCGGGACCGGGCGCGGCCCGCGCTGGCCGGTGTTCGATCAGGTCCGGCGCGAAACCGACGTGCTGCTGCTCGATCAGCGCGGGGCGGGTGAGTCCGAGCCACCGCCGGCATGCCCGCATGAGCACACGTTCGACGATGCAAAGCCGCTGCAGCGCGATGCGGCGCTCGCCGCGCTGCGTGACGTTGCTGCCCGCTGCGTGGCGTACTGGCAGGAGGCGGGTGTGGATCTGGCTGACTACACCACCGCGGAAAGTGCCGGCGATCTGGAGGACCTGCGGCGCGCGTTGAAGGTGCCGAAGATCAGCCTGTGGGGCATGAGCTACGGCACGCATCTGGCGCTGGCCACGGTGCGCCTGCACGGCGCAGGTCTCGACCGCGTGGTGCTGATGGGGACGGAAGGACCTGATGACACGTTGAAGCTGCCGCTGTCGGCCGATGCGTTGCTGGCGGAGCTGGGCGTGCTGGCCAAGGCGGCGGGATTCGATGATCTCACCGGCTCGGCCACGCGCGTCCTGGCAGCACTGCGCGAGCAGCCGCGGCAGGGCCGCAGTGACATGCACGGCGGCAAGCAGGTGACCATCGGCGAGTACGACGCACAGCTGGCGATCACCGCCTGCCTCGGGCGCCGCATGACCCAGCAGTGGCTTCCACTGATGCTGCGCGATGCCGAGCACGGCGACTACGACCTGCTGGCGGCGACGGTCCTGCTGCTGCGCGGTGAGCACGGCAGCTACAGCGCGATGTCACTGGCGATGGATGTGGCCTCGGGGCAGAGCCCGCAGCGCCGTGCCCTGGCCGAGGCGCAGGCCCGCGAGAGCCTGTTCGGCGACGCGCTGAATTTCCCGTTCCCGGCGCTCGGTGATGGCCTGGGGCTGGTCGATCTCGGCGACGCTTTCCGCGGGCCGCTGCGCAGCAAGGTGCCGGTGCTGTTCATCAGTGGCACGCTGGATGGGCGCACCCCGCCGGCCAACGCCGAGGCGCTGCGGCCGGGCTTCAGCGACAGCCGCACGCTGCGGGTGCGTGGTGCCAGTCACGACAATGAACTGTGGCTGGGGAACCCTGCCATCGCCATGAGCATCACCAACTTCCTCGCCGGTCGACCGGTGCAGGACCGCGCGCTCGAGGTGGCCGCGCCGGCGTTCGCCAAGAGCAAAAGCGATCTGGTGGATCCGCGCGGTCGCTGAGGACGATCCGATGGCGTCCGTGTGTGCAGGTGCTGGGGACCGGCCGAGGTGTATGGTTTCGGCTGACCCCGGCGCGCTGCGCCAACACAGGAGGACGCGATGACCGATCCAACGGTGGATTCCGTGCACGGCACGCCGGACGATTACGGCGACACGCTATACCGGGTGTACTTCGAAGTTGGCGAGTGGGAGGGCATTGCTCGCGATGCGATCATCACGTTCCTTGTCGAGCGCGCCAGCGGCAACCCTGCCTTTGATTTCGACGCCTCTATGCTGCACGCGCGTCCGCACGGCTACGAAGTGGACCTGCCGATGCAGCTGATCCCCGAGGTGGTGCGTGCGCTGGCAGAGCAGAATGTGGCGGTGTACCAGGTGGTCAGGCTCGGTGGGGTATAGCGGCGCCGGCAGGCGAGTGGACGTCACATCCGTGCGCGTCTTGGCGCTATCCTTCCGCCAGCTCCAGCCGCACCCTGCGCGCTGGCCTGACCGATGCACTCACCCTGGATAGAGGCAGCAATGGCGGATCCTTACAACAGCGGTGGCCGCGCAGGCCCTGCAACCCGGCTCGATGATGCGATGGTGACCACGGCGATGGAGCTGCCGGGTTTCCGTGTTGTGCGCAGTCTGGGCGTGGTGCGTGGCATCACCGTGCGATCGCGTTCGATCGTGGGCAACTTCCTCGGCGGGCTGCAGACCCTCTTCGGCGGCAACATCACCATCTACACGCAGCTGTGCGAGCAGGCGCGCGAAGAGACCTACCGGGACATGTCCAACCACGCGCGGCTGCTCGGCGCCAACGCGATCATCGCGATGCGCTATGACGCCACCGACGTGATGACCGGCCTGACCGAAGTGCTGTGCTACGGCACGGCAGTGATCGTCGAGCCCACGCACTTCTAGGGATCCCGCGTGCGATACGCCCCGCGTATCGCAGCAAGCTCTCATCGGTATTGGCATCCGCGCGGCCCAGGGCGGATGCTGTCCGCATGACGATCAACGACACACTTTCTTTCGCCGGGCAGGTTGCTCTGGTCACCGGTGCCGCGGGTGGCCTCGGCGTCGCCTACAGCCGGCTGTTGGCGCAGCGCGGGGCGCACGTGGTCATGCAGGATGTCGGGGCCGCACTGGACGGTACCGGCCGCGATCCGCAGCGGATCGATCACGCTGTTGCGCGTCTGCGTGCAGAGGGGCTCTCTGTCGAGGCCAGCCGCCAGGACATCCAGACCCGCTCCCTGGCCGCCGCGCTGGTCGCCGATATCCTGCAACGGCATGGCCGCCTGGACGTGATCCTGCACAACGCGGGCTGGGTCGAGTACCAGCGGATCGATGCGCTGGACGAGGATCGTTTCGACCACATGATGGCGGTCGCGGCCAAGGCGCCGCTCTGGCTAGCCCAGGCCGCATGGCCGGCCATGCAGGCGCAGGGCCATGGCCGCATCGTGCTGACCACCTCCGACCGCGCGCTGTATCCGCAGTACGTGCAGCACGGGCTGGTGGCGTACGCGGCGGCGAAGTCGGCCGCGGTCGGGATCGTCAACGTGCTGGCGGCCGAAGGTGCGGCGCATGGCATCGTGGTCAATGCGGTATCACCGGTGGCCAAAACCCGGATGTGGGGCGTGGAAGGCGAGCCGGACGAGCTGCACCCGGAGGCCGTGGCGCCGGGCGTCGTGTTCCTGGCCTCGCGCGCCTGCATCGAGGGCGGCTGGATCCTGCGCGCCAGCAACGGCCAGTTCCATGCCACGCGACTGACCGAGGCCGAGGGTGTGCACTATCCGCGTGATCTGCGGGCCGTAGTGGCGGGAAACATCGAGGCGGTTGCCAGGCAGTGGCCGCAGATCGCCACGGCGGCTGTCGAGCCACGCTGACGGCGGCGTACGCCTGCTGGAGCGGCCGATTTCATCTTTCTGACCCATTCCATTCACGGTTTCCATGCCGGCGCGGCAGTAGCGTAGATCGTCCCCACACCGGTTGGAGACATGCCATGAATCCCCTGCAGACGGCGGCCCGCGCCATGCGTAACGGACTGGAAGAAGTGGCAGCGCTGCTGGTCGGCCAGCGCGCCGAGTCCCTGCGCGAGGACGATACCGCCGCGCCCGGGGTGGGCATCCCGCTGCCACGCCGGCTGCCGCTCAAGCGCCCGCTGCTGCATGGGCGCAAGGGCATGGCCCCGTGGCAGAAGATCGGCCCGGGCCGCGAGCGCCGCTAAGCGCGGGTGGCATCGGCCGGGTGGTTGACCCCGTCGTTGACCGGTACCTCGCCGATGTCGAACGGATTGACCCCGTCCAGGCAGCCGACGTTATAGCCGTATTCGTCCGGCGACGAGCGGCGCTGATGATGCGTGTAGATGCCGCACACGCTGCAGAAGTGATGGCGCGCGACGTGGGTATTGAACTGGTACAGGCGCAGGACGTCATGGCCCTGTACGACCTCCAGATCGGCCAGCTTGACCGAGGCGACGATCGCGCCACGTCGCCGGCACATCGAACAGTCGCAGCGGCGGGGCGACACCACGCCGTCGGGCAGGTGCAGGCGCAGGACCACGGCCCCGCAATGGCAGCGCAGCAGATGGTGGCGCTGGATGGGCACCCCGCCCACGGTGGTCAGACCCTGCATGCTTGGCGCTTCCTTGATGGCCGTTGATCGCGCAAGTATGCGACCGGCCCGGGGGGCGGAGCCAGCCGGTGCGGGGTCCCGGGGTGAACGGCGGCCCGAAGCTGAACAGGCTCGACATGCGGCGCACACAGGGGTTATGGCTAACTAGCGCCCCGGATAGACGACGGATCGATGCGTGAAGAAGGCAGGACGATGGGGGCTGGCACTGCTGATGCTGCTGGCGGCGCTGTGGATCACCGGTTTGCTGGCCTACCAGCTGCCGGGTCCGGGCTGGGTGCGGTATCTGCTGGTCGGGCTGTGGGGCGTGTTCGCCGTCACCGGGGCGATCGGCGTGGCGCGTGCGCGCGCCGGGCGCTGGCCGGGCGTGCTGTACGGCGTGGCGCTGGTGCTCTCGGGCATCTGGTGGCTGCTGCTGACCCCGCGCCAGGACCGGGTCTGGGCCGATGATGTCGCCCAGCGCCTGAAGGTGGTGCAGGTCGATGGCTCGCGCGTGGTGCTCGACAACGTCCGTGACTTCACCTGGCGCAGCGAGACCGACTACGACGCGCGCTGGGTGCGCCGCGAGTACAACCTGGACCAGCTGCGCTCTGCCGACCTGATCCTGTCCTACTGGATGGGCCCCATGATCGCGCACACGCTGATCTCGTTCGGCTTCGATGACGGCCGTTACCTGGTGTTCTCGCTGGAGATCCGCAAGGAGCGCGGTGAGTCCTTCTCCGCGCTCGGCGGCTTCTTCCGCAAGTTCGAGATGACCCTGGTCGCCTCGGAGGAAACCGACATCGTGCGCACGCGTACCAACGCACGCGGCGAAGATGTCTATCTGTACCGCCTGCACGGCATGACCCAGGAGCAGCTCAAGGCTTTGTTCGTCTCCTATCTCGGCGAGGCCCGCAAGCTCGATGCCGCGCCGGCGTTCTACAACACGCTGACCAGCAACTGCACGACCATCGTGTACGAACTGGCCAGGCAGATCGCGCCGGGCCTGCCGATGGACTACCGGCTGCTGGCCTCGGGCTACTTCGCCGAATACGCGCGCGATCTGGGGGTGCTCACGCCGGGGGTACCGTTCGAGACGCTGAAGGCGCGCGGGCGGATCACCGATCGCGCGCGGGCGAGCAATGAAAACGATGATTTTTCACAGGTGATCCGCCGGGGTGTTCCGGGGACAGGGCAGGGAAGCGTTCCATGAGGTCGATTGTGAAACTGCTCGCGCACCGCGCGTTGCCGATGACGGCCGTGGTGCTCTCGCTGCTGCTCTCCAGCGGCTGTGCGATGGTCACCATGAAGCAGGTGGCCCCGACCGAGTACCTCGCCAACAAGCGTGGCGACGTGCTCACCTCGGGCAAGCTCAGCGCCGCCTCGCAGGAAACGCTGAGCGTGATCGGCATGGACGTGGCGCAGTGCGAAAAGGATGTCACCGCCTGCCAGAAGACCCTCGCCGACACCGATGTCCTGCCGGAGGAGCAGCGCTTGTCGGCGCAGTCCGAGCTCTGGGTGAAGACCGCGCTCGCACTGACCCCCAAGCCCAAGGACCGCGAGAAAACGCCGATGTCCGATGCCGCGCTGGATGCGTGGCTGGAAGCGGCGCGCTATGCCTACGCGTACCTGTTCTTCAGCGGGCGCACGCCTTCGGACCGCGCCTTCGAAGATCGCCAGACGCAGGTGCGCGATTACTACAACTACGCCGCCGAGCAGACCGCCGCGGTGGTGTTCAAGCGCAGCCGCGAAAGCGCGCTCGAGGGCGAGGATTACAACGCCGCGGTGGCCGGTGAGCGCTGGACGCTGACCTCCGATTTCGATGAGCTGCGCATGCAGAGCATCCCGACCCGGATGGTGTCCGCCTCGGCGGTGAGCTTCGCCGGCCTGCGCAGCACCTATCGGCGCGATGGCTTTGGTGCGGAGCTGGTGGTGATCATGGATCCGCCCAAGCTGGTGGCCCCGGCCGATGGCGAGAAGGCGGAGATTCCCCAGTACAGCGAGATGTCAGCGATCAACGCCACCGCGCTGCTGCGTTTCAAGGGCAACGACCTGCGGCAGGTGCTCGATACCACCCAGGTGCTGTTCGATGTGTACTCGCCCGAGTCCACCGAGAGCGTGAACCTGCACGGCGAGAAGGTACCCCTGGCCGGCAACTTCACCGCCGCCTACGGTATGTGGCTGGCGCAGTCCGGCTTTGCCACGCAGTCGCTGCGCACGCTGTTCGGCCTGAGCGAAGGCATCGGCGCACCGCACATGTACCTGATGCAGCCATGGGATCCGAACCGCCGCATCATCTTCATGCTGCACGGCCTGGGCAGCAGCCCGGAGGCCTGGGTGAACGTGGCCAACGAGATCATGGGTGATCCCGAGCTGCGCCGGCACTTCCAGGTCTGGCAGGTGTATTACCCGACCAATGCCCCGATCGCGCTCAACCGCTACGAGATCAACCAGGCCTTCGACAACACGCTCAAGCATTTCGATCCGAGCGGCAGCACGCCGGCGTCGAAGGACATGGTGTTCATCGGGCACAGCATGGGCGGCGTGCTCGCGCGCCTGCTGGTGACCTCGTCCGGTGATGTGCTCTGGAACGACCTGCTGGCCAACTACGACCTCAAGGGCGAGCGCCTCAAGCGGGTCGAAACCAAGCTGGGCCCGCTGCTGCACTTCACGGCCGAACCGAACGTGGAGCGGGCGATCTTCATCGCCGCCCCGCACAAGGGCACGGATATCGCGGGCAATCGGGTAGGGCGTCTGATCGGCCGGCTGGTGCGGCTGCCGATCACCATCCTGGGCAAGTTCGAGGATGTGTTCCTGACCCTGCAGGAATCCGAATCGGCCAACAGCACCACCAAGCTGCAGATTCCCAACAGCATCGACAACCTCAAGGCCAGCGATCCGTTCGTGAAGGCGGCCGGTGCGCTGCCGATCACGCCGGGCCTGAAGTACCACTCGATCATCGCCCAGCGCAAACCGGACGTGCCGCTGCTGCAGTCCGACGATGGCCTGGTGCCGTACTGGAGCGCGCATCTGGAGGGCGCGGTGTCGGAGAAGGTGATCATCTCCGGGCACAGCGTGCAGGAAACCCCGCAGGCCGTGCTGGAGATCCGTCGGATCCTGCGCGAGGATCTGAAAGAGGTCGGCGACACGCACCCGTAAGGGGCGTGTCCGGTGACGGTCAGATGCGCCGCGCGACGACGACGCTCAACAGCGCCAGCACCAGCATGATCGCGAAGGTCAGCAGGTAGCCCAGCGCTTCCCGGCCGTCCAGGAACAGCGCGAACAGCGAGCCGGACACGGCCAGCGTGGTCGCCACGGCCAGGGCCTCGCTGAGCTGCAGGGCGGACGTGTTGGCGCCCTGTTGTGCCGGCGGTGACAGCGACAGGGTGAGCACCGAGAGGCTGGGATAGATCAGGCCCATGCCCAGCCCGGTCAGCACCCAGCCGACCATCGCCGACCACAGCGGCATGCCCGGCTGGATCGCCAGCGACGTGGCCAGGATGCCCACGCACATCAGCAGCGCGCCGGCCTGCAGCAACTGTCGGCGCGACCAGCCACGCTGCTGGTGGCCCTGCAGCCACGAGCCGGAGAACCAGCCCAGCGCGCCCAGGCTCAGTGCGATACCGGCCACGACGGGCGTCAAGCCACGTTCGCGCTGCAGCAGCAAGGGCAGGAATGCTTCGCAGCCGAAGAACGCGGAGGCCGCGATCCCGCGCAGCGCGATCACGCTGGGCAGTCCGCGGCGCAGGGTCAGCGTGCCGGTCGGCAACAGCTTCCAGCTGCACAGCGCCAGCACGCCCAGCGCCGGCATCAGCAGCGCCACGGCATGCCATCCCTGCTGTTGCCCGCCGATGTACAGCGCCAGCGCGCCCAACGAAGCACCCACTGCCCACGGCACGACGTTGCGGCCGGTGCTGCCCGCGGTCACTACGCCGACCTGCCGCAGGGCAGGGCGCAGCAGCAAGGCGGCCGGGATCGCCAGCAGCGGCACGATCAGGAACACCCAGCGCCAGCCCAGGTGCTGCACGATCAGGCCGCTGATGCTGGGGCCGATCAGCGAAGGCACCACCCAGCCGGCGGAGAACGCCGCGAAGACGCGGGGTCGCATCGGCTCGGGAAACGAGCGCCCGACCAGCACGTACAGCGCGACCGAAATCGCACCGGCGCCCAGGCCCTGCATCAGGCGCCCGAGCACCAGCACCGGCATGTGCTGGGCGAACCCGGCCACCAGCAGGCCCGCGATGAAACAGGCCAGGCCCAGCCACAGGGGCCGCGCCGGGCCGCGCTGGTCACTCCAGCGCCCGGACAGCGTCATCCCGATCACGCTGGTGGCCAGGGTGCCGCCGAACGCCAGGGCGTACAGGCGCAGTCCGTCCAGGTCGTGGGCCACGGTCGGCATCGCCGCGGCCACGGCCAGCGCCTCGAACCCATGCAGCGAGACCAGTGCGACCATCCCGATCGTGGTCGCGCGATAGGCCGGCGACAGGATCGACGGGATCGGGGCGTCCTCCACCGGAGCGGTGGTGGGTGGCGAGGAAACTTCAACGGACATGCGGATTCCAGACATCGGGAGGAGGGCCGGGCTTGCAGTACACCCCCGGCGGCGCGCAGGATGCCACCTGAACCATGGTTGAGGTCAAGCAGTGATCGCGCAGGAACTGAGTGTAGGCGAAGTCGCCAAGCGGAGCGGCGTGGCCGTCTCGGCGTTGCATTTCTACGAGCGCAAGGGCCTGATCCGCAGCCTGCGCACCGCCGGCAACCAGCGTCGTTTTGCCCGCGATGTGCTGCGCCGGCTGGCAGTGATCCGCGTGGCCCAGCGAGTGGGAATGCCGTTGGAAGCGGTGGCGACCGCGTTTGCCGCCCTGCCCGAGAACAAGACGCCGACCAAGGCCGAGTGGGCGAAGATGTCAGCGCTGTGGCGCAGCGAGCTGGACCAGCGCATCGAGCAGTTGCTGCTGTTGCGCGACCAGCTCACCGACTGCATCGGCTGTGGGTGCCTGTCGTTGAAGCGGTGCCGGCTGACCAATCCCGGCGACACGCTGGGCGATCAGGGCGACGGCCCCCGCCGCTGGGAGTAGTGCCGGCCGCAGGCCGGCCCCCCCCACACCACACGGTGAACACCTGGCCGCACTGTATCCCTTCCACGCTGCGCTGGTACGCCAGCGACGCGCGCTGTGCCGTCACCGGTTCGAAGCCCGGGAAATACGCGCCGTAGTCGTCCATCGACTCGGCCAGCACGTTCGGGCTGACCGCATTGATGCGCAGCCCGCGCGGCAGCAGTTCGCAGGCGGCCGCACGCACGAATCCTTCCAGCGCGGCGTTGGCGGCCGTGGCGTTGGCACCATCGCGGATCGGCTGGGCGCTGATGATGCCGCTGGTCAGGGTGATCGAGCCGCCGGTGTTCAGGTGATGCTGGGCGGCCAGGCTCAACCGCACCTGACCGAGCAGCTTGTCCTGCAGCCCCCGATTGAAGTCGGCCGGCCGCATCTGCGCCAGCGGACCGAAGTGCACCTGGCCGGTGGTCGCGATCACCGCATCGACCTTGCCTACCTTCGCGAACAGCGCGTCCACGCTGGCGTCGTCGGTCAGATCGACCTGCACATCGCCGCCGTGGCGACCGGCGCGGATCAGTTCATGGTGGACGCCGAGGGTGTTGGCGACCGCCTGGCCCAGGGTGCCGCTGGCACCGACAAGCAGGATCTTCATGTGCATCTCTCCGTAAACATAGAGGGTAGTGCCACGCCATGCGTGGCTGCTTCTCGTTCCCGCATCGCGGGCCAGCCACCCATGGGGTGGCTCTACGCGGTCAGGGTACGGCCAAGGTAGCGGGGGGCTCTACGCGGTCAGAGGGCGGCCAAGGTAGTGCCACGCCATGCGTGGCTGCGTCTGGTCGTCAATCATTCGCCGCCGACAATGCCTGCCCGCGCGTTGTCGCTGCGTCGATCGCGCGCGCGACCATGGCTTCAAAGCCATCCGCCTGGAAGCTTTCGATCGCCGCCTGGGTAGTGCCGTTCGGCGAGGTCACGCGGCGGCGCAGCTCGGCCGGGGCTTCGCCGGATTCATCCAGCATGCGCGAGGCACCGAGCAGGGTCTGCACAACCAGCGTGCGGGCCGCATCGGCGGGCAGGCCCTGGGCGATGCCGGCGGCTTCCATCGCTTCAGCCAGCAGGAACACGTAGGCCGGGCCACTGCCGGAGACGGCGGTGACCGCATCCATGCGCGCTTCGTCGTCGATCCACACGGTGCGCCCGGCGCTGGCCAGCACGGTATCGGCCTGCGCGCGCTGCGCGTCGCTCACCGCGGCGGTGGCGAACAGCCCGGTGACGCCGGCGCCGAGCAGGGCCGGCGTGTTGGGCATCGCGCGGACCACGGCCTGGCCGCCACCCAGCCACCGGTCCAGCTGGCCGCTGGTGATGCCCGCGGCGATGGAGACCACCAGCGGCTGCTTGCCGTGCGCGATATCGGTCAGCGACGCGCAGACATCGCGCAGCACCTGCGGCTTCACCGCCAGCACCCAGACCGAGCCCTGCGCGGCGGCTTCGCTCGCGCTGGCGTAGGTCCTGATGCCGAATTCGGCGGTCAGCTGCTCACGCAGTCCGGTCACCGGCTCGGCGACGTGGATGCTGGCCGGGGCCACGCCCTGGCGGACCAGGCCGGCGATCAGGCTGCGGGCCATGTTGCCGCCGCCGATGAAGGTGATGGGGGACGTGCTCATGAACTCTCCTTGGAACGGGCGGGGCGCTCAGGCGGGTCGCGGGCGGGCGCCGAACAGCGCGGTGCCGATGCGGACCATCGTGGCGCCATGGGCGATGGCTTCAGGGTAGTCGCTGCTCATCCCCATCGACAGCGTATCCACCTGTGGATGCGCTGCGGCCAGCGTGGCGAACAACGCGGCCATGTTGGTGAAGGCCGCCTGCCGGCGGTCCGCCTCCGGCCAGGGCGCCGGGATCGCCATCAGCCCGCGCAGGCGCAGCTGCGGTGCGGCGGTGATGGCAGCGGCGAGGGTCTGGATGTCCTGCGGGGCGCAGCCGTGCTTGCTGTCCTCGTCATCGATGTTGACCTGGATCAGCACGTTCAGCGGCGGCTGGCCGGGCGGGCGGTGCGCGGCCAGCGCGGTGACCAGCTTGGGCCGGTCCACGCTCTGCACCCAGTCGAAATGGCGGGCGGCCAGCTCGGCCTTGTTGGACTGCAGGTGGCCGATCAGGTGCCATTCCAGGCCCAGTGTCGCCAATGCCTCGATCTTGGCCACCGCTTCCTGCACGTAGTTCTCGCCGAAGGCCCGCTGGCCCTGCGCGGCCAGGGCCTGCACGGCCTCGGCCGGCTGGGTCTTGGAGACCGCCAGCAGGACGGGATCTGGCCGCCCGGCGGCCACCGCCGCGTTGTGCAGGTTCGTCAGGATGGCAGGCAGGGTCTGGGCGGTCACGGCGGGTCCGGTGGATCAGGGGCTGGAGCGTATTGTGCACATCTCGCTCTATACTGCCGCCCGGGGAAAGAACCTTCCAGTCGCAGCAGTCATGGGGAGTAGCAGCGCATGGATATCGCCGAACTATTGGCGTTTTCTGTAAAGAACAAAGCGTCGGATCTTCATCTGTCGGCCGGCCTGCCGCCGATGATCCGCGTCGACGGCGATGTCCGCCGCATCAACATTCCGGCCTTGGACCACAAGCAGGTCCACGCGCTGGTGTACGACATCATGTCGGACAAGCAGCGTCGCGATTACGAAGAGTTCCTCGAGGTCGATTTCTCGTTCGAGATTCCCTCGCTGGCGCGCTTCCGTGTCAACGCCTTCAACCAGAACCGTGGCGCGGGTGCGGTGTTCCGTACCATTCCGTCCGAGGTGCTTACGCTGGAAGACCTGGCCGTGCCGCCGATCTTCCGCGAGCTGATCGACCAGCCGCAGGGCCTGATCCTGGTGACCGGCCCGACCGGTTCGGGCAAGTCGACCACGCTGGCGGCGATGATCGACCACATCAACAAGAACGAATACGGCCACATCCTCACCGTCGAGGATCCGATCGAATTCGTGCACACCTCGCAGAAGTGCCTGATCAACCAGCGCGAAGTGCATCGCGATACGCACGGCTTCAACGAAGCGCTGCGTTCGGCCCTGCGTGAAGACCCGGACATCATCCTGGTCGGCGAACTGCGCGATCTGGAAACGATCCGCCTGGCGCTGACCGCCGCGGAAACCGGCCACCTGGTGTTCGGGACGCTGCACACCAGCTCGGCCGCCAAGACCATCGACCGCATCATCGACGTGTTCCCCGCGGGCGAAAAGCCGATGGTGCGCTCGATGCTGTCCGAGTCGCTGCGCGCGGTGATCTCGCAGGCACTGCTGAAGAAGGTCGGTGGCGGGCGTACCGCGGCCTGGGAAATCATGGTCGGCACCCCGGCCATCCGCAACCTGATCCGCGAAGACAAGGTCGCGCAGATGTACTCGGCGATCCAGACCGGCCAGCAGATGGGCATGATGACCCTGGACCAGCACCTGCAGGATCTGGTCAAGCGCAGCCTGATCACCCGCAACCAGGCGCGCGAGTACGCCAAGGACAAGCGGATTTTCGAATAGTGGTAGTGCCGGCCGCTGGCCGGCTCCTGAAAACCCTCGGAGTACACCGCGATGAGCACCACCACCATCGACTTCACCTCGTTCCTCAAGCTGATGGCGCACCAGAAGGCGTCGGACCTGTTCATCACCGCGGGCATGCCGCCGGCGATCAAGGTCAACGGCAAGATTTCGCCGATCACCCAGACCCCGTTGACGCCGCAGCAGAGCCGCGACCTGGTGCTGAACGTGATGACGCCGGCGCAGCGCGAAGAGTTCGAGAAAACCCACGAATGCAACTTCGCCATCGGCCTGTCCGGTGTCGGCCGCTTCCGCGTGAGCTGCTTCTACCAGCGCAACCAGGTCGGCATGGTGCTGCGCCGGATCGAGACGCGCATTCCCACCGTGGAAGAGCTCAACCTGCCGCCGATCATCAAGACGCTGGCGATGACCAAGCGCGGCATCATCCTGTTCGTGGGCGCCACCGGTACCGGCAAGTCCACCTCGCTGGCGGCGATGATCGGCTACCGCAACCACAACTCGACCGGCCACATCATCACCATCGAAGACCCGATCGAATTCGTGCACAAGCACGAGGGCTGCATCATCACCCAGCGTGAAGTCGGCATCGATACCGACAGCTGGGAAGCCGCGCTGAAGAACACGCTGCGCCAGGCGCCGGACGTGATCATGATCGGCGAAGTACGTACCCGCGAGGGCATGGACCACGCCATCGCCTTCGCCGAAACCGGCCACCTGGTGCTGTGCACGCTGCACGCCAACAACGCCAACCAGGCGATGGACCGCATCATCAACTTCTTCCCGGAAGACCGCCGCAACCAGCTGCTGATGGATCTGTCGCTGAACCTCAAGGGCGTGGTTGCCCAGCAGTTGATTCCTTCGCCGGATGGCAAATCGCGCAAGGTCGCGATGGAGATCATGCTGGGTACGCCGCTGGTCCAGGATTACATCCGCGACGGCGAAATCCACAAGCTCAAGGAAGTGATGAAGGAGTCGGTGCAGCTGGGCATGCGCACCTTCGACCAGAGCCTGTTCGAGCTGTACCAGGCGGGCGAGATCAGCTACGAAGATGCGCTGCGCTACGCCGATTCGCAGAACGAAGTGCGGCTGCGGATCAAGCTCTCCCAGGGCGGCGATGCACGCACGCTGTCGCAGGGGCTGGATGGGGTGGAGATTTCGGAGGTCCGCTGAGCGGGGCGGTGGGGCGCACGACCAACGGTCGTGCGCTAACCGTGCCACCCAAACCGGGTAGGTGCCGACAGTTGGTGGGCCCACACCACAACCCCCGCTTAAGGC
>NZ_JBDJMB010000003.1:0-261112 GCF_039673645.1 Stenotrophomonas sp. TWI700 | reverse complement strand
GGTGGGCTCAATCCTTCCTTTTGTTTATTGGTGGGTGTGGGGCCTTGCGGGCCCCACTACCGTTGTCCGAGGAAGCGACGCAGTATGCAGACCGCCACCCAGCTTGCACGCCCGATCGACCGCTACTTCGCCAGCTATTCCGACGATCACCGCAATGTGCTGAACCAGCGCATCCACATCGTGGCCGTCCCGGCGATCCTGTGGTCGGTGATCGGCCTGCTGTGGTGCCTCCCGCCGCTGATCACCTGGTTCCAGAACGGGATCTGGGCCGGCCTGGCGATGTTCGCCGCCTGGTGTTTCTACAACCGCCTCTCGCGCACGCTGGGCTACGGCATGCTGGCGATCTTCTTCGTCAGCGGCTGCGTGTGCCGCCTGCTGGAAGCCGAGATCGGGCTGGTGAACCTGTTCTGGCTGGCCCTGGGAGTCTTTGCCGTCGCCTGGGTCGCGCAGTTCATCGGACACAAGCACGAAGGCCGCAAGCCGAGCTTCCTGACCGATCTGGTCTATCTGCTGATCGGCCCGCTGTGGGTCCTGGCCAAGGTCTACCGCCGGATGGGTTGGCGCTACTGACCTGTTTTTCCTGAACGAGCGGGCGCGCTCACCGGCACTCCACGCCGGACCGTCCAGCATCGTCCGCAGTGGCCCTTCGAGCGTCGGTCACCATTCATCTTCGTGCACATCCCGGCCGTCCCGCAGCCCCTGCGACGACTGGTTCCGGACCCGTTTCGATGGCCTCCGGGCGGCCACAGTCGGCAAAGTCGAGGGCGGGCCTCCATACGGCCTTCGACGGACCCGAATGGGGCCATGCGCCGCCCCGAAAAAATGAATCAGTGCACGTTAGATGCAATTGAGGGCGTATTCGGGTGTATCGGCAGCAATTGCCTGCCTGTTAGACTGAACGACCTGCTCGTGAATCCCGCATTCCCTGCATGAATCCTAGTCTGCTCCTGCTGCTCGCCCTGCCCTTCCTGATGGCAGTGGCCGTCGCTTCATTCCGCCGCACCTCCCGCTCCACGGCCGCCTGGGTAGCCGCGGCCGCTCCGCTGGGAGGACTGGCGCTGTTGGCGACGATGACCCCGGCGATCATGGACGGCGGGATCGTCCGCAGCTACGGGGAGTGGATTCCGCAGATCGGGCTGGCCTTCTCGCTGCGCCTGGACGGCCTGGCCTGGATGTTCGCCGGCATGGTGCTGGCGATCGGCGCGCTGGTGGTGATGTACGCCCACTACTACCTGAGTGCCCGCGACAGCGCCCACCGCTTCTACTGTTACCTGCTGCTGTTCATGGGCGCCATGCTCGGCATGGTGCTCTCGGGCAACCTGCTGCTGCTGATGGTGTTCTGGGAAATGACCAGCATCAGCTCGTTCCTGCTGATCGGCTTCTGGTCGCACCGCCAGGACGCCCGCGAGGGCGCCCGGATGGCCCTGGTGGTCACCGGCGGTGGTGGCCTGGCCCTGCTCGGCGGCGTGCTGCTGATCGGCCGCATCGTCGGCAGCTTCGAACTGGATGCGGTGCTCGCCGCCGGCGATCTGATCCGCGCCAGTGCGCTGTACCCGTATGCGCTGTTGCTGGTCCTGGCCGGCATCTTCACCAAGAGCGCCCAGTTCCCGTTCCACTTCTGGCTGCCGCACGCGATGGCCGCGCCGACGCCGGTCTCGGCTTACCTGCACTCGGCGACGATGGTCAAAGCCGGCGTGTTCCTGCTGGCCCGGTTGCATCCGGCGCTGGCCGGCACCGATCTGTTCTTCTATACGGTCAGCGGCATCGGGGCGATCACCCTGCTGATCGGCGCCTGGAACGCGATCTTCCAGCATGATCTGAAAGGGCTGCTCGCCTATTCGACGATCTCCCACCTGGGCCTGATCACCATGCTGTTCGGCCTGTCCGCGCCGATGGCGGTGGTCGCCGGCGTCTTCCACATCCTCAACCACGCCACCTTCAAGGCCTCGCTGTTCATGGCCGCCGGCATCATCGACCATGAAACCGGCACCCGCGACATGCGCAAGCTGGGCGGCCTGCGCCGGTTGATGCCGATCACCAGCGCGCTGGCGATCATCGCCTCGCTGGCGATGGCCGGCATCCCGCTGCTCAACGGCTTCCTGTCCAAGGAAATGCTGTTTGCCGAGGCGCTGACCGCCGGACCGGAGGCGATGCGCATCGCGATGACGATCGCCGCATTGCTGGCCGGCGTGTTCGGCGTGGCCTACAGCCTGCGCTTCGTGCACGACACCTTCTTCGGCAAGGGCCCGCATGACCTGGACCGGGTGCCGCACGAACCGCCGCGCTTCATGAAGGTGCCGGTGGAGATCCTGGTGGTGGTCTGCGTGGCCGTCGGCGTCGCGCCGGCGATCACCATCGCGCCGGTGCTGCATGCCGCCGCGTCGTCGATCCTGGGCCCGGCGATGCCGGCCTACAGTCTCTCGGTCTGGCACGGCTTCAACATGCCGCTGGCGATGAGCGCGGCCGGCGTGATCGGTGGCATCGTGCTGTACTTCGGCCTGCGCCGCCTGGTCGACCTGCATGCCGTGGTCACCCGCAGCATCGGCCGCAACATCTTCCACAAGCAGCTCGACCTGGTGTTCGGCTTCGCCCACCGGTTGACCCAGGGCCTGGCCAACGGCAGCCTGCAGCGCATGCTGATGGCGCTGGTGGTAGTGGCGATCATCGTCGCCGCCGCGCCGTTCGTGGCCAACCCGGCTTCACCCAACTGGCCCTCGCCGCAGCCGATCCCGCTGCTGGGCTGGGCGCTGTGGCTGGTGATGATGGCCTGTGCGCTGGGCGCGCTGTTCGTCTACCGGCAGCGCCTGCTTGCAGTGCTGGTGGTGGGCGGCGTCGGCCTGCTGGTCTCGCTGACCTTCGTGTTCCTGTCCGCGCCCGACCTGGCGCTGACCCAACTGCTGGTCGAGATGGTCACCCTGGTGCTGATGCTGCTGGGCATGAACTACCTGCCGAGCCAGTCGCCGCCGGAGAAGTCGGTCTGGCGAAAGCGGCGCGATGCGGTGATCGCGATCGTCGCCGGTGGCGGCCTGGCCGCGATGGCCTACACCGCGATGACCCTGCCGCCGAACACCATGGCCGGCGAGCTGCTCGCGCGTGCGCTGCCGGAGGCCTATGGGCAGAACGTGGTCAACGTGATCCTGGTCGACTTCCGTGGCTTCGATACCTTCGGCGAGATCACCGTGTTCGGCATCGCCGCGCTGGTGGTGCACGCCATGCTGCGTCGCTCGCGGATGGCGCCGGAACAGATCATGCAGGGCCCGCCGATCAAGCTGCCGGTGCCGGCCGATCTGGCCCAGATCATGTTCCCGCTCACCGTGACCGTCTCGATCTTCCTGTTCCTGCGCGGCCACAACGCGCCCGGCGGTGGCTTCGTCGCCGGCCTGGTGCTGGCCGTGCCGCTGCTGATCCAGTACGTCATCCAAGGCACCACCTCGGTGGAATCGCGCTTCGGCTTCGACTACATCCGCTGCGTCGGTGCCGGCCTGCTGATCGCCATCCTCAGTGGCTGCGCCTCGATGCTGTTCGGCGTGCCGTTCCTGACCAGCGGCCACCTGGACCTGCACCTGCCGCTGATCGGCGAGGTACCGCTGGCCAGTGCGATCGGCTTCGATACCGGCGTGTACCTGGTGGTGTTCGGCGGCGTGATGCTGATGCTCTCGATGATGGGCACGGTCAAGCCCTCGCGCACCCGCAACGCCCGTAAAGGCGAGATCGATCCCACCCGCCGTTCGGCAAAAACCGGGGAGATGCACTGATGGAACTGGCCCTGGCAAGCGCCATCGGCGTGCTGAGCGCGATCGGCATCTACCTGTTGCTGCGCGCGCGCAGCTTCGATGTGATCCTCGGCATGACCTTCCTCTCGTATGCGACCAACCTGCTGATCTTTGCCGGCGGCCGCCTGGTCCAGGGCAAGGCGCCGGTGCTGCGTGAGGGCATCGACAGCGACCTGGGCAACTACACCGATCCGCTGCCGCAGGCGCTGGTGCTGACCGCCATCGTGATCGCGTTCGCGATGACCGCGGTCAGCATCGTGCTGGCGATGCGCAGCCGCAGCGACAACCACAGCGATCACGTGGACGCACACGAAGAGGAAGAACTCCCCGCCGATACCGCGCCGGGCCGGGAGGGCGGCGCATGAACCATGCGGTGATCCTGCCCATCCTGATTCCGCTGTTCGGCGCGGCCTGCTCGCTGTTCGTCGAGCACCGCCGCTATGGGCCGAAGGTGCAGCGCACGGTGGCGTGGACCACGCTGACCGCACTCGCCGCCGCTGTCGCGCTGCTGTTCGCGCAGACCGCCGACGGCAGCATCGCGGTGTACCTGCTGGGCGACTGGCCCTCGCGCCTGGGCATCGCGCTGGTCGCCGACCGTCTCTCGGCCTGGATGCTGGTGACCACGCTGCTGCTGGCCATCCCCTGCCTGCTGCATGCCTGTTCGGGCTGGGACCGGCGCGCGCCGCACTTCCATGCGTTGTTCCAGTTCCAGCTGGTCGGCCTCAACGGCGCGTTCCTGACCGGCGACATCTTCAACCTGTTCGTGTTCTTCGAGGTGATGCTGATCGCCTCCTACGGCCTGCTGCTCAGCGGCGGGCGCGGCCTGCGCATGCGCATCGGCCTGCATTACGTGGTGTTCAACGTTACCGCCTCGACCCTGTTCCTGATCGCGCTCGGCCTGCTGTATGCCTCGCTGGGCTCGCTCAACATGGCCGAACTGTCCCAGCGCATCGCCGAGGTTCCGGCGTCGCACCTGACCCTGGTCAAGGCGACCATGGGCCTGCTGCTGCTGGTGTTCTGCAGCAAGGCCGCGCTGATGCCGCTGTACCTGTGGCTGCCGGAAGCCTATGCACGTGCACCGGCCGCGGTGGCCGCACTGTTCGCGATCATGACCAAGGTCGGCCTCTATGCCGTGCTGCGGGTCAGCACGCTGTGGTTCGGCGAAGGCGCGGGCCCGATGGCCGGCTACGGCAGCCAGTGGCTGCTCTGGGCCGGCGTGGCGACGCTGGTGCTGGGCGGCCTGGGTGTGCTTGCCGCGGCGCGCCTGCGCGTGCTGATCTCCTACTTGGTGGTGGTCTCGGCGGCGACGCTGTTCATCGCGTTCTCGGTGCGCACGCCGGAAGTCCTCTCGGCCGGCCTGTACTACCTGCCGCACAGCACCTTCGTGGCCGCCGCGCTGTTCCTCATTGCCGACCTGATCCGTCGCCGTCGTGGCGGCGCCAGCGACCGCAAGGAAGTCATCGCACCGATGCCGGGCAAGGAAACGCCTGCCGTGCTCTTCCTGATCGGCGCCGTCTCGGTGGCCGGCCTGCCGCCGTTGTCCGGCTTCCTGGCCAAGGCCGCGCTGCTGGCCGGCATGCCCGCGCAGTACACCTGGGCGGTGTGGGCCGCGGTGCTGGGCAGCAGCCTGATGGTGATCGTCGGGCTGACCCGGGGCGGCATCCGCCTGTTCTGGCGCGTACCAGTCGTCGAAGAAGGCGCGCCCAAACCGCGCAAGGCCCCCACGCGCACCGTGGAACTGTTCGCCGCCGCGCTGCTGCTCAGCTATGGCATCGCGATGAGCGTGTTCGCCGGCCCGCTGATGCAGCACACCGATGCGATGGCCACCCAGCTGCTGCAGCCGCAGGACTACGTCGGTGAACTGCGCGCCACCACGCCGGAGATTCGCCAGCCATGACGCGCAAGCCTTCCCTGTACAAGCGCATCCTGCCCTCGCCCTCGCTGAGCGTGATGGTGGTGGCGTTCTGGCTGTTGATGTCCGACAGCTTCACGCTGGGCCAGTTCGTGCTCGGCATGATCCTGGGCGTGGTGGTGCCGTTGTTCGCGGCGCGGCTGGACCGCGAGTTCGCGCGGATCGGCTCGCTCAGGCCGTTGCCCAAACTGGTGTTCGTGACCCTGTGGGACATCCTGGTCTCCAACATCCGGGTCGCGATCCAGGTGCTGGGCCCGGAGCGCCGCATCCACCCCGGCTTCATCTGGCTGCCGCTGGATATCGCCAACATCCACGGCATCGCCGCGCTGACCAGCATGATCACGCTGACCCCGGGCACGGTCTCGGCCGCGCTGTCGGATGACCGCCGGTACCTGCTGGTGCACGTGCTGCACCTGGATGATCCGGACGCGCTGATCCGGCAGATCAAATCCCGCTACGAAGCCCCGCTGATGGAGATCTTCCCATGACCGGACATATGTTCATCCAGACCACGATGGTGGTGTGCATGCACGTGGTCGGCCTGGCCATGCTGCTGGCCACCTGGCGCCTGCTGCGCGGCCCGACCGTGCCCGACCGCATCCTTGCCCTGGACACCTTGTCGGTGACGGCCATCGCCGAGCTGATGCTGTTCGGCATGTACCTCAACTCGGCGGTGTACTTCGAAGCCGCGCTGATCATCGCCATGCTCGGATTCGGCAGTACGGTGGTGCTCAGCAAGTTCGTGCTGCGCCGGGACATCGTCGAATGATCACCTTCATCCAGATCGTGCTGTCGATCCTGCTGCTGTTCGGCTGCTTCTTCATTCTGGTCGGCGCGCTCGGCCTGGTGAAGCTGTCCACGTTCTTCAAGCGCCTGCATGCACCGACCAAGGCCAGCACGCTGGGCGTGGGCTGCGTGCTGGTGGGTTCGGTCTGCTATCACATCTTCCTCGGCGAAGACCCGCAGCCGCGCGAGCTGCTGATCACCGTGTTCCTGTTCATCACCGCGCCGATCAGCGCGCACATGATGGCCAAGGCCGCGCTGTCGCTGCTGATGGAAACCCGGCCGGAGCTGCCGGGCCACAAGACCGCCAAGGAAGAACAGCTGCCGCCGCCGGAACCGCGCCGCGACGACGACGCCGATGATGCGAAGGCGCCCATTTCCCGCGACAGCCAGTAGAGCCGGCCGCTGGCCGGCTTGAACAAGTCCGCACCGCTGTAGTGCCGGCCGCTGGCCGGCTGCAACATGCCTGCGAAACGGTAGAGCCGGCGGCTGGCCGGCTGCTTCAACGGTTGGCCGTCAACCCCACACGCCGCCGATCAACGCCAGCTCCAGCGCGATCCAACCCACGAACGCCACCACCAGCACCGCGCCTTCGCGCCGGCTGATCGTCAGGTCACCGCGCAGCATCGGGTAGAGCACCAGCACGAAGGCAATCGCTGCCGGCAGCTCCAGCTTCACGAACGATGCGGGCAGCGCCAGCGGACGCAGCGCGGCCATGCCGCCGACCACCACCAGCAGATTGAACAGGCTCGAGCCGATCACGTGGCCCAGCACCATGTCGCCCTGGCCACGGCGTGCCGCAGCGACCGCCGCAGCGACCTCGGGCAGCGCGGTGCCGATCGCCACCGGCAGCAGGCCGACCAGCAGCGGCGACCAGCCCAGCCCGGCGCCGAACACCGGTGCGGCTTGTACGATCCAGCGCGCGCCGAGGTATAGGCACACCGCCGCGAACGACAGTCGCAGAAGGTTGAGAAACAGCCCGGTCCGGGTCATCGCATAGCCGGCGATGGCCTCGCGCACCGGCTCGGATTCCACCCGCGCGCGGCGCAGCAGGAACACCAGCAGGGCGACGAAGGCGAGCAGCAGCACGGCCCCTTCCCAGCGCACGATCACCCCATCCAGGCCGAACAGGATCAGCAGCAGGCTGGCGGCCGCAAGGCACACCAGCAGCGGCGAGAGCAGGCGCGCGCGGACCAGCAGCGGCGCGGCCAGGGCCGCCAGGCCCAGGGTCAGCCCGACATTGACGATGTTGCTGCCCACCGCGTTGCCCAGCGCGAGCTCTTCCGCCCCGACTACGAAGGCCCGGGCGTTGACCACCAGCTCGGGCAGCGAGGTGCCGAAGGCGACCAGCAGCAACCCCGCCACGAAGGGCGAGGCGCCGAAGCGCTGGGCCAGCCCGGAGGCGGCCTTGACGATGGAATCGCCCCCCAGTGCCAACAGCACCAGGCCCAGTACGAACCAAACAGTGGCAGCGATCATCTGGTGCTCCCCGGTGACAGATGTGAGCCGATTCTAGGGCCAGCCCACGCCCAACGGTGAAGGCCCGCCCCGGCGTCGCGGCCGGGGCGGTACCGGTGGCTCAGGAGCAGCCTTCGACGTAGTCCACCTGCGGGGTCTTGCCGACCCGCCAGGCGGTGACGTTGCCATCGCCGTTGATCTCGAAGTTGACCAGTGCGCCGCCCTCGGTCGCCGGGCGCACGCGCAGGTTGTGGCCTTTCTCGTCGTACTTGTGCGGGGTCAGGTCGCCGCGGTCCGGGTACAGCGTCTGCAGCTGGCCGAGCGACATGCCGACCTTGCCGCCGCCCGGGGCGACGATGCGATCATTGCGCACGTCATAGCGCACCAGGCGCCTGCCTTCGATCATGAAGATCACGTCCCCGGCCTGCGCGCCTTCGGGCCGCAGCGCATGGCAGTAGTCGTCGGCGACCTCGCCCTGCAGGGGTTCCTTCCAAGCCGCCCGCACCTCGTCCAGCGTGCTGCCCAGCGCCACGGGGCCGTAGCCATCCAGGCGCGCCGGTCCCTGCGTTGCCGTGCCCGGTGCCGCCGTGGTGGTCGCTGCGGGTGCGGTGTCCGCCGCCGGTGCAGGCACGGCCGCCTCGGCATCGCTGGACGGGGTTTCCGGCGCGCGCCCGCACGCCGCCAAGGCCAGCACCATCCCCAGTGCCATCACGCTTCCCAGCTGTTTCATGCCTGCATCCTCCCGTTGAATGGGCGCAGCCTAGCGCGAGGGCCGTGTGGGCGACATGCACGGCATCGCTGTCATCCGCGTTTCACCTGCCGCGTTCAGGCTCGGCCTGCACCGCATCGACCCCGCCCCCATGCAACCGCAGAAGACCGACCTCGCCCGCACTGCCCTGCAGGCCCACCGCGCGCCCCTGGACATGCGCCAGCGCCGGCTGTTGATCCTGTGCGACGGCCAGCGTGACCTGGTCCAGCTCGGCCAGCTGGTGGGACCGGAAACCCCGGCGATGGTGATCCAGCTGATCCAGAGCGGGTACCTGGTATCGCGTGCGGTCGCGGAGGTCGCCGTTGTCGCGCCCGCCGCGCCCGCGGCTGGCATGATGCCGACCGTGGCACCGGTGCCGGTGACCGAACGCCGCCGCTCGCTGGTCGCCGCCCGCATCTACCTGCTGGACATCCTGGAACTGCAGCGCCATCCGCAGGCGGCGGCGCTGTTCCAAACCCTGCAGCAGTCGCGCAGCGATGAAGCGGTCATGGCCGCGCTGCTCACCGCCCTCGAGGCGCTGCCCGGGCTGACCTCGACCGGCTATGCCGAACGGGTGCGGCAGCGGTTGCTCGAGGTGCTGCCGAAGGAGCATGCCGACCGGTTCAAGAACGCCGTGGTTTGAGACGGTATTGCGGGAATCCGCTTTCGATGAAGAGGTTGAATTGGACGTGGCGAAGGACTCCGCGCAACGATGAAGGTCCATCCGCAGGCGAGGTTTAACCCATGTATGATTCCCAAATAACAGTTAATTGGGAGTCGAGCGTGGTCGATACGATCAGACTGGCGACTGCCCGGGAACTCGCTGAAGCCGGCAGTCTGCGCGAAACGACGGTGACCGCGGAACCGGGTGGCTATGTCGTCACCTTCGCCTTGGAGAACAGCGAACGCGCGTTGGCCACCAAAGATGGGACGCCCCGCATGTTCTCCGGCGTCCACGCGGCCGCACGTGTACTGGCCCAGCTGGGGATCACACGCTATCGCGTGGACGCCACGGCGACGGCTGGTGCCGAGCCCTTGCGCCGCTCACGACCGGATCGGGCACGCGCACTGAAACAGCTGCATGAAGACTCGGCCTATCTGGAGCGCATCCGTGAAGCGGTGGCCGAGGCGCGCGCGGATCCACGCCCGCCACTGTCCAGCACAGAAGCACACCTGCACATGGAGGCGCTGAAAACGCGGCTCGGTGACCAGTTGCGAACGGCATTGAAGCGCCACTCGTCCAAAGAATGACAGTGGCGTGGGGCCGGCAGGCCATCGAGGATCGAGCGAGACAACTCGTTTCGGCTTTCGAGCGCGCCGTGACGCTGCCGGATCCGCACCTGTTTGCCGCAGCCCTCGCGCGCGACAATGCGATTGAGAGCGAAGGTGATGCCTTGGATGGCGCGGCCTTGTATCGCCTCGATGCCATCAAAGGCACGTTTCTGTATGCAACGCGCGATGGACGCTATCTGATCGCCTACCAACGCACGGGCAACGACGTTCACATTGACCGCGTGCTGCCGACCCGCCGCCACTCGGACGGCATCTGAGCATCCGTTCTACTTAGCAAAATTCGCCTTCAACCCCTGCCAGCACTGCTGATACCCGCGCTGGCGGTGCGCCGCCTCCATCGCCTGGGCGGTCGGACGGATCACGCCGCGGGTTTCGAACATGAAGGCCATCGTGTCCTTGATCACGTCCGGCCGGCTCAGGTCGGCCGCGGAGGCCTTCTCGAAGGTCGCCGCGTCCGGGCCGTGGCCGCTCATGCAGTTGTGCAGCGAGGCACCACCCGGCACGAAGCCTTCCGCCTTCGCATCGTAGGCGCCATGGATCAGGCCCATGAACTCGCTGGCGATGTTGCGGTGGAACCACGGCGGGCGGAACGTGTCCTGCGCGACCAGCCAGCGCGGCGGGAAGATCGCGAAGTCCATGTTGCTGGTGCCCGGCGTGTCGCTGGGCGAATGCAGCACGAGGAAGATCGAGGGATCGGGATGGTCGTGGCTGATCGAACCGATCGTGTTGAAGCGGCGCAGATCGTAGCGATACGGCGCGTAGTTGCCGTGCCAGGCGACCACGTCCAGCGGCGAATGATCGATGTCCGCGCGCCACAGCTGGCCCTCGAACTTGGCGACAAGTTCGAACGCGCCGTCGAGGTTCTCGAACGCCGCGTGCGGCGTCTCGAAGTCACGCGGATTGGCCAGGCCGTTGGAGCCGATCGGGCCCAGGTCCGGCAGCTTCAGCAGCGCGCCGAAGTTCTCGCAGACGTAGCCGCGCGCGTCGCCATCGGGCAGTTCGACACGGAAGCGCACGCCACGCGGGATCACCGCGATCTGCTGCGGCTCGATCTCGATCACGCCCAGCTCGGTGAGCAGGCGCAGGCGGCCGAGCTGCGGCACGATCAGCAGCTCGCCATCGGCGTTGTAGAAATAGCGGCCCTGCATGTCGCGGTTGGCGGCATACAGGTGGATACCAACGCCGCCGTGGGCGTCCGGCGAGCCGTTGCCCCCCATGGTGTACAGCCCTTCGATGAAATCGGTGGGCGTGCCAGGCAGCGGCAACGGATCCCAGCGCAGCTGGTTGGGCGAGACCGCGCCCTGCGCGAAGTCGCCGTGCAGATGCGGCTGGAGGAAGGGGGTGAATTCGCCGTGGGTCACCGCCGGGCGGATGCGGTACACCCAGCTGCGGCGATTGCTGCCGCGCGGCGCGGTGAACGCCGTACCGGACATCTGTTCGGCATACAGGCCATGGGCGACGCGCTGCGGGGAATTCCGTCCCACCGGCAGTGCGCCGGGCACCGCCTCGGTGGCGAACTCGTTGCCGAAACCGGTCTGGTAACCGCGCGATGACATCGGGTTGTTCATGGTCCTGCTCCGCCGGAGGCGTGGATGGCAAGGGAATACAGCCAGTGGCACCCGCGCGGGCGCGGATGCCACCGTTGGAGCGTAACGCGGGTGGCGGCCGAGTGCCTTACAGCACGCCGCGCTTCATCTGGTCGCGCTCGATGCTCTCGAACAGCGCGGTGAAGTTACCTTCGCCGAAGCCTTCGTTGCCTTTGCGCTGGATGATCTCGAAGAAGATCGGCCCGATGCAGTTGGTGGTGAAGATCTGCAGCAGCTTGCGCTGGTGGGTCTCCGGATCGGCGTCGATCAGGATCTTGTTCTTCGCCAGTCGGGCCACGTCTTCACCGTGGTTGGGCACGCGCATGTCGATCACATCGAAATACGTGTCCGGGGTGTCGAGGAACTCCACGCCCTGGGCGCGCATCGCTTCCACGGTCTCGTAGATGTTCTCGGTGAAGCAGGCGATGTGCTGGATGCCCTCGCCCTTGTAGGCGTCGAGGTATTCGTTGATCTGGCTCTTCGGATCGGAGGATTCGTTGAGCGGGATGCGCACGATGCCGTCCGGCGCGGTCATCGCCTTGGACACCAGGCCGGTCTTGAGGCCCTTGATGTCGAAGTAGCGGATCTCGCGGAAGTTGAACAGGCGCTCGTAGTAATCCGACCACTGCTGCATGTTGCCGAAGTACAGGTTGTGGGTCAGGTGGTCGATGAAGGTCAGCCCGAAGCCCTTCGGGCGCAGGTCGACGCCCTCGATCGGCGCGTAGTCGGTATCGAACATGCTGCCGTTGGCGCCATAGCGGTCGACCAGGTACAGCATGCAGTCGCCGATGCCCTTGATGATCGGGGCGGCGACGGCGCGGGTCTCCGGCTTGAAGTCGATCGCTTCGGCACCGTTGCCCAGCGCCATCTGGTAGACCTCGTCGCCCGGCTTCTTGAAGCGGATCGCGAAACCGCAGGCACAGGGGCCGTGCTTCTCGGCGAAGTCCGAGGCGAACGAATCCGGCTCTTCATTGACCAGGAAATTCACGTCGCCCTGGCGATAGACCGTGATCGCGCGCTGCTTGTGGCGCAGCACCGCGGTGAAGCCCATCTTGCGGAAATAGTCGTGCAGCTCCGCGCCACGGCCGGCCGGGGCGGCGAACTCGACGAACTCGAAACCATCGATGCCCATCGGGTTTTCGAAGGTGGTGACCTGCATGCCCGGATCGGGTGCGTAGGACGCGGTGCTCGTTTGGCTGGTCATGCTGTGGCTCCAAAGCAGTCCGCATCGGAAAAAACCAGGTGCGGTAGGAAGGCAGACCCGCGAGAATGCGGTGTCCGGAACGTAGGTTATAGTTTCACATGAAACCACCATCAAGGTGCACCGCAGCATGAGCCCGCCCGATCCCAGCAGTCACAGCATCCGCGCCTCGCACGCCCTGCTCGATCTGGAGCAGTTCCTGCCATACCGGCTGAGCGTTCTGTCCAACCGGGTCAGCGGCAATATCGCCAAGCTGTATGGGGACCGGTATGGCCTGGCGATCCCCGAGTGGCGGGTGATCACGGTCCTGGCGCTGTACCCGGGCTCGTCGGCCAGCGAGGTGTCCGATCGCACCGCGATGGACAAGGTCGCGGTCAGCCGCGCCGTGGCCAGACTGCTCGAACGGGGCTTCATCAAGCGTGAAACCCATGGCGACGACCGCCGCCGTTCGGTGCTGGCGCTGTCGGCCGCCGGATTCGAGGTGTACGAGACCATCGCCCCGCTGGTGATCGACATCACCCGCAAGCTGATGTCCGTGCTCAGCGAAGAGGAAGAGCAGATGCTGGAAACGCTGATCCTGCGCCTGGCCGGCGAAGGCCTGCAGCGGATGGACGAGGCCTGATCGCAAGGCGTACCCACCCACGGTGGGTACCTGCGCGATGCCGGTAGGCAACGACCGTTGGTCGTTGCGCCTCCGTTGCGCCTCAGCTCAGGTGCTTGCGCCGTGCATGCACCCACGGCGCCGCCAGGGCACCGATCGCGCCGCCGGCAAAGCCCAGCGAGGCGGCGACGGCGGCGGCTTCGATCGCGCCCGGCAAGGCCAGCGCGGCGACCACCAGCAACAGCGACGGCAGGCCGATGAAGGTGGCCATGAAGTAGCGCCAGCGCGGTGCCCAGGTGCCGACCTGGAGCAGGCTGACCGGCATCCAGGCTTCGCCCGACGCGTCCTGGGCGACCTTGGCCGCCACCTTGCCCAGGTCCGCTTCGACCGGCCCCTTGCCGCCCCGTGCGGCGGCCAGCATCGCGGCCACCTCCTCCACCGCCGGGAAGCTGGTCGGCCAGGTCTGCGGGGCATTGACCCCGTAGGCGGTCAGCAGCGGCACGCTGATCCACGGTGCCAGCAGCGGGCGCACCTTGCGCCGGTCCAGCACGCACCAGATCTGGGTTACCCCGTGCGCGGTGACGCTGTACAGCGCCAGCTGCGCTGCCGCCGGATACGGCAGCAGGTGCACGCGCGCGGCCATGCTGTCGTACCCCATCGCGCGCAGGAAGCCCGGGCGGGTGCGCCCTTCGTGCGCCCAGGCCAGGCCGAGCGCGCCGACCAGGTACACCTCGGCAGGATCCTTCGTGCCGGCGCTGGCGCGATCATCGCTGGCCAGGAAGAACGCCAGCGATCTGGGCTCCTCCACGTCGTGCTGGTCCCAGCGCCCGGCATCGCCGAGCACGTGCTTGAGCGGCAGGCGTGCCGGGGCGGTTTCGTCCTTGCTGGCGTTCTGCAGGAACGGCACCACGCTCAGCACGAAGCCCTGCAGGTCTACGCCGCGGAGGCCGCTGCCCTGCCACTCGGCCGGGATCAGCCCCGGCAGGTTGCCCTGGCGTGCCAGCGCATCCAGCTGCGCCTTCTGCTCCACCAGCTTCTGCACCGCGGCCTTGAGCAGCACGTTGTCGGGCACGGAAACCATCGGCAGGCGGTAGCGGATCGCGCCCGGGGCCGGCGTATCGGCCTCGCCATCGAGCGCATCCGGCGCGGTCTGATCGTCCAACAGGACATCGACCGGCGGCAGGCTCACGCCGGCCGGCGCATCAAGGGAAACATCGGTGGTGCTGTCGCTGGTGCCCGGCTGCATGCGTCGAATTCCGTCGGTTGCCCGCCACGAACAGCGCGGCATGAGGTCCTTGGGGGTAGCGGCAGCAGGGCGCGGAAATTGAGGGCAAAAAAAAGGCCGCGGAATCCGCGGCCTCTTCGATCACGACGCCTTCGGGGGCGCCCATTGCTTCATGAAGGCGAAGAAGCGGCCACGGTCGTAGCCCTTCTTCTCCCCCTTGTCGGCCTCCAGCTCGCCGGTGAACTGCGAGTGCAGCAGCTTGCCGTCGGCATCGAGCACGAACAGGTGCGGGTAGCCTTTCACGGCCGGGAACTGCGACAGGAAGGCCGCGTTCTCGTTCTCTTCGCTGTAGTTGACCTTCATCCAGACGTAGTTCGCATCGCGGAAGCTGCGGATCTCCGCATCCCCTTCGATGAATCCGTCCATCAGATGGCACCACGGGCACCACTCACCGCCCACGTCCACGATGATGCGCTTGCCGCCGCGCTGGGCTTCGACCTTGGCCGTGGCCAGGTCGGCGACCGGGTCGCGTGCCGGATCGAACTGGGCGTTGAGCGCCGCGATCGCGGCGATGTCCGCCGCGGCCGGGGTGTTGCCCGAGGCCACCGGTTCGCCGGGATCGGCGACCGGGGGTTTCTGCTCGGAGGTATCCAGCGGCTGCGCAGGTGCAGCGGTGGGCGCCGACGACGGCGAACAGGCGGCCAGCAGGCCGGCCGCGATCATCGACATCCCCACGGCTTTCATGCGCATCGCAGTCCTCACTTGACGCCGTGCATCAGCTTGTTGATCAGCGGGGCGACCAGGAACAGCACCGCGCCGGAAATGATCAACGCCCAGAAGCCGAAGGTGTAGCCCTTCAGCGCCGATTCCACGGTCATGCCGCCTTCGCCGCTGACCACGCCGGCAAAGATGCCGGACATGTTGTTGCCGATGCCGGTGGACAGGAACCAGCCGCCCATGCCGAAGCCGACCAGGCGCACCGGGGCCAGCTTGGTCACCATCGACAGGCCGATCGGCGACAGGCACAGCTCACCGACGGACTGGATGACGTAGACCATGAACAGCGTCCAGAACGGAATCTTGCCGTCCACGACCATGCTCGACAGGGCCACCATCAGCAGCGCGAACGCCGCACCGTTGAACAGCAGGCCCAGGCCGAACTTGCGCGGGATCGACGGGTTGGAGCGCCCCAGCTTGATCCAGATCCAGGCAATGATCGGCGCCAGGGTGATGATCGCGACCGAGTTGACCGACTGGAACCAGGCGGTCGGGAATTCCCAGCCGCCCAGGTTGCGGTTGACGATGTTGTCGGCCAGGAAGGTGAACGAGCTGCCGGCCTGTTCGAAGAACATCCAGAACATCACGTTGAAGGTGAAGATGATCAGCATCGCGATCACGCGGTCGCGCTGGACCTTGCCTTCGCGGATGCCTTCGACCAGCAGCAGGATCGCCAGCGCGATGAACATCGCGCCCAGGATCCAGGCCAGCGCGGTGGCGCCGGTGGAGAGCAGGAAGAACGCGATCGGGATCGCCACGATCGCACCGATGAACACCATCACGATGCGGCCATAGCCCTCGGCACCGGCCGGCGGGGCGCCGATGCCCTTCAGGCCGGCGCGACCGACGTAGAACCAGGCCAGGCTGATCAGCATGCCGATGCCCGAGGCGATGAAGACCATCTTGTAGGACGGCATCGCCTGGGTGCCGAACACGCGCTCGGCCAGGTACTGGGTCAGCACCGGGGCGATCATCGCGCCGATGTTGATGCCCATGTAGAAGATGGTGAAGCCCGAATCGCGGCGCTCATCCTTCAGGCCGTACAGCTTGCCGACCATGGTGGAGATGTTCGGCTTGAACAGGCCGTTGCCGATGATGATCGTGGCCAGGCCCAGCTCGAAGATTTCCTTGTTGGGCATGGCCACCATGAACAGGCCGGCGGCCATGATCACCGCGCCGGTCAGGATCGAGCGTTGGTAGCCCAGTACCCGATCGGCCACGTAGCCACCGAAGATGGCGGCGGCGTAGACCAGCGCCAGATAGGCACCGTAGGTCCGGCTGGCCGCGGCCTGGCCGGCCGAATCACCGTCGAAGAACTGCGCGACGATGTACAGCACCAGGGCCCAACGGATGCCGTAGAACGCAAAGCGTTCCCAGAATTCGGTCATGAACAGCATCCACAACGGGCGCGGATGGCCCAGCGTGGTCTTGAACTCCGGCAGCGCCGGATCGGGAACGGATTTCGCGGCGGCGTCTACGCTCATGCGGGATTCCTGGGTTCGGTGGAAGACATGCACGTCCGATGTGCGAAAGCAGCGCGGGAGAATCCCAGACCAACCACGTTCACGTCAAATACACGCTGATGTGTGCCGCTGGCGGCATGGTCGCTGAACTTGCATCTGCAACTGCCGGTCCAGGACCGGCAGCGCAGCAACGGCGGGGCCTGCCGCACCGTACGGCGGATAGGCCCGGTAAATATGAATAGGCTTATTGCGGTCGATGCCCGATCAGGCGTCCGGCGGCATCGGATCGTCGTTGCGGATCGTGGTGCGCACCTGGAACAGCTCCGGGAAGAAGGTCAGCTCCAGCGCCTGGCGCAGGAAGCCGACCCCGCTGGAGCCGCCGGTACCGCGCTTGAAGCCGATGATCCGCATGACCGTACGCATGTGGCGGAAGCGCCAGAGCTGGAAGGCGGTCTCCAGATCGACCAGGTCCTCGCACAGCGAATACTCGCGCCAGAAACGGTCCGTGTTCTGGTAGATCCGCTCGAACACCGGGTGCAGCGCATCGTCGGCCACGTGCGGCTGCTGCCAGTCGCGGCCCTGGTAGCCGGCCGGGACCGGATGGCCGAAGCGGGCCAGGTAGCGCAGGAACTCCTCGTACAGGCTGGGGGCATCGAGCACCTCCTGCAACTGGGCCTGGCCGGCCGGGTCATGCGAGAACACCTGCAGCATCTGCGCGTTCTTGTTGCCCAGCAGGAATTCGATGTAGCGGTACTGCAGCGACTGGAAGCCCGAGGACGGACCCAGCACGTCGCGGAAGCCCATGTACTCCGAGGGCGTCAACGTCTCCAGCACCGACCACTGTTCGGTCAGCTGGCGCAGTACCTGCTTGCTGCGCGCCAGCACCTTGCGGCACTGCCACACCTCGTCGCGCTGCAGGAAACCGATCGCCGCGCGCAGTTCGTGCGCCAGCAGCTTCAGCCACAGCTCCGAGGTCTGGTGCTGGATGATGAACAGCATCTCGTCGTGGTGCGGCGGGTTGGACAGCGGCTGCTGGGCCGACAGCAGCTGGTCCAGGCGCAGGTAACCGCCGTAGGTCAGCCGCCCCTCCAGATCGGTATGGATACCAGCTTCGAGATCGCGTTGGTTCTTGTCGACGGACATGGCAGGGACCGCTTGAGGGGCAGAAAGGGTAGCGCAGTGGCCGGGTGGCCGCGCATCCGCCCGTCAGCGGCTCAGCGCTCCGCCAGATCGGCCGAGCCCACGATCCTGACGCCGGGCGTCGGCACCAACGCCGCCTCGACCAGCGCGGCGGCAATGGTCTCGGCCGGATTGATCCGCCACGCGCGCGGCAGCACCGGGCCCAGCACGCCCAGCACCACACTGGCCAGATGCTCGCCGGTACGCCGCTCGGCACGCTCGCCTCCGATCAGCCCGGGGCGGACCAGGGTCAGCGACGGATAGCCCAGGTCCCGCAGGTCGTGTTCCAGCCGCCCTTTGACCTGGTTGTAGAAGATCCGCGAGCCCGGGTCGGCGCCCATCGCCGAGTTCAACGCGAAGGCATGCGCACCTTGGGCACGCGCCCGCCGCGCCAGGGCCAGCGGGAAATCATGGTCGACCCGGGAAAACGCTTCCTTGCTGCCGGCCTGCTTGATCGTGGTACCGAGCGCGCAGATCACGGCATCCACCGCCCACCAGTCGGCCTCGGCCGGCAGCTGCGCGAAGTCCACCACGGGATTGAGCAGCGCCGCATCGGTGACGCCCACCGGCCGCCGGGTCGGGGCCACCACCGCATCGCAGCGCGGGTCGTCCAGCAGTTGCCGCAGCACATGACCGCCGACCAGTCCGGTCGCTCCCACCAGCATCACCTTCATCGCACGCTCCTGCCATTGCCGTGCTTACCATCCTGCCATGCAGAGCCGGTTCAAGCCCGACCCGACTGCGCCGATACTGTTCCCACCTCTCCACCGCTCCGGCCCTTGGCCGTGCCCTGCAAGGACCTGCCGCATGACGGACCCGCACGATGCTCCCCCCAGCCCCGGCACCGCCGTCGGGCGGCTGCTGTCGCGGCGGCAGAGCGTGGGTACGGTGCTGGACACCGCCAGCGAGCCGGCGCCCGGGCCCAAGGGCGGCAGCAGCGCGATGCTGCAGCGCCTGTTCGCCGGCATCGATGCGCCCGAGCCGTTGCTGGCCGCCTTCGCCAACGGCATGTCCACCCTCCCCGGCGAGCTGGGCGACATGGGCCTGCGCCTGCAGTCGGCGCAGCGCAGCGCCGACTGGGTCAGCTACGGCCGCGCGATGCGCCAGCTGATCGACAAGTACATCCGCACCATCGAGCAGGAAACGCCGGACGGCCAGCCGGACAGCCTGCGGCTGCGCGAGCTGCTGCGGCACACCGTCGGGGTGACCGTGGCCAGCCTGCTGCAGAACATGCCCGAGCTGCGCGAGGAGCCGGTGCAGCTGGCCGGTGAACTGCGCCACTGGCATCCGGGCCAGCCGCTGCAGCCGATCGAACTGCGGCTGCGCGAGCTCTCGCACCAGATCGGCGTGCGCAGCGATGGCTGGCAGGAACAGCAGGAGCTGCTGCTGAGCCTGTTCGATCTGCTGCTGGACAACATCAGCGAGCTGCTCGATGACAGCAGCTGGCTGCACGGCCAGGTGCACGCGGTGCGCTCGCTGATCGGTGGCCCGCTCGATCGCGACTCGGTGGAACAGGCACGCGCCAACCTGCGCGAGGTGATCTACAAGCAGGGCCTGCTCAAGCAGGGCATCGTCGAATCCAAGGCGGCGATGAAGAATGTCATGGGCGGCTTCATCGAGCGCCTGGACGGCATGGCGGTCAGCACCGGCGAGTATCACGACCGGATCAGCAGTTACGCGCTGGCCCTGAAGGAGGCACGCAGCATCGCCGACCTCAACCAGCTGCTGCAGGACGTCCTGCAGGATACCGGCCGGGTCCAGGACCAGGCCCTGCAGGCGCGCGACCACCTCGGCAACGCGCGCCGCGAAGTGGAGCAAGCCGAACAGCGCATCGCCGAGCTGGAGCAGGAGCTGCGCGAGGTGTCCGGGTTGATCCGCAGCGACCCGCTGACCGGTGCGCTCAACCGGCGCGGACTCGACGAACTGCTCGAGCGCGAACGCGCGCGCGCCGCCCGCCACGGCCATCCGCTGGCGCTGGCCCTGCTCGACCTGGACGATTTCCACCAGACCAACACGCTGCACGGCCATGCCGGCGGCGATGCGGTCCTGCGCCACCTGGTCGAGGTCTGCCAGCTGCACCTGCGCAGCAGCGATGCGATCGCGCGCCTGGGCGGAGATGAGTTCGTCCTGCTGCTGCCGGAAACGCCGGCGGCGGACAGCATGTCCACCCTGCTGCGCCTGCAGCGCTCGCTGGCGCAGCGGCCGCTGCCGCTGGATGGACAGCGGGTGCCGGTGCACTTCAGCGCCGGGCTGGCGCAATGGCAGCCGGGCGAAGCGGCGGATGCGCTGCTGCGGCGCGCCGACGCGGCGCTGTATGCGGCCAAGCGGGTCGGCAAGAACCGCGTGCAGGCGGCCGAACCCCCGGCGGGCTGATCCCGTGGCTGTGATATTCCGCGCACCGGCGCGAATCACCCGTGTATGGACATGACACTGCCCGCAAGCGACACCGACCTGCGCCCGCGCTTTGCCGCGCTGCTGGAGCAGCACCGCGGCATCGTGCTGAACGTGGCACGCGGCTACTGCCATCACCCCGAGGATCGGCTCGATCTGGTCCAGGAGATCAGCGTGCAGGCGTGGGCGGCATTCGAAGGCTTCGACCCGGCGCGGGCGCGCTTTTCGACCTGGCTGTACCGGGTGGCACTCAACGTGGCGATCTCGCAATGGCGGCGGCAGCAGCACAGGCATCAGCACCACGCGCCCCTGGATGACGACCTGCCCGCGGCCGACGAGGCGCTTCCGCCCGAACAGCGCCACGCCCTGCATCAGCTGGAGGTCGCCATCCATGCGTTGCCGCCGCTGGACCGTGCGCTGATGCTGCTGCACCTGGACGACCACGACCATCGCCAGATCGCCGAGGTGCTGGGCATCAGCGTCGCCAACGTCTCCACCCGCCTGCACCGCCTGCGCCAGCAGCTGCGCACGCGCCTGAATCCCATGGACCGAGGAACCCGTCATGCAACCGGATGAACTCAAGCAGCTGTGGAACAGCGTCGGCAACCCCACTGACGCGCAGGAGGCCTTCGCGCTGGCGGCGTGGCGCAGCCATCGGCAACGCAGCGTCCAGCGCCAGCTGGGCCTCTTCAGCCTGTGGCAGGGACTGCAGCTGGTGTTCTGGCTGGGGTTGGCGGTGTACTGCGGCAGCCAGTGGTGGCAGCAACCGCCGCTGGCAGTGATGCTCAGCGCGCTGGCGCTGCATGCCTATTGCATCGCGGTGATCATCGCCAGCATCACCCGCCTGCAGCGCCGCCGGCAGCTGCAGCCGACGCAGACGGTGCTGGAGCAATCGCAGCAGCTGGCCGCGCTGCGCCGGCACACGGCGGTGACCGAACTGCTGCTCGGCCTGCCGTGGTGCTGGCTGTGGCTCGCGGTGCCGGTGCTGGTGGCCTGGCAGGCGTGGGGGGTGGACCTGGGCGCGTTCGCCGCCCCGTGGCTGCTGGTCTCGCTGGGTGCCGGGACGCTGGCCATGCTGGCCGCGCTGGTCCTGGCCCGGCGTTGGGTCCAGCGCGCACCGGCATCGCCGTGGCTGCAACGCGCGATCGACGCGCTGTCCGGCCGCCGGCTGGCCCGTGCCCGCGCCGAGCTGGACGCCCTGCGCGGGTGGGAAACGGCCTGACCCGGCCGCGCCTCAGTGCGCGGGCTTGGCCCCGCGCAGCTTCTGGAACGCGGTGACTGCCCCCAGCACCACCGCACCGATCACCACGCCGACGATCACGTTGCCCAGCGCATTGATCAGCCAGCCCCAACTGCCGTCGCCGCCCATCGCCAGGATCGCGTGGTGCAGCGGCGCGATGCTGTGCACCAGGATGCCGCCACCGACCAGGAACATCGCCGCGGTACCAGCCACCGAGAGGAACTTCATCAGCCACGGTGCGGCCACCAGCAGGCCCCGGCCGATCGCGGCCAGCGCCGCGCCCTTGTTCGACAGGTACAGGCCCAGGTCGTCGAGTTTGACGATGCCGGCGACCAGGCCGTAGACGAACACCGTCATCGCCAGTGCGATCACCACCAAGGCGGTGACCTGGTTGAGGAACGGTGCGCTCGAGACCACGCCCAGCGACAGCACGATGATCTCGGCCGAGAGGATGAAGTCGGTGCGGATCGCGCCCTTCACCTTGTCCTTCTCCCACGCGACCATGTCCACCTTCTCATCGGCCAGCGCCTTGACCCGCTCGGCCCTGCGCTGCTCATCCTCATCGCGCGAGTGCAGGAAGCGGTGCGCCAGCTTCTCCACGCCCTCGTAGCAGAGGAACGCGCCACCGATCATCATCAGCGGGGTGATCGCCCACGGCAGCCACGCGCTGATCGCCAGCGCGGCCGGCACCAGGATCGCCTTGTTGACCAGCGAGCCCTTCGCCACCGCCCAAACCACGGGCAGCTCCCGGTTGGCGCTGACCCCGGTCACCTGCTGTGCGTTCAGCGCCAGATCGTCGCCGAGCACGCCGGCGGTTTTCTTGGCCGCGACCTTGGTCAGCACCGCCACGTCGTCCAGCAGGGACGCAATATCATCGAGCAACGCGAACAGACTGGCACCGGCCATGGTGGATCCAAAGAGGAAGCAGGAGCGCCGATTCTGACCGATCCGCCCCCTGTCGCGGTAGCGGGCACGGATTCACCGGCCCACCACTGCCGCCCCGCCACACTGCCGGTGATCGTCGCCCCGGAGTCCTGCTTGAATACCACGCCCGTCGTCCCCGGTTCGCCGTCGCTGGTCAAGGGCATGAACCGCCGCAGCCAGATCCTGCGCCTGCTGTTGCGCTACCGTAATTCCGGGGTGTTTTCCGGCATGAACCTGGATTCGCGCGCGGTCCACGATGTGCCGCCGGAGGGCAACCCGGAGCAGTTCGTCACCGATCTGGAATCGCTGGGGCCGACCTTCGTCAAACTGGGCCAGATGCTCTCCACCCGTCCCGATATGGTGCCGGTGGAGTTCGCCACGGCGCTGGAACGGATGCAGGAGAACGTCGCGCCGATCCCGGTCGAGCGGGTCGCGGCCATCATCGAACAGGAGCTGGGGGCCTCGGTGTCCAAGCTGTTCGCCAGTTTCGATCCGGTGCCGCTGGGCTGCGCCTCGATCGCCCAGGTGCACCGCGCCGAACTGCACGATGGACGCCAGGTGGCGGTCAAAGTGCAGAAGCCGGAGGTCGCCGCGCAGCTGCGCTCGGACCTGGAGGTGCTGCGCAGCTTCGCGCTGGCCGCCGACCACCTCACCCAGGTCGGCCGTCGCGTACGCCTGCGCGACTGGCTCAATGAATTCGCCAAGACCCTGATGCAGGAGCTGGACTACCAGGCTGAAGCGGAGAACCTGCAGCGCTTCGGCCAGCACCTCAAGCCGTTCAAGCCGCTGTGGGTACCGCAGCCGATCTGGGATTACTGCAGCCATCGCGTGCTGACCATGGAGCTGGCCCAGGGCGTGCGCGTGGACATGATCCCCGACGTGCGCCGCACCGAGCAACCGATGGCGCCGCTCGCCGCCGCGCTGATCCGCGGGTATGTCGACCAGATCTTCGTGCATGGCGAGATCCACGCCGATCCGCATCCGGGCAACCTGCGCGTCACACCGGCGGGTCGCCTGGCGATCTTCGACCTG
This sequence comes from Stenotrophomonas sp. TWI700, assembly GCF_039673645.1. NCBI lineage: Bacteria > Pseudomonadati > Pseudomonadota > Gammaproteobacteria > Lysobacterales > Lysobacteraceae > Stenotrophomonas > Stenotrophomonas sp. TWI700. The sequence goes on along the minus strand of NZ_JBDJMB010000003.1, from coordinate 237,526 downwards.
GGCATGGTCGCGCACATGCCGCCGCGCCTGCGCGAACGCCTGCTGAAACTGTTGTTCGCTGCGGTGGATGGACGTGGCGAGGAAGTGGCCGATGAGATCATCGGCATCAGCACGCGGCTCGAGTTCTTCGATGAAGAACGTTACCTGCGCGAGACCGGGCAGATCATCGCGCGCTATGCCGCCAACAGCAGCTTCTCCGAAGGCCGCGTGGTGCTGGACCTGGTGCGCATCGCCACCGCCAGCGGCCTGCGGACGCCGCCGGAGCTGAGCCTGCTCGGCAAGGCGCTGTTGAATCTGGAAACCGTGTGCCGCCTGCTGTCGCCGGACCTGGACACCCGCCGCATCGTGGAAAAACAGCTGCAGCACGTGATGCGGGCGCGACTGAAGAAATCCCTGTCCGCTGCCAATCTCGCCAGCGAGGCCATGGAGATGCAGCAGCTGCTGCGCGATGGGCCGCGCAAGATGACCGACATCCTTGCGCTGCTTGCCGAGAACCGCCTGCAGATGAAAGTGACCGGGCTGGAAGAATCACGCCTGATGGAGAACCTGCAGAAGATCGCCAACCGCGTCTCTGCCGGCATTGTCACCGCTGCACTGATTCTTGCCGCCGCGATGATGATGAAGGTCGATACCGGCTGGCATCTGTTCGGCTATCCCGCCATCGCATTCACCTTGATGCTGATCGGCGTGTTCCTTGGGCTGGGCATCATCCTCAGTGCGTTGATCTTCGATCGTCGTGCGCGCTCGAAGGAAGAACGCGGGCACCGTTGACGCGCTTGCCACGTGCGTCACGCATTCAGACAGAGCATATAAACGCACAGGGAAACGCGCGATGCAGTGCAGCATCGTGCGCACTTCTTCACGCGTGTTTTACGTCGCATATCGCAGTGCGATGCGTGAGGGTGAATGTCGTTTTCAACAAACATTTCAGTCAGGTTCGTGCAGGCATGATCGAGTCATCGGCTTGTCATGCATGTGTGGTTGGGACAGCCGGTCGGATGGGAACTGCGTCGTCATGGCGTCCATCACCACCTGTCTCCACTGCCAAAAGTGCTTATGCTCTGGATCCTGCTGCTGTCGCTGTTGCTGCTCACCTGGCTGTTCCTCGCATCTGACAAATGGATGTGGTGGAAGGCAAGCCTGATGTCATTGCTGCTGCTGACACTCAGTGCATGGTGGTTGATCAACAAGCTGTCCGGTGACGGTCTCAACGCGGCCACGCTGTATCACCTCGGCGCGGACATGGAAGGCGCCGGCGTCGCAGACTTCAAGCACTACATCGCCGGCTTCATCGCACTGGCTCTGGTCTCGCTCACCCCTTTGCTGCTGGCGCGCCTGCGTCGTCGGCACCGCCCCGCGCATGGCAAGGCGGTGTTTGCCGGCTTCATGGCCATGTGGTTCGTCGCCATCGTGGTGAGCCCGCTCTACAGCGATGGCCAGCGCCTGTACCAGCAGATGCGCCCGGTCGACTACAGCATGGTCAAGGCCGAGTACCGCGTGCCGACGCAGCCGCTGACCAAGCCGCGCAACATCGTGTGGATCTACGGCGAAAGCCTGGAGCGCACCTATCTCAATGAAGAAACGTTCCCGGACCTGATGCCCAACATCAACCGGCTTGCCGCGCAGTCCCTGGACGTGCGCGGGCTGGTCTCTGCCGAAGGCGGTGGCTGGACCATCGCCGGCCTGGTCTCCTCGATGTGCGGCGTGCCGTTGACCACCGCCAAGGAAGATGAGAACAGCATGGGCCGCATGGGCAGCTTCCTGCCCGAAGCGGTCTGCCTGGGCGATTACCTCAAGCAGCAGGGCTACACCAATCATTACCTGGGCGGGGCCAACGGCCAGTTCGCCGGCAAGGGGCAGTTCCTGGCCACGCACGGCTTCGATACTGTTGATGACCTGGCCTGGTTCAAGAAGCAGAAGGTCACCCGCGCGCATTTCTCGCCGTGGGGCGTGCATGACGATGTGCTGCTGGACAAGGCCTACGACCGCTTCGTGCAGCTCTCGCGCAAGGGCGAGCCGTTCATGCTGACCACGCTGACGATGGACACCCATCACCCCGCCGGCCACCTGCCCGTGGCCTGCAAAGGCACCCGCTACAAGAGCGAGCACGGCAACATCGGCATGCTCAATGCGCTGAAGTGCACCGACGGGCTGATCGCCAAGCTGGTCGACCGCATCCAGGCCAGCCCGTATGGCGAGGACACGCTGATCGTGATCGCCTCCGATCACCTGGCCATGCCGAACGATCTCAGCCACATTCTGGCCAAGCAGGACCGCGAGAACCTGCTGCTGTTCCTGGGCAAGGACATCGCACCGCGCCAGCTGGCCGCGCCGGCCGGCTCGACGCTGGACTCGGGCGCCACCCTGCTGAGCCTGATCGACCCGGCCATCGATTCGATCGGCTTCGGCCGCTCGCTGCTGCACCCGGAACGTTCGGACAGTGCCAGTGCCGCGGTGTTCCGCGACAACGGCAAGGACTACCCGCGTTACCTGGCGTTCTCGCGCTCGCTGTGGCTGGGCGACAAGACCCGCCAGCTGCGCATCGATGACGACAACCAGGTGGTGATCGGCCTGCAGCATGTGCAGCCGCCGGTGCTGCTGGAGTACGACAAGCATTGGGACCTGAAGTCGGTCTACCTGGAGAACACCTCCAAGCAGTTCGATCTCGCCGATCCGTCCAATACGCTGGCCTACGTCGACCGCTGCACCGCCTTCGAGGATGGCTCGGCCGATGGCGACTGGTGCGCGATGCTGGTCAACCAGGACAAGGGCATCAAGCTGTTCCGCGATGACCAGCTGCGCGGTGGCGTGGCCGTGGATGGCCCGCTTGATCCGTTCAACGGCCCGCGCCCGAGCATCCGCCAGGCCCACATGATCACGCAGAAGGGCCGCCGCACCCGCGCCGGCCAGTACATGGTGCAGCTGGTGACCAAGCAGTCGCCGGACCGCGGCTTCTGGATCGAGGCGGTGTCGTCGCAGCGCAAGGTGGTGGTCGCCCAGCAGTGGGTGCAGCCGGACGCCGAAGGCCGCATCAACCTGAGCTTCGGCCTGGACCACGAGGTCGATGACCTGGAAGTGCGGGCGTGGTTGAACCATGCCGAGAAGCTCGCCGTGGATACCTTCGCGCTGGTGCCGTCGCGCCGCGGCAACCGCGGCTGATCCGGCACCTCCCCGGCCAACATCGGGGGCTGTCGGCGGTCGATATCGGTAGTGCCGGCCGCTGGCCGGCTCCCGATTCGCTCTGCATCGTGCAGCTGCCGGCCAGCGGCCGGCACTACATGTATCAAGGTGCTGCCGGCCAGCGGCCGGCACTACATGTATCAGGGCGCTGCCGGCCAGCGGCCGGCACTACCTGGATCGGCGGTACCGACCGACACCTCGATCGCGACGATACCGACCGACGGTCGGTACCTACCGGACTGCTTACGCGTCGGGGTCGGGCTTCGCTGCCGGGTCACGCACCAGATGGATATCCGTCGGCGAGGACAGCGCGATCCCGGCAGCGGCGAACGTCTGCAGCATCGTGAAGTACAGCTCGCTGCGCGCTCCGTATACCGCCCGTGGGCCGGAGACGTAGGCGAAGCTGTTGATCGCGATCTGCCCGTTGGCGATCGAGTCGATGAACACCGACGGCGCCGGATCGCTGAGCACGCCCGGGTGCTCGGTGTACGCATCCAGCAGGATCTGGCGCAACGCGGCCACGTCGGTGTTCAGCGGCACCGAGAACTGGATCTGGATCCGGCCCTGCGCGTTGCCCATCGTCATGTTGCGGATGGTCTTGGTGATCAGCTCGGAGTTCGGCACGATCAAGGTGGATTTGTCGCCGACCTGGATCTCGGTCGAGCGCACGCTGATCCGCTTGATGTCGCCTTCCTGATCGCCCAGCTTGACCCAGTCGCCGATCTTGACCGGCCGCTCGGCCAGCAGGATCAGGCCGGACACGAAGTTCTGGGTGATCGCCTGCAGGCCGAAGCCGATACCGACCGACAGCGCGCTGACCACGAGCGCCAGCTTCTCGAAGCCGATCCCCAGCGCGGTCAGGCCCCACAGCACCGCGGCGATGATGCCGAGGTAGCGGGTCACCGTGCTGATCGAGTTGCGCGCGCCGGCGTCCAGTTCGGTCTTGGGCAGGTAGGTATCGCTGAGCCAGCGCTGGAACGCCTGCGTCACGGCCCACACCACCAGGAACACCAGCACGGCGTACATCACCGTGCTCGGTGTGACCGTCGCTTCGCCGACCTTGAATCCACCGGTGAGCGAATCCAGCCCGCCGAGGAACGCGTTGAGGTTGCCGAACGGTGCGGCCAGCGCCAGCAGGCCGAGCACGATCACGCCCACGCGCAGCACCGCCGAGAGCAGTACGCCGGCCTGCTCCACCCGCGACTCGCTGAGCCCGGTGGTCAACACGATGGTCTGCCCGGCACGGCTGCTGGGCGCGAGCACCCAGGTGGCCAGGTCGTCGGCGAACTTGAGCAGCAGCGAGACGGCCATCAGCACCACCGCGCCCCAGATCAGCTGCTGGGCGACGAACAGGGCGAAGTTGAGGTAGCCCAGCAGCGTGGCGATCACCGCCGCTGCCACGGCGATATGGCCGGCCAGGCGCGCCAGCACGATCCAGCCGCTGCGGCGCGGCGCGCCCCGCACCTTGCCATCGCCACCGGCCCGGGGATCGGCCCGCGCTTCGGCTTCGGCGGCTTCGGCGGCCTGGCGGTTGTGCATGCGCGCCAGCGATACGAGGATCGCGATGATCAGCGCCATATAGGTCACCGCCATCAACCCGTCCGCGGCCACCGTGGTCACCGCGCTGGTACGCGCCGCACGGTCGAGGGCGACCAGCATGATGCTCAGCCAGGTCAGGCCGGCCGCGCCCCAGGCGTATTTGCGCAGGCGCCAGGCCGCGCTGTCGTCGAGCGACAGCAGGCGCCACGAGGGCCGCTTGGGCACCAGCAGGCAGGCGCTGAGCGCGGCGATGAAGGCGGCCACGAAGGTGGCGACTTCGAACGTCTCGGCCACCGACTGCAGGCGCGGCGGGATCGCCCCGATCGCATCCAGAGACTCGACCAGGGCTACCGCGGCGAGGCCGGGCAGCAGCGTGCCCACCAGCAGGAGCCACACCGCCAAGCCGGAACGGCGCAGACGTCCATCGGGCGCCCGCTCGGAGGCGGCGAAGCGCCGCCCCAGCGCGCGCAGCCACAGCCGCAGCGGGAAGAACATCACCAGGGCCACCGCCAGCCCGATCAGCGGTGCGGTCCAGCCATGCTTGGCGATGGCTTTGCGCGCGGCGTCCTCACCCATGCGGTACAGGATGGCCAGGCGCTGCACGTCGTCCGGCACGTCCTTGGCGAAGCTGCGCCACAGCGACGGCGACAACGGCGAGGCGACTTTGCGCGTGAGCTGTTCGCTGAACTGGGTGACCCGCATCTTCTCGATGCGCTCGCCGAGCTGCTTGGCATCCACCGAGAGCAGCTTGGCGCGGGCGATCTGCGCGTTGATGTCGGCCTTCTGCTGGTTCAGCGCCTTGCGCTGCCGGCTGACTTCCGGCGGCTCGACGGTGCCTTCGGCGACCTCACCGAGCTGGGACAGGCGCGCATCGACCTGCTTCAGCTGCGGGTCCAGCGCCGTCTGCAGGCCGTCCGCATCGCGCTGGACGGACAGGGCGCGGTCGGACAGCGTCTTGAGGGTCTCGGTGGTGGCCGCATCCTCCAGATCATCATTGATGGACCGGAAGGTCTTCTCGGCCTCGGCCAGCTGCTTGGCCGGGTCCGGATCCGCATCACCGGCCTGGGCCAGCGCGATCGGCGCGGCCCCCAGCCAGGCGAACAACAGCAGCCACGACAACGACCGCACCACAAACGAAGAATGACGAAGCGACACGCCAGCACCAACGGTTCGCGCGGACCACCGCGCCTGCCCGCGACTATAAACCGGGCCCCGTTCAGAACAGGTATGCGGCCCTCAGTACTTCAGGCGGAGTTCTTCGACCTGCGGCTGCAGACGGGCATACCAGTCCTGGAACTCCTCCTCGGTGATCTCCTCGGGCGCGTACACCGCGATCTCGTCCCAGGCGTGATCGGTCGGCAGCGGCTGCCGCGGGCCGGCCCGCAGCGTATAGCTCACGCCCTCATGGTCGATCACATCGTCAGCCGTTTCCCGCTGCTGGCGGGCAACGCCGGTTTCGCTCTTGAGCAGAATCACCTGGTACATCCGCATCTCCATCGCTGTTGAAAGTAGCGCCCGCGGCGCTCCGGCCCAGCATAGCGCCGCCATCGGAAGCGGAACATGACGTGGCCACAACGGACTGTCTCGACGCCGCACTCGCCCCGGCTTCACCCGGCCGTGGCAGCGGCCCCGGCATCGTGGGATCGCACTCCCACCAGCCGTCCCCCATGACCACACATCCCGACCTGAAAACCGTTCCCGACCTCAAGCTGCCGCGTTACCTGGGCACCTGGTACGAGATCGCCCGCCTGCCGATGAAGCACGAGCCGGAAGGCTGTACGGATGTCTCCGCGCATTACAGCCTGAAGGACAACGGCCATGTGGCCGTGCTCAACCGCTGCCGCATGGGCAACGAGATCGAAGAAGCCGACGGCGAAGCCTGCCCGGTCGACAACGACCCGGCCCGGCTGGAAGTCAGCTTCCTGCCCAAGGGGCTGCGCTGGCTGCCCTTCACCAAGGGCGACTACTGGGTGATCCAGATCGCACCGGATTACAGCGTCTCGCTGGTCGGCAGCCCGGACCGCAAGTTCCTCTGGCTGCTTTCGCGCACCCCCACGCTCGACCGCACCACGCAGGAACACTATCTGGCCCAGGCGCGCCTGCAGGGGTTCGACCTCAGCGCGCTGATCCAGACCCCGCATACCGGCCACCCCACCGCCTGAGGCTTCAATGGACCTGAAGAGCGGGTACCCGTTCTGGGCCGTGCGCAACGGCCTGATGCATGCGTTTCCACCGCTGGAAAACGATCTGAACTGCGAGGTGCTGGTGGTGGGCGGCGGCATCAGCGGTGCACTGATCGCCGACGAGCTGTGCGCGCACGGCCACGATGTCGCCCTGATCGAACAGCGCGATATCGGCTGGGGCAGCACCGCGGCCAGCACCGCACTGCTGCAGTACGAGATCGACACCCATCTCATCGATCTCGCCCAGCGCTATGGCGAGGACGCCGCCGTGCAGGCCTACCAGGCCTGTGCCGAGGCGATCCCGGCCATCTGCGAGGTCGCCGCACCGTTCCGCGACGTGGATTGCCACCGCATGGCCAGCCTGTACTACGCCAGCAAGCGCGGGCACCAGGCGGTGCTGGCCGAGGAATGCGCGCTGCGGGCCAGGCATGGCTTCGATGTGCGTTGGCTGGACAGCGAGGCGGTCGCGGACGCGTACGGCATCCGCGCACCGGGCGCGATCCTCAGCGCACTCGCTGCACGTATCGACCCCTATCGACTTACCTATCGGCTGCTGATGCGGCTGCACAAGCGCGGCTGCGGCGTCTACGACCGCACCGTGCTGGATACGCTCACCCCGACCCCGCGCGGCGTCACCGCGACCACCCTGGGCGGCGCGCGCATCCGTGCCCGCCACGTGGTGCTGGCCACCGGCTATGCCGGGCAGCGCTGGTTGAAGCCCTCGGTGGCCCGCAACCGCAGCAGCTACGCCTTCATCACCGATCCGATCCACCCGGACCTGCTCGGCCCGCTGCGCGAGACCATGGCCTGGGAATCGGCGCGGCCGTATCTGTACCTGCGCAGCACCGGCGACCACCGGCTGCTGATCGGTGGTGAAGACGACGCCATCGATCTCCCGGCCCGGCGCGACCGGCGGGTCGAGAGCAAGACCGGCAAGCTGCTCAGGAAAACCGCGAAGCTGTTCCCGCACCTGCCGCTGCAGCCGGCGTTCTCCTGGGGCGGCACCTTCGCCGAGACCCACGATGGCCTGCCGTTCTTTGGCCCGCACGCGCAGTGGGGCCCTCGCGTGCTGTTCGCGATGGCCTACGGCGGCAACGGCATCACCTATTCGATGATCGGCGCCGGGCTGCTCCGCGCGCGCATCGAACGGCGCCGGCATCCGCTCGCCGAGCTGTTCGGATTCGACCGGCTGCGCTGAGTTCCCCTTGCAACCCACGCCATGACAGGCATCATTCAAACTACGGCTGCTAGCGTCAGCGCTGTCGGCCGTCCCGCCTGTCTGCTCCGGAGCCTCTCATGATCCGCCTGCTTCCCCTGCTGCTGTGCCTGTCCCTGCCCGGCGTGGCGCTGGCCCAGTCAGCCGCAGGCGCCACCGGCCCGCAGTCCTCGACCGGGCTGGACCTGAGCATTCCCGATGCGCCGCTGCAGTACCTGAGCGATCAGTCCCTGCGTGGCGATCCGCCGGGCACCTTCTACGGCGACCGGACCGGCCGGCGTTCCACCGACCGGGCGGCCAACGGCATCGCCCACGTGACCGATGACAAGCTGCGGGTCAACGGCAGCTTCACCACCGGCATCGGCTATTCCGAGAATTACGGCAACAGCCATTACAACGCGGCCGAGCTCAATCTGAGCAAGAACTACACCACGGACGAGGGCAACACCCGCAACGTCAACGTCAACATCCGGGTGAGCGAGGGCAAGGGCCCCGGCTTCTTCGGCCCTTACGGCTACGACGGGTTCGATGGCTACGGCGGCTACGGCCGCGGCCCGGGCTACTGGGATTACCCGGCGCGCTGGTAAGCGCTGCCGCCCTCAGGCACGTGCGCGGACGGCCGGGGAAACCCGGCCGTTCGTACATCCAGCGCGCGGTGGCGCGGCCGGATCAGTCCCACCAGCCATCGCGCTTGCTGGCCAGCACGCGGCCGTCGTGACCGCTCATGCGCACTTCCACGCGCTGGTTGCGGGCATTGCGCGCATCCAGGGTCCAGGTGGCGCCATCGCGCTCGAGCGAGTCGATCTGCTTCAACCCGGCCTTGCCGGCCAGCGCCAGGATCTGCCCGGCATCCAGCAGCGCGCGGCCGTCGCGCGGGTCGAAGATCTCGCCCTTGGTGTCATCGATGAGCACTTCATCGACGCTGCCGTCCTTGCGGGTCACATCCGCTTCCCACACGCCATCGTCGTGCTCCAGCTCGTGCACCTGGGTATAGCCGGCGGCGCTGAGCTTGACCTGGACCTGGGCGGCCGAGAGGTTGGCGGCGAAGGCCGGGGTGGCGAACAGGGCGGCGGCCAGGGCGGTTGCGGCAATCATCGTCTTCATGGGAATCCTTGAGGGGGCGCCGGTCCATTCCGGCACCGCCAGTCTGGCCACCGCGCCTAACCGGACCATGAGGGCGACTGTTAGATACTGTTTAGACATCCCCGGTATACCGGTGGCCTGCCCCTGCCCTGCGTGCCCGCATGTCCGCCCTGTCCCTGATGCTGCCCCTACTGTTGACCCTCGCCCCCCAGGACCCGATGCGGGTGCTCGACGGTGGCAGCCGCCAGCAGGACAGCGTGCGCCAGGCGGTGCGTCAGGGCCGGTTCGTGCCGCTGGAACAGGTGGTCGCCGATGCGCTGCGGCGCTACCCCGGCAAGCTGATCGAAGTGGAGCTGGATGACGCCAAGTATGAAATCGAGATCCTCGGCCCCGATGGCGTGGTGATGGAGCTGGATTACGATGCCGCCACCGGCCGCCTGCTGAAAATGGAAAAAGACTGATGCGCGTGCTGCTCGCCGAAGATGACACCCTGCTCGCCAGCCGCCTGCAGACGCTGCTGGAGGAAGCCGGATACGTGGTCATCCATAGCGCCGAGGGCCGGGATGCCGAATACCAGGGCCAGATCGAGGACATCGCCGCGGCGGTGGTGGACCTCGGCCTGCCGGGCCTGGACGGACTGAGCGTGATCGAGCGCTGGCGCCAGGCCGGGCGTGACTTCCCGGTGCTGGTGCTGACCGCCCGCGCCCGCTGGCACGACAAGCTGGCCGGCTTCGATGCCGGTGCCGATGACTACCTGACCAAGCCGTTCCAGCCCGAAGAACTGCTGCTGCGCCTGCGCGCCCTGATCCGCCGTAGTGCCGGCCACGCCCATCCGCGGCTGCAGTGCGGCCCGCTGGTGCTGGACGTCAACGCCGGCCGCTTCGAACTGGACGGCGCGCCGCTGGCGCTCAGCGCGCAGGAGCACCGCATCCTCAGCTACTTCATGCACCACCCCGATACCGTGCTGAGCCGCGCGCGGCTGGGCGAGAACGTCTATGAAGATGGCTTCGATCCGGATTCCAACACACTCGACGTGCTGATCGGACGCATCCGCCGCAAGCTCGGCAGCGAGCTGATCCATACCCACCGCGGCCAGGGCTTCCGCCTGTCGGCGACGCCATGACCACCGGCTCGCTGCGCACGCGCCTGCTGGTCGCCGGTGGCCTGGGCCTGGTGCTGGTCTCGGCCCTGGCGACCTGGTGGCTGGGCGCGATGTTCGAGCGCTCCGCGCGTACTGCGATGGACGAGCGCCTGGGCAACGACCTGATCGCGGTCCTGGCGCTGGCCGAAAGCGATGCCGACGGCCGGCTGCAGTGGCGCCAGACCCTGGCGGACGAGCGCTACCGGCGTGTGTTCTCCGGCGACTACTGGCAGGTGCTGGACCCGCAGGGCCAGCCCCTCGGGCAGTCGCGCTCGCTATGGGACGAATCGCTCGCCGCCCCGGTGGGGCTGCAGCCCGGCCCGGCGCAGGTGCTCGATCTCACCGGACCGCTGCAGCAACCGCTGCGGGCGTTGGCCCAGCAGGTGACCCTGCCCCGCGCCGCCGCGCCGGTGATCGTGATGGTCGCCACCGACCGCAGCCAGCTGGATGCCCAGGTCGCCAGCTTCCGGCAGCGCACCGCGCTCGCGCTGGCCGTGCTGATCGCGCTGTGGTTCGGCGTGCTGGTCACCCAGGTGCACTACGGCCTGCGGCCGCTGGCCGAACTGGGCCGCATCGCAGGGCAGGTGCGCAATGGCGAGAACGTGCGCTTCCCGCAGCAGGGCCTGGTGAAGGAAGTCGCGCCGCTGGCCGGCCAGCTCAACGCGCTGCTCGATCATCACCAGCGCATGATGGTGCGCGCACGCCGCAGCGCCGAAGACCTCGCGCACGCACTGAAGACGCCGCTGACCGTGCTCACCACCGAAGCCGAGGGCGACGGCAGCGACTGGCGGCAGACCCTGCGCAGCGAGACCGCGCGCATGCAGGCGAGCATCGATCGCTATCTGGCCGCAGGCCTGGGCGCGGACAGCCAGCAGCGCACACCGGTCGCACCGGTGACGCGTGCGCTGTGCGGACTGATGCAGCGCGTGCATGCGGCGCGCGGGCTGCGTTTCGAATGCGACGGCGATGCGGCGGGGGTTTTCGCAGGCGCGCGCGAGGATCTGGAAGAGATGCTGGGCAACCTGCTCGACAATGCGGGCAAGTGGGCCGCACAGGCGGTGCGCGTGGACGTGGCACGGGAGGGTACGCAGCTGCGCATCACCGTGACCGATGATGGTCCGGGACTGCCGCCAGAGCAGCTGGAGCGCGTGCTGGAACGCGGCGTGCGGCTGGATGAGCGTGCGGCAGGCAGCGGACTGGGATTGTCGATCGTGGCGGACATCGCCGAGAGTTACGGCGGCACGCTGGTGCTGGCCAATGCCACGCCGGGATTGCGGGCGACGTTGACGTTGCCGACGGGGTAAACGCGCCATCGCTGGCGCTATTGCGTTTGCCGTTGGTAGTGCCGGCCGCTGGCCGGCTCCCGACCCGGCGTGGAGCCATGGGTAGTGCCGGCCGCTGGCCGGCTCCCGACCCTGCGTGGAGCCATTGGTAGTGCCGGCCGCTGGCCGGCTCCCGACCCTGCGTGGAGCCATTGGTAGTGCCGGCCGCTGGCCGGCTCCCGACCCTGCGTGGAGCCGGCCAGCGGCCGGCACTACCGATCACCACGCATGGCGTGGATCTACCGGCCGGCGTGCATCCACCAGCAGTCGATCGCATCCAGCACGATGTGGATGATCAGGCCGATGCCGAACAGCCGCGTCTTCTTCGGGAGGCACAACCCGGCGTACACCGCGATCGCCGGCGCCGTATGCAACGGATGGAAACCGATGCTGCAGCGGTTCGGGGCGTAGATCGGGTCGGCCAGCAGGTGGTCCAGATCGATGATCCAGCCCAGCAGCATGAGTACCCAGGCGGACATGAAACGCTTGCGCCAGAACATCCACGCCAGCACCGCCGGCACGGCCGCATGCAGGAACAGATGAAAGATCGCGCGCGCGCTCATACGGGTTCCGGGTGCCTTGGAGGCACCGCCGGGCAGTGCCCGGCGCTACGGACGGCCGGGTGAGGCCCGAAGGCCATCACCCGTCGCCACCGGCTCAGGCCAGCGGCTCGTCGGACAGGTAGGTGTAGCCGGTCAGGCCGGCTTCCAGTGCCTCGGACAGTTCCTGCGCCCGCGCCGGCGAGAGGTCCGCCGCCGCCACGCGCGCGGCGTAGCTCGCGCGCAGGTCGGCCAGGCTGTAGCCCACGTAGTCCAGCATCACATCGGTGGTGTCACCGCGGCGCTGCTGGGTGATCGCGTAGCCATCGGCGTCGGCCAGCACCTCCACTGCATCGGTATCGCCGAACAGGTTGTGGATGTCGCCCAGGATTTCCTGGTACGCACCGACCATGAAGAAGGCGATGCGGTAGCTCTCGCCGGACTTCAGCGCATGCAGCGGCAGCGAGGTGTCCAGGCTCTCGTTCTCGACGTAGGTTTTCACCATGCCGTCCGAATCGCAGGTCATGTCGGCGATGATGCCGCGGCGCTCGGGCTGCTCGTTCAGGCGCTCGATCGGCACGATCGGGAACACCTGGTCGATCGCCCAGGCATCCGGGATCGATTCGAACACGCTGAAGTTGACGAAGTACTTGTCGACCAGGCGCTCGTTCAACTCGTCCAGCGCCGGGCGATGGCTCTTCTCGTCATAGCTCAGGCGTGCACGCACGGCATGGGCGATGGCGTAGAACAGGTCGTCGATGCGGGCGCGCTGCGGCAGGTCGATCTGGCCCAGCGCATAGCTGGACAGGCCTTCGGCATGGAAATGCTGCGCTTCCTGGAACAACTCCACCGCCGGGCGCTCGTCGAGCTCGGCGTGGATCTCGCGCAGGTGGCGGATCGCCGCCGGCTCGTCGTCGTGCTGGTCCGGCACGCGGCCTTCCTGCGCCTCTTCTACTTCGGAGACGTTGGCGATCAGCACCGCGTGGTGCGCGGTCATCGCGCGGCCGCACTCGGTGACGATCCGCGGCGGGGTCAGGCCGTGTTCTTCGCAGGCATTGGCCAGCGGCTGCACGATGTTGCTGGCGTAGGAGTTCAGGCCGTAGTTGATCGAGCAGAAGCTGCGCGAGCGGGTGCCTTCGTAATCCACGCCCAGGCCACCGCCGACGTCCACGTGGGTGATCTTCGCGCCCAGGCGCGAGAGCTCCACGAAGTAGCGGGTGGCTTCGCGCATGCCGTTGGCGATGTCGCGCACGTTGGAGATCTGCGAGCCCATGTGGAAATGCAGCAGGCTCAGGCAGTCCGCGTACTCGGTATCGCGCAGCGACTTCCACAGGTCCAGCAGCTGGCGCGGCGAGAGACCGAACTTGGCCTTGTCGCCGCCGCTGTTCTGCCACTTGCCCGCGCCCAGCGAGGCCAGGCGCATGCGCACGCCCAGGCCCGGCTTGACGTCCAGCGCCTTGGATTCCTCCAGTACCAGCTTCAGCTCGGACGGCTTCTCGATCACGATGAAGGTCTGCAGGCCCAGCTTGCGGCCGATCAGGGCCAGGCGGATGTACTCGCGGTCCTTGTAGCCGTTGCAGACGATCAGTCCGCCCGGGCGCGACAGCGCCAGCACGGCCATCAGCTCGGGCTTGCTGCCCGCTTCCAGGCCGAAGCCCTCGCCGTGGTGACTGGCGAGCGTGCCGGCCACGCCGCGGTGCTGGTTGACCTTGATCGGGTACACGGCGGTGTAGCCGCCCGGGTAGTCCCAGTCGGCCTGCGCCTGCGCGAAGGCGGCCTGCAGCTTGCCCAGGCGCTGGCCCAGGATGTCCGGGAAGCGCACCAGCAGCGGCAGCTTGGCGCCGGCCTCGCGGGCAGCGTCCACGATCTTCGGCAGCGATACCACCGGGCCGTCCTGGCCAGTCGGTCTCACCACCATGTGTCCTGCCTGATCCACGTCGAAGTAACCATCCGCCCAATGCGGAATCGAGTAGGTCTTGCGGGCTTGGTCGAGGGACCAATCGGTCATTTCAGTGGGCCTGGTTGGTAAAAAAGGGGGTGCATGATAACGCCTATGTGGCGACAGCTCCGTTATCATGCGCGCCCGCGCCCGTGCTCAGGCTTGAAACCTGAACGGGCCAACCCGTCCGGACGTGGCTTGCGCCACGCGGCACCGCCGCCAGCCCGGCTCCAACACCCTTCCGAACAGGACTGCTATTCCATGACTGACAACAACAACTGGTACATCGAACACTTCGAGCGCACCGGCTCGGCCATCGGCTACCGCCTGACCGGCAAGCTGGATGAAGTGCAGTCGCCGTTCCAGAAGATCGAGATCTTCGCGACCACCGATTGGGGCAACCTGATGACCATCGATGGCGCCATCATGTTGACCAGCAAGGACAACTTCTTCTACCACGAGATGATCAGCCACCCGGTGCTGTTCACCCATGCCGCGCCCAAGCGCGTGGTGATCATCGGCGGCGGCGACTGCGGCACCCTGCGCGAAGTGCTCAAGCACCCGGGCGTGGAGAGCGTGACCCAGTGCGACATCGACGAGCAGGTCACCGTGATGGCCCGCAAGCATTTCCCGGAACTGTGCGATTCCAACGACGATCCGCGCGCCGAGCTGATGTTCGACGACGGCGTGGCCTACATGGCCAACTGCCCGGCCGGGAGCGTGGACGTGGTGATCGTGGACTCGACCGATCCGGTCGGCCCGGGCGAAGGCCTGTTCAACAAGGCGTTCTATGAGAGCTGCTTCAAGGCCCTGAAGGACGACGGCATCCTGGTGCAGCAGTCCGAGTCGCCGCTGATGCAGCTGGACCTGATCAACGAAATGCGCGCCGAGATGGGCAAGGCCGGTTTCGGTTCGTTCAAGACCCTGCCGTTCCCGCAGCCGTGCTACCCGACCGGCTGGTGGAGCGTGACCCTGGCCCGCAAGGGCGAGAGCAGCTTCGATTTCCGCCAGGCCGATTCGGCCGCCAAGTCGTTCGAGACGCTGTACTACACCGCCGCGCTGCACACCGGCGTGCTGGTGACGCCGCCGTTCGTGGCTTCAGCCCTGAAGGGCTGATCGATCGAAGGCGTGCCGACCAACGGTCGGCACCTACCGGTGCGTACGGCTGCCGACCAACGGTCGGCACCTACCGGTGCGTACGGCTGCCAATCAACGGTCGGCACCTGCCGGTCGACGTCGGCTTCGGCGTTGACCGGAAAACCCGGCCATGGCGGTAGGCACCGACCGTTGGTCGGTGCGGACCACATCGATGCAGGCAACAAACAACCCGCGCGGGCAACAGCGCGGGTTTTTCATGCCCGGTAGTGCCGGCCGCTGGCCGGCAACCTCATGCACCCCGGCTCAGATCGCCCAGATGCCGGCGATCACCGCCACCACCAGACCCCACTTGATGACCTGGTAGGCGACCACGCTGCGCTCGCGCAGCGCCTTGGCCTTCAGGCGCACCTTGTAGACGCTGCCGAAGGCCTTGTTGACGCCACCGGTCGGGTCGCCCGGCAGGTTCGGCGAGGCGCCACCGGCCAGCAGCGTGGAGGCCACGGCGCGGTTGAACAGGCCCGGCAGGCCGAAGCGCAGCGGTCGCGCGATATCGCAGAACAGGATCACGCGGTCATCCGGCGTCTCGTTGTGCGCGTGGTGGATGTAGGTCTCATCGAACATCATCCACTCGCCATCACGCCAGCTCTTCTTGATGCCATCCACCACGATGTAGCAGCCATCGTCGTTCGGGGTGGCCAGGCCCAGGTGCAGACGCAGCGAGCCGGCGAAGGGATCGCGGTGGGGCCGCAGTTCACTGCCCGAGGGCAGCTGGGCGAACATCGCCGCGCGCACGTCCGGCAGCGATTCCAGCAGCGCGGTGGTCTTCGGGCACAGCGCCTTGGCCGACGGGTGTGACGGGCCATACCACTTCAGGTAGAAGCGCTTCCAGCCGCGGCGAAAGAACGAGTTGAAGCCAGCATCGTTGAAGGTACTGGAGGCGGCGATCTTGTCGGCATCGCGCAGGGCCAGCGCTTCGTCGCGGATCATCTGCCAGTTCTGGCGCAACGGCTCGAGCTGCGGGAATTCCTTGCCCGGATCCAGGAAGGGCGTGGTCGGCACCTTCGAGAACGCGTACATGATCACGTTGATCGGGGCCATGAAGCTGGAGTGGTCCAGCAGCTGGCGCGACCAGCGCGCGCGCACCTTGCCGCGGTAATGGATGTACAGCACGCAGGCGATGAACAGCCCTGCCAGCACGATCTTGATCATCAGTCTTCCTCCGGCATGGCCGGACCCGAAATGGTGGGGCGATGCACGGCAGTGACCGGCATCGATAGGGCGGCAGGAGGCGGGGACGTGCCGGGGAGGGGCGGCCGCCGATGTCGCGAGCAACAGCATATGGTCGGCAGCGGCCGCGTCGCGGTCAAGCACGGGCTGGGCGATGTTCAGCGCCTGGTGCCCCATGGAACTGCCTGCTGCATTGGACGCACGGCCGCCATGCCTGCCCCGCACTCCCCGGTGATCGCCGGCAACCCGCTGATAAAGAACGAAATTCTTTCAAACGATACAGGATTGTCCGCTTCGGCGTGACGAACTGTTCCACGCTGCGCTACGACATTTCTCCGACATCATCTGGATTCATGTACTGCCGAGTACTAAAATTAACGAAATCTTTAGTTCCCCACGTTAAGCAGCACCGGTACGCCTGACGCCTTGCGCCGACCGCCGGGTCGCACAGACCCCTATGAACACAATTGTTGCCCCGTGTGTCGATGACACCGCCCCCGCCGAGCTGCTCAAGCGCGGCGAACGCCTCCTGGAACCCGATGTCTACCGGACCTGCCTCAATGGCCAGCCCGCGGTGGTCAAGGATTACACCCGTTACCGCGGCACCCCGCTGTCGCCGATCGCCCGCCTGCTGGTCCGCCGCGAGGCGCGCATCCTGCAGCGCCTGAGCGGCTGGAAGCACGCTCCTGCCCTGCTCGGCACCATCGGTGGGCTCGCGCTGGGCATGGAGTTCATTCCCGGCCAGACCCTGAGCGCGGCCCAGTCGGTCGGCATCGAGGTCTTCGAGCAGCTGCAGTACGCCCTGACGCGCCTGCATGCCGCCGGCATCACCCACAACGATCTGCACGGCACCAACGTCATGGTCAGCGGGGGCGTGCCAGTGCTGGTCGATTTCACTTCGGCCTGGCGCAGCCCGCGCTGGCTGCCGGTACACCCGGTCTCGCGCCAGCTGCGCCGCAGCGACATGAAGAACCTGCTGAAGATGCGCCAGCGCCTGACCGGCGAGCGTCCCAGCCCCGCCGAGGCGGCCCAGGTGGCCGATCCGCGCTGGGTGGCCGGCGTGCGCGTGGCCTGGAAGCGTTTCTACCGCTGGTTCAAGGGCCACGCCTGATCGCGGGTGCCCTCGGGAAAGCCGGCGCGCGTTACAGCGCGTCGGCGTCCAGCTCACCGGTACGGATGCGCACCACGGTGCCCAGGTCGTACACGAAGACCTTGCCGTCGCCGATCTTGCCGGTGCCGGCGGCTTTGACGATGGCTTCCACCACCTCCTCGACCTGGTTGTCGACGACCGCCACCTCGATCTTCACCTTGGGCAGGAAGTCGACCACGTACTCCGCCCCGCGGTAGAGCTCGGTATGGCCCTTCTGCCGCCCGAAGCCCTTGACCTCGGTGACCGTGATCCCGGTGACGCCGCGCTCGGCCAGCGCTTCGCGCACGTCGTCGAGCTTGAACGGCTTGACCACCGCCATGACCATCTTCATCCGTCTGCACTCCTGTCTCTCAGGCTGCGAGGATAACGCCTGTCCGCCGGTGAACGCGATGCGCGTGGTCCGTGCCGCCGGCAGCGTGGCGGCTTATCCTTGGCGCATACCCCGCGGAGCCGCAGCATGATCGACCTCAACCACCTGGATGACCTCGCCCGCCGCCTGAGCGACATGGTCCCACCGGGCCTGCGCCAGTCGCGCGAAGAACTGCAGGCCACCTTCAAGACCGCGCTGCAGGCCGGGCTGGGCAAGCTGGACCTGGTGACCCGCGAGGAATTCGATGTGCAGCGTGCGGTGCTGCTGCGCACCCGCGAGAAGCTGGAGGCGCTGGAGAAGACGGTGGCCGCGCTGGAAGCGCGTGACGGGTCGGCTGCGCCTCGGGAGTAAGTCGGGCTCGGACTGCGCCTTTCTTACGCGTCCTGCAGCACGAACCGCTCGATCGCCAACGCCACGCCGTCCTCGGCGTTGGTCGCGGTCTCGAAGCGCGCGGTCTGCTTCACCGCCGCAATCGCGTTGCCCATGGCGACGCTGGTGCCGGCGAACTGCAGCATGGTCAGGTCGTTCTCCTGATCGCCCACCGCCATCACGTTGGCACGGTCCACGCCGAGGTGCGCGGCCAGCTTCTCCAGGCTCGGCCCCTTCCCCGCGCGGTGATCGAAGACCTCCAGGAAGAACGGCGCGCTCTTGAGCACCGCGAAGCGGTCGGTCAGTTCCGAGGGCAGGCGCTGGATGGCGGCATCCAGCACCTCCGGCTCGTCGATCATCATCAGTTTGATGAACTGCATGGCCGGGTCCATGTCTTCGACCCGACGATACGACAGCGGCACGTTCGACAGGTGCGAATCGGCCACCGTGTAGATACTGATGTCCTGGTTGGGCGTGTACATGCGGCGGCCATCGAGCGCCTGGAAATGGATGCCCAGCTCGCGCGAAATCCGCTCGCAGAACACGAAGTCCTCGAAACTCAGCGGAAACTCGATGACGCGCTGGCCGCTGCCGATGTTCTGCACCACGGCGCCATTGCAGGCGATGCAGTAGTCCTGCTCACCCTCGATACCCAACTGCTGCAGGAACGGTGCCATGCCGGACACCGGGCGGCCACTGGCCAGCACCACCTGGACGCCCTGTGCGCGGGCCCGCGCGATGGCCTGCATGACCCGGGGCGTGAGCGTGTGTGCGGGATCGAGCAGGGTCCCGTCCATGTCGATGGCGACCAGTTCGATCGGGCCGGAGCGGTGGTGCATATCCATGGTGTTCGACGGCGTGGTGCGTGGGGGCATCCAGTCTAGCGGGAGTGCCTGGACACTGCGGCACGGTTTGCCTACCCCACGGCGCGGCAAGCGCTGATGGATTGCGATCTCCGTGCCCTGCCATTGTTCCTGGCATGCCGCAGACCCCGGAAACAACCGCATGAGCCTCGCGCTGGTGCACAGCCGTGCCCGTGCCGGCGTGAAAGCCCCCGCCGTACGGATCGAGGTATTCTTGTCGGGTGGGTTGCCACATACCCAGATCGTCGGGCTGCCGGCGGCGGCCGTGCGGGAATCGCGCGACCGCGTGCGTGCCGCGCTGATCTGCGCACGCTTCGAGTTTCCGCAGCGGCGGATCACCATCAACCTGGCTCCGGCCGATCTGCCCAAGGAAGGCGGCCGATTTGATCTGGCCATCGCGCTCGGCATCCTCGCCGCCAGCGGCCAGATCGATGCGCAGTCGCTGGACAGGTTCGAGTTCCTGGGCGAGCTGGCCCTCACCGGTGAACTGCGCGGGGTCGACGGCGTCCTGCCTGCTGCCATTGCCGCCGCCCGGGACGGCCGCAGCCTGATCGTGGCCGCCGCCAACAGCGAGGAAGCCGCGCTGGCCCAGCACGCCGACGTACGCGTCGCCCGCACCCTGTTGGAAGTCTGCAGCGCCCTTGAGAGCGGTACGCTGCCCCCCGCCGTGGCGGCCGCCGCGCTGCCGGTCAGCATTCCCGACCTCCGCGACGTACGCGGCCAGCTGCAGGCGCGCCGGGCGCTGGAGGTCGCGGCGGCCGGCGGGCATCACCTGTTGCTGCTCGGCACCCCCGGCTGCGGCAAGACGCTGCTGGCCTCCCGCCTGCCCGGCATCCTGCCCGCCGCCAGCGAGCTGGAGGCCCTGGAAGCGGCGACCATCGCCTCGTGCAGTGGCCAGGGCATTGATGCCGGGCGATGGCGGCAACGGCCGTATAGAGCGCCGCACCACACCGCCAGCGCGGTGGCGCTGATCGGCGGCGGCTCGCATCCCCGGCCTGGGGAGATTTCGCTGGCGCACAACGGCGTGCTGTTCCTCGACGAACTCCCGGAGTGGAGCCGGCATGCATTGGAAGTCATGCGCGAGCCGATCGAATCGGGTGTTGCCGTGGTCAGCCGCGCGGCCCGCACCGAGCGCTTTCCCGCCCGGTTCCAGCTCGTTGCGGCCATGAATCCGTGCCCGTGTGGCTGGGCGGGAGATCGCAGTGGACGCTGTCTCTGCGCCGAGGAGGTGATCCGTCGTTACCGGGGGCGCGTTTCCGGGCCGCTGATGGACCGCATCGACCTGCATGTGGAAGTGCCGCGGCTGGACCCGCGCGAGCTGCGGGATGACGCGCCGCTGGGCGAGGACAGCGCGAGTGTTCGTGCCCGTGTGGTGGCCGCGCGGGAGGTGCAGCTGGTGCGCAGTGGGAAAGCCAATGCACAGCTGTTGCCGTTCGAGCTGAGCGAGCATTGCCGGTTGTCGCGGGAGGATCAGCAGCTGCTGGAGGATGCCGTGGAGCAGTTGCAGCTGTCAGCGCGCTCGATGCATCGCATCCTGCGGGTGGCGCGCACGGTGGCGGATCTGGGTCATGCGGAGGACATCGCGACCGCGCATGTGGCGGAGGCGATCGGGTATCGGCAGTTGGATCGGGGTGGTAGCGCGTGAGGCCAGACGCCGTGATGCCCGGAATGCTGGCTCAGTATGTGCACTCCGGCCCCACCGGCACGACCCCCGACGGATTGAGGTGCCGATGACTCCCGTAATAGTGGTGCTTGATGTGCTCAAAGTTCACCGTATCCGCCACCTCGGGAATCGCCATCATCCGCGCCACGAACGCATGCAGGCCAGGGAAGTCTGCAATGCGCCGCACGTTGCACTTGAAGTGCACGTAGTACACCGCATCGAAGCGGATCAAGGTGGTGAACAGGCGGATATCAGCTTCGGTCATGGCATCGCCCACCAGCCACTCGCGTTGCTGAAGGCGCTCGTCCAACCAGCTGAGTGAATCGAACAACGGACCAACAGCCTCTTCATAGGCCTTCTGCGTTGACGCAAAGCCCGCCTGGTACACACCGTTGTTGACGGTCGCATAGACCCGTTTGTTGATCGCATCGATTTCAGCACGCAGCGCCACCGGATAGAAATCACCGGCCTTGGCACCCAGCCCGTCATACGCGGTGTTGAACATCCGGATGAGGTCCGCCGATTCATTGCTGACGATCGTCCCGCGCTCGCGATCCCACAGCACCGGCACGGTCACCTTGCCGGTCATTCCCGGCTTGGCGGCCGCGTACAGTTCATGTAGATAGCGCGCACCGCGTTCGGGCTCCGGCGTCACCTGCGGGCCGGGCTCAAACGTCCAGCCCTGATCACCCATGTGCCAGTTGACCACCGACACCGGCACCAGATCTTCCAGACCCTTCAGCGCGCGCACGATCAGGGTGCGATGGGCCCACGGGCAGGCGAGACTCACATACAGGCGGAACCGCCCAGGCGCCGCTTTAACACCAGGCTCGCCATTCGGGCCAGCACTGCCGTCGCCGCTCAACCAATCGCGGAAGGTCGATTCCTCGCGTTTGAAATGACCGTCCTTGTCAGCGGCACCCGCGGTGCCTTCCTGCCATGTTCCATCGACCAGCATGCCCATCGCGGGAGTACTCCTCTGATAGCGGTGTGTGATGCGCCGGTGGTGCGTCCCGGCTTCTACAGCGTGTTGTAGCAAACGCATCGGCAATGCCCGGTGATGGGCCTTCGCAGCCGGTGCATGTTTCATCGCGTTCATCGCCGAAGCACACGCATCTGCGGCAGAATGTCGATGTATCTACGTGAGACATCCATCATCATGCGTATCCATCAGATCGACCTTCCCGTGTCCGATGTCGCCGCCACCGTGGCGTACTTCCGCGATGAACTTCAGCTGCCGGTCGAGGGCTCGGCCGTGCGCATCGGCTGGAGCACCCTGCAGCTGCAACCCGCAGGATCGAATCCGGTCGGCGGTGTGCACCTGGCGTTCAACGTCCCGGCCAATCGATTCGAAGCGGTCACCGACTGGCTGAAAGCACGCGCCACCCTGCAGCGCGATCTGAAGGGCCATGACCACTTCACCTTCGATGGCCGCTGGGATTCGGAGTCGATCTATTTCACCGGGCCGGACGGCCTGATCCTGGAGTTGATCGCGCGTCGGCGCTTGCCTGCCGGCGAGCGCCAGGGCGAGTTCCATGGCAGCGAGATGACCTGCATCAGCGAGGTCGGCCTGCCCGCTGAACACGTGGGCGAGGTGCAGGCAAAAGCACAGAACGCCTTCGGGCTGGCGCCGTTGTCACAGCCGACGCCGCACTTCGCACCGCTCGGCGATGATGAAGGCCTGTTGATCGTGGTCGATGCCACGCGCCGCTGGTTCCCCGAGCAGAAAGTGCTGCCGAATGCGCGCGGCATCCGCGTCGTGCTGCATGACGTGGTGCCTGGCGCGGTTGTCGAAGACGGCGCACTGGGCTGGCACCTGCGCTCTGCCTGAGCAGGCCCGGACGAACGAAGCCCCGCCGGAGCGGGGCTTCAGTTCACACAACAGCCGGCTGGGCTCACTCTTCCTCGTCCTGCTGGCCGCCCTGCTGCTGGTTCTGGTTGCGCTGCTGCTGTTCCTGCTGCTGTTGCTGCTGCTGATCGCGACCGCGTTCCTGCTGCTCACCGCGCTGATTCGGGTTCTGCTGGTTCTGCTGAGCCATCTCGATTCTCCGGTTGCCGCAAACGGAATGTCGCGGTCGGGGCCATCCTCTGCAGCGGCAGGTTAACGACGTGTGCGGGTTTGCATACGGAAACGTCAACGCGTCCGTTCCGACGTTTCGTGCCGTGCAGGAGCCCATGTCGCAGTAGGCGTTGGCCTGCATATGAACGGTTCGAATTCCCTTATGCCGCTACCCGCCAACCGGCTTGCCGTGCGACTGAACAGGCCATCCCGGCACCGCCCCGTACGGATGACGCGCAGATGACGATCACGGCATCACCGGCGGCACGTAGGTCAGCGTCATGCCCAGCAGCCACAGCAGGCCGAGCACGAGCGGGATGTGCACCAGCAACTGGATGAAGGTGAAGCCGACGATGTCGCGCGCCTTCAGGCCGAGCACGCCCAGCAGCGGCAGCATCCAGAACGGGTTGATCAGGTTCGGCAGCGCCTCGGCGGCGTTGTAGACCTGCACCGCCCAGCCCAGGTGGGCCTGCAGTTCGTTGGCCGCCTGCATCACGTACGGCGCTTCGATGATCCACTTGCCGCCGCCGGAGGGCACGAAGAAACCGAGTACGGCCGAGTACACGCCCATCACCAGCGCGAAGGTGTCGGTGGTGGCGATATGCACGAACAGCGTGGACAGGCGATGCGCGAGGGTCTCATCGCCACTGCCGGTGGCGTGGGTGAGGATCATCGCGATGCCGCCATACAGCGGGAACTGGATCAGCACGCCGGTGGTGCTCGGTACCGCCTTGGCCACGGCGTTGAGGAAGCTGCGCGGGCGCCAGTGCAGCAGCAGGCCGAGCGAGATGAACAGGAAATTGTAGGTGTTGAGGTTGGCGATGGCGGTGACCACCGGTTTGCTCGCGAACTCGCCGAACAGCCAGCCGAACGCGAGCAGCGAGAGCAGCACGGTCAGCAGCGGGCTGTACTCCAGCCACTCGCCGGGGCGGGTGCGCGGCTGCAGCGGCTCGGCCTCGGCGCGGGCGGCGCCTTCGAAGTCCTTGGCGGTGCGCGCGGTGGCAGCACCGGGCGCGGTCAGCCAGGCGATCAGCAGCGAGACCAGGATCAGCGCGGACGTCAGCGCGATCGACTGCCACAGGAAGATGGTTTCGGTGAAGGGCAGCACGCCGGTGATCTCGACCAGGCCGGGCGGCATGCTCGCCGGGTTGGCCTGCAGCTGGGCGGCCGAGGAGCTCAGGCCCATCGCCCAGACGGCGCCAAGGCCGAGATACGCCGAGGCACCGGCGGCGCGGTAATCCATGTTGAGCGCTTCGCGACGCGCCAGCGCGCGCACCAGCAGGCCGCCGAACACCAGCGAGAAGCCCCAGCTGAGCAGCGAGGCGAGCATGCTGATCAGCCCGACGTAGACCACCGCGCCACGGCCGGTCTTGGGGACGCGGGCCAGCAGATTGATGAAGCGCGCCACGATCGGCGCAGTAGCGACCGCATAGCCACCGATGACCACGAAGGCCATCTGCATGGTGAAGGGGATCAGGCTCCAGAAGCCCTCGCCGAAGGCGGTGGCGGTAGCCTGCGGGGTCGCGCCGAAGCCCATCGCGGCGGCGGCGACGATGACCACGCCGAGCACCGCGAACACGTAGGCATCGGGGAACCACTTTTCCGCCCAGGCCGCCGAGCGCAGTGCCGCGCGCGCCATCCAGCCGTCCTGTACCACCGTCGACGTGTTCATCGTCCCGCCCTCCCCGATCATTCAATGGGAGGGATTCTGGGCGTTGCGAACGGCGCTGTCAGTCGCCTAATGGTCGTAGTGCGCGTTACCGGTAGCACCCGACCGTTGGTCGGGTGGCCACCTCAGCGCACCGCCAGCGACACCGCGATGCCGGCGAACAGCGCCGCACCGACCCAGTTGTTGTGCAGGAAGGCCTTGAAGCACGGGTCGCGCTCGCGCTTGCGGGCGATCCAGAACTCGTAGGCGATCAACCCTGCAGCAACACCGACGCCGATGCCGTAGTAGAACCCCAGCCCGGCGCGCAGGCCGACCAGCGCCATCGTGCCCAGGAACAGTGCGTAGAGAATGCCCTGGATCACCAGGTCCAGATCCCCGAACAGGATCGCGGTGGAATGCGAGCCCATCTTCAGGTCGTCATCGCGGTCGACCATGGCGTACCAGGTGTCATACGCGGTCGACCACAGGATGTTGGCGCCGTACAGCAGCCAGCCGATCACCGGCACCTCGCCCTGCACTGCGGCGAACGCCATCGGGATGCCCCAGCCGAAGGCCATGCCCAGGTAGACCTGCGGCAGGTGGGTGTAGCGCTTGAGGTAGGGGTAGCTGGCGGCCAGGAACACGCCGATGAAGCTCATGCCGATGGTGAGCCAGTTCAGGGTCAGCACCAGGGCGAAGGCGACGATCATCAGCCCGGCGAACAGGGCCAGCGCCTCGCGGCCGGAGACGGCGCCGCTGGCCAGCGGGCGGTCCTTGGTGCGCTTGACGTGCGGGTCCAGCCAGCGGTCGGCGTAATCATTGATCACGCAGCCGGCCGAGCGGGTCAGCCAGACGCCCGCGGTGAACACGAACAGCGTCCACAGCGGCGGCAGCCCGCCGGAGGCCAGCCACAGCGCCCACCAGGTGGGCCAGAGCAGCAGCAGGGTGCCGATCGGACGGTCGGCGCGCATCAACTTCCAGTAGTGCCGCCAGCGCGACGGGGGCGCCGCCTCGGGCGCCTCAAAACGTTCGTAAGCCATCGGTAAAGGATACCGCCTGGGCTGGCCGGGCGCGCCGTCGCCCGGCCCATCGGTGCGGGGGGCAGACCTGCGCGGCGTTTACGGATAGAATGCTCCTCCCGCGCCGCTTTGGCGGTCCGTGGCCCCATCAGGCGGCCCGGCGGGACGCAGGACACAACGCGCTCGTAGCTCAGCCGGATAGAGTAGTGGCTTCCGAAGCCATTGGTCGGGGGTTCGAATCCCTCCGGGCGCACCATCCTCGCCATCTTCCCTTGCAGGTGTTTCCGCTGCGGCGCGCCTTTGTGCGCTCGGACGGAGTGCCGTGCCGGCTGCCGCGCGCGAACGCACCGGATCGGGTGCCGAACAGATGACGCCACTCGAAGGGCTGGTCTTCCCACCGGCCTGGAGTGACGGCACCTGCACGGCGCCCCGGTAGAACAGGTCAGCCTGTGGCGAGGTCGGCGAAGCGACCCAGCGAAGCCAGGTGGAAATACACCGGCGCCAGCCAGCCCTGGCGATGCCAGTGCACGAGGGTGGTATCCGGCAGCGCATCCAGGCGCGCGGGATCGACGACATGGAAGCCCTGCAGGCTGTGACGGCGGCCATCGGCCAGCACCACGTCAGCCTGGCGCTCGATCAGCACGCCGGCCTCGGCCAGTGCGGCACTGAAGGCGCGGGTGGCGATGTCTTCGCGGGTGAAGGCTTCGCAGAACTGCAGGGCATGACGCGTCATCGCCGAAGGCTGGTCGCCCTCGAACAGCGGCTGCCCTTCCTCACCCTCCTGCACGATCATGTCCGCATCGGCATCGATGGCCAGCACGTAGCCGTCCGGATCGGTGGTGCGCGCGAATACGAACGGGTAGCGCCGCACGTACGCGGGAATGTAGGCGCCGGCCTGCCACTGGTCGGCGATGACGAAGCGGTTCTGCTCCGCCTCCAGGCCGAGCACGGCGATCGGCAGATGATCGGGACCGGCGAAGACCAGCGGATACGCACGCGAGGCCGCGGCGAATTCCCCGATCATCACTGGAATCGAGTGACTGCCGGCGGCGAACGCGGCGCCGGTCTGGCGCACGCGCCAGTGGGCATGAAGCTGCGACGACAGCACGACCGGGCGGCGGTAGAGCATGGGCCAGCTGGCCGGCGGCGTGATGCTGTCGGCCGCTGCCGAGACGGCATCGGCATCGGCATCGGCATCGACGTCGTCGCCGGTATCCGGCGCAAGGGAAGTGTCGGTGTTCATGATGAAAATCCAATGTGGGGCAGCAAGGGAGGCGGCACGCCGCCTCCCGGAGACAGGCGTTGCGTCGGTCAGAAGCCTGCGTTGACTTCCAGCTGGAAGACGTCGATCGACAACGGGGCGCCGGTGACCTCCTTGGCGGCCATCCAGCGCCCGGTCAGCCACACGTTCCTGTCGAACATGTAGGAGCCGCTCAGGTAGTAGCCCTTGGCATTGGTGCCACCGAGGTGGAAGTTGGAATCGTTGTAGGCATCGGGCAGCGCATCGCCTTCCAGGCGCTTGTAGCCGAGCGCCAGGTTCCAGTCGCCGGTCTGCTTCATCGCCAGCTGCCCGAAGGTCGCCTGCGCCATGTACGCCATGTCGCCGCTCTGGATGTCCTGCGGCCCGGCCACGCCGTTGGCGGCAGTGCCCAGGTTGGTGACGATGCCGCCCTGCGCGCGTTCCCACATGCGGTTGGGATCGTAGGCCAGGTTCTTGATCGCGTGCCCTTCCAGGCGCAGGGCATTGCCCGCGAACAGCGGCGTTTCCCAGGCCAGGTTGAGGTCGAGCAGTTCGAACTCCGAGGCCAGGCCGACGTACTGCGGCATCGGGGTGTTGGCCGGGTCGAGCGGATTGAGCGCGATGTTCCGCAGCAGCATCAGCGTGTTGCCCTTCTGCATGAACGCAGGGCGCGACCAGTCGCTGCTGCAGAAGTCCGCGCCGGCATACAGCGCGCACGGCTGCGAGTACTCGCCGGCGGTATTGCGGAAATCGTAGTAACCCACCGCGGCGCGCAGTTTCTGCGCATCGCCGAACTGCCACTCGGCACCGACCTGCACGCCGTTGAGCCACTTGTTCTCGCTCTTCGTCTTGTCCTGGCTGGTGTTCGGGAAGCTGTCGGAGGAGTACTCCAACGGTGTCAGGCCCAGCGTGGCGAACAAGGACAGGCCGTCATCGCCGATCGGCTGCGCGTACTTGAACGCCAGGCCGTCGAAGTTGAGGTCGTTGGAGAACAGCGTGTCGGTGGACCAGTACGGGTTGCCGAAGCGGCCACCGAGGATGTCCAGGCCCACCACCGGCGACCACGACAGCCATGCCTGGTCGAGCCAGGCGTCTTTCTTGGCCAGGCCACCGCCCAGCGTCTGGGTGGAGGACACCGGGCCGTTGTCGTTGCCGGTCGCCAGGCGCACGCCGGCACGGGTGTGCTCACCCAGCTCGGCGATCACGCCCAGGCGTGCGCGGATCCGCCAGGAATTGTTGCGGTCCTGGCGAGTGTTGCGCAGCGGCGGCAGATCCAGGTTGGTGTTGCCGTTGACGTCGTATCCGTTGCCGGCGTTGATCCGCGCCCAGTCCACTTCGATGTCGCTGTTGCGCTCGGAATACAGGCGGCTCTCGTTGCGCACGCGCACGTCACCCTGCACGCGCAGGCGCTGGGTCCACTCGGGCACCTGGTCAGGCGCCGCCCAACGCTCGGCCTTGGCCTCGGCCATGACGCTGGCCTTGACTTCTTCGCGGATCTCATCGCGCACGGTCTGCGGGATGTAGGGCACGCGCACGTCGCCGGGCTGCGCGGCAATCGCGGTGGACGCCGGCGCTGCGGGGGCTGCGGCCGATTCGCGCTGCGCCTCCAGCAACAGCGCCTGGCCGGCCTCGGGCTTGAGCGCGCCGCTGTCCATCAGGCCGCGGATCAGCTTGATCATGGTGCTCTCGCCGCCCGCTGCCTGGGCGTGGGCGCCGCCACTGGCCAGGACCAGGGCGACACCGGTGGCGATGGCGGTGCTGCGCAGTCCCAGCAGCGCGGAGTGGAGGGTTGAACAGGTCATCGGCTTGCTCGCAGAAAGGAAAGATCAGGGAAGAAGAAAGACAGCGCAGCTCATCCGGCCGGGCGACGGCCCTGCACCAGCACGCGCGCGGGGAAGCTCAACGACGCCGGCGGCCGCTCGTCGATGCGGCCGATCGCGCGGATCGCCTGCAGCACCGCTTCATCGGCTTCGGTGTTGCCGCTGCCGCGCGCGAGCTCGACGCGGGTCACCTGCCCGGCCTCGTCCAGCCAGACGTTGACGGTCAGCTGGAAGGCCAGGCGCTGCACCTTGGCGTCGCGCGCCACGGCCTGTTGCAGCACGTAGCCCAGGTAACGGCCGTAGCTCGCATTGCCGGCGCCGCCGGCACCGGTACCGCTGCGCCCGCCGCCCGAGCCGGACTGGATGCCGAAGCTGTCGCCGCCGGCCTGCGCGTCGGCATCCATCGTCACCGGGTCGGCGGTGTCGGGTGTCGGCGCTTCTTCGGTGGGCTTGGGCACCTCGTCCAGCGACTCGGGCTCGGGCATGACCTCTTCAGGGGTCACCTCCGGATCGGGCTCGGGCTCCGGTGGGGGCGGCGGCGGTGGTGGCGGCAACATCACCATCGGGATCTCGGCCACGGGCCGGCGCGTACTGGCGGTGTCCTTGAACAGCAGGTACCAGAGCAGCAACGCCACGGCCGCCAGGCCGACGATCAACGCCGCCACGGGCCACCAGCGGCGCCACGCGGGCACGCTGTCACCGCTGCGGGAGTGGAGGGAAGTCACGCCCTCACCCCTGCACTTTGCCGGTGACCAGGCCGACCTGGGTCAGCTCGATCTTCCGCAGCAGGTCGAGCACTTCGACCACGCGCGCGTACTGCACCTGCGCATCGCCGCGCACGATCACCGGGATATCCGGATTCAGTGCCTTCTCCGTGCGCAGGCGATCCTCCAGCTCGGCCAGGCTGACCGGGTAGGCGTCCAGGAAGATCTGGCCGGCGTTGTCGACCGTGATCGCCTTGGTCTTGGGCTTCTCCAGCGCCATGCTGGAACTGGCCTTCGGCAGGTTGACCTCGATCCCGGGAATGGTGGCGTTGCTGGTGAGGATGAAGATCACCAGCACCACCAGCAGCACGTCCACGAACGGGGTGACGTTGATGCCTTTCTCGCGTTTCTTGATGCCGAACCGCTTTGCCCTGGCCATGGTGGTCTCCTCAGGCCAGTGCCGGGCGCGCTGCTGCGGCCGGTGCGGTGCGGTCGAACTCTTCGGCCAGGCGCGCGGTGAACTCGTCGACGAACACCGACATGTCCGCCGCGATCGCTTCAGCGCGCGAGGCCAGCCAGTTGTAGCCAAACAGGGCCGGGATCGCGACGCCCAGACCGGCCGCCGTACACAGCAGCGCCGCCGCCATACCCGGCGCCACCGAGTTGATGTCCACCGCGCCGGCCATCGCCGCCACCGCGAACACCAGCATGATGCCGATCACGGTGCCGAACAGGCCAATGTACGGCGCGCCTTCGATCGTGGTGGACAGCCAGTTCATGCGCTTAGACATGCGCTCGGTCTCGCGCGTGACTTCGGCATCCATCGAGGCGCGGATCGAGGTGATCGCCGCGGCGGTAAGGCCATGGTGGTGCGAGCCGCGCCCGTCCATTTCTTCCATGGCGATGCGGTACAGCCGCCACAGCGTGGAGTTGTCGCGGATCTGCGGAGCCAGGCTGCCGGTGCGTTCCAGTGCCTGCAGCGACGCGACCGGTGCACCGGTGACCTTCTTGTACTGGAGGGTGAAGGCCTCGTTGGCCTTGGCCACGGTGCCGAAGTAGCGGCTCTTGGCGATCATGATCGTCCAGGACAGGAGCAGCATCAGGCCCAGCACGATCACCACCACCCAGGCATCGACCGGCATCGCCTTGAGGATGAAACCGAAGTGGCTCACGCCGGCCGACTGCTCGTCTTCGCCGAAGGCGATCAGGCGCGATTCGGCCCCCTGCGCGGTGGCATCGGCCAGCAGCGCGGTGGCCGGGCGGGCCACCTTGGACACGCGCACTTCATCGATCACGCCCAGGAACGGCTGCGCGGCCGGAAGGGCGGCCGCCTCGCCCGCCGCACCCGTGGCAAGGGCGTCGCCACCGAGCAGGGCCTCACCGGTGAACGCCGGCAGGCCGGTGGCCAGACGCACCGCTTCGCGGCCGGCGACATACAGGATCACCGCATTCTCGGTGCTGGTCACCGCCACGTGTGCCCACTGTCCGGCCACCAGTGCCGGGATCGGCTGGCTGCGCTGGTCGTTGACGCGCACGTAGGGCACGCCGTTGTCGAGGCCGACGAGGAAGACGTTGCCGCCTTCGCGGCGCGCATAGATCGCCTGGTCCGGGCCGAGTTGGTCCGGTTTGATCCAGGCCGAGACGGTCATCGCGCCGTTGGCCGCCACCGCCAGCGACGGCGCACCCGGCAGGTGCAGCGGCGCGCCGGCCAGCTGTGCACCGCGGCCGATGATCGCGCCGTCGGCGGGCTTGAACTCACCGGTGAGCGTATTGACGTACGCCGTGGTGTCGCGTGCCTCGGTGCCGCTGTCGGCGAAGTGGTAGACCGCGCTGTAGTCCGGATCGAACACGCGTTGGCCGTTGGCCGCCGCCGGTGCGCCGGCGTTGCCGTAGTACATCCAGATCGTCTGCGCCGCGGTGCCGCTGAGCGTGGGCACGTCGACCCAGATCAGGGCCATGCCCAGCGCCGCGTCGTATTGCTCGACCTGGTGGTTGAGCACGGTGTGGCCGTCGGCCCCGACGAAGCGCAGGTCGTTGCCGCCTTCGGCGACGCCGTCGAAGGCGAAGTTGCCGGTGTGCAGGCGGATCAGCACGGGCGTACGGCCGAGATTGCCGCCCAGCGCGGCCCCGTTGGGGCTGGCATCGAGCGTGATCGGCTTGCGGTACTTCCAGTCGGCCTGCCACCACGCGGTCTCGGCGTGGGCGACGCTGAGCGTGGACATGCTCAGGCAGAACAACAACAGGGCAAGAAGGCGTTGCATGGACGGTATCTCCGGAAAATGCTTGGGAAAGTCAGGCTCAGTAGCTGGCGCCGACGCTCAGGTGCAGGCGGTTGGCATCTTTGGTCGTGGTCGGGCCGTCGTGCAGCGTCCGGCCGTAGTCGAAGCGGAGGTTGTAGTGCTCGCCGATGCGCAGGCGGCTGCCCACGCCGACCGCGCTCATCGCGGCGCTGACGGCCTGCTCGGGCAGCGGCCGGCGCAGGCCCAGCCAGGCACCGTCGAGGAAGCCGTAGAAGCGCCAGTCCTGCAGGCCCCACAAGCCGAGCGGGCGTGTGCGCCATTCCAGCGTGGCCAGCGCGCCGTAATCGCCGATGCCTTCGGCCGAGCGGTAGCCACGGGTGGTGAACATGCCGCCGGCGGCGAACTGCTCGCCGGAGACCAGCGGCTGGTCGGTCATCTGCGCCGACAGCCGCGCGAACCACTGCGCACCACTCTCCAGCGTGTAGGTGTCGCTCAGTTCCAGCTTGAGCGCGAAGAAGCTGGGATCGGCGTAGGCGCGCTTCCAGTCGAACTCGTCATCGGTACTGCCGTAACCGAACAGGCTGCGCGCACCGAACACCGCCTGCACGCCGACGTTGAGCTGGTGCCTGGTACCCTGGCGGAAGCCGCTGTAGGCCACGGTCACCGGCGCGTACTTGAGCGGGGCGAAATCCGAGGCCTGGCCGACCATCGCGACCGATTCGTCCAGGTCCTTGAAGTCGACACCGGCCGAGAGCTGGTGCCACCAGGCGCCCGTCATCGGGAAGGTGTGGCTGAGCTTGACGCCGACCGCGTGGCCCTTGCCGGTGACATTGGTCTGGCCGGTGGACACCACGTTGCTGTCGGAGCGGTAGCCGGAGAAATCCAGCATCCAGTCCGGGCTGCCCAGCGGCAGACCGTAGGCACCGGACCACACGTTGGCCTGGTCCAGGTCCTGCGGCGCGGCGAAGAACGTCAGCGAGGCGGTGTGCTCGCGCTGCCAGAGGTTGTCGTGGCCGACCGTGAGGATGCTGCGCAGTGGCTCGGTGTCCACGCTGTGGTCGTTGTTGAGCGTGGCGCTGTAGCGCCAGGGCGACGTGTCATCGACCTTGAGCTCCACATCCATCGTGCCCTCGGCGGCGCCGGGCTTGACCAGCGGCACCACCTGGCGCTTGCCGCCACGGTTGAGTTCGGTCAGCTGCGCCTGCGCGCGTTCGAAGTCCGGCACGGCGCCCGCCTGCAGTGCCGGCACGCGCTCGGCCAGGCGTGCGGGATCGTTGTGCTCGGCGCCGACCACCTTGACCTGGCCGATGCGGGTCTCGGTGACCTGCAGGATCACCACGCCGCCGCTGACCTGCTGCTCGGGCAGATCCACATACACAGACTGGTAGCCCTTGCCCTGGTAGGCCGACTGCAGCGCCACGCGCGCCGCTTCGACATCCTGCAGGGTGCGGTCCGGGCCGAGATGCGGGGAGACCGCCTGCTCGATGTCGCGCGCGCCGAGCACGGTGTTGCCGCGCACCAGGTACTCGTTGATGTTGACGCGGGCAGCCGGGCCAGCCGGGGCCGCCGCGGCCGCCATCGGGGCAGCGACGGCATCGGCGTCGGCATGCGCGGTCTGCGCGTTGGCCAGCGAGATCGCGCAGAGCAGGCCCAGTGGCAGGGATGCCCGTGCCAGCGCCGGGGAGATTGAAGACATCAGTGGCTTCTCAATGCGGAAAGGGATTCAGATGCGCAGGAGGTGAGCGTGCGCAACGGCGGTAACAGCGCCGTTGCACCGGCAAGGCAGTTGCGTGCGCGCGCATGGCGTTGGCCACGCGCGCTGGCCAGAGGCAGGAAAGACGTCGTCATCACTGTCGCTTCGTCGTCGCAGCGTCGAGACGGGCGCGCTGCTCGATGCTCAGCTCGCCCATGCCGACCACCTGCACCACGCTGTCCGGGTCGTAGCGGTCCTCGTGCTTCGGCGGTGCCACGCTGCTGGTTTCGCTGCCGAAGCCCAGCACCTGCACGCTGATGGTGGAGGGGCGGGTCTGCTGCGTCTGGCGCTTGACCATCTCCTGCGCGGCCTGCACTGCGGTGTTCGCCGCCGCGCTGGCCGAGGTCAGCGCACTGACGTTGACCGCCGCGACCACCGGAATGCCCACTGCCTTGCCCTGTACCTGGATGTTGTCGGCATTGAGCACCTGCAGCGCGGCCAGGTTGACGTTGCCCGAGACGCGGATGCCGGCCTCGCCTGCATCGATGGTGCCCAGCGGCGCGATCAAGTCGATGTCACCCGGCGGAATCTCCGCGATCGGGTTGAGCGTGGCGATGCCCGCACCGGTATTGGGGGTGTTCGGCGACAGCGCGACGTTGCCGACGGTGTCGTAGACGCGGCGCTGCGGGGTGTAGACCACCGTGGTCTTGCTGCCGCGGCCGGCATTGATGTCGCCCTCGGCCGACCACGCCAGGATGTTGCCGCCGAAAGTGGTGAAGATGCGGCTCTGCCCGAGCAGCAGGCTGCCGCGCGAGTAGATGTTGATGTCACCCTCGCCCTGGGTGAGCACACCGGAACCGGCCCCCGGCAGGAAGCCACCATCCACGCCCACCAGGGTGCGACCGCCGGGCACCAGCAGATGGATGTCGCCGCCGAAATCGGTGTGGATACCGGCGTCGTTGACACGGTAATAGCGCACCCCGGTGGTGGGGCGACCGGCGGCAATCCAGTCCGCTTCGCTCAGGTAGGTCTGACCCGGTTTCGGGCGGCGGCCCGCCGCCGATTCGAGCACGCCCTCGTAGTACAGCGCACTGCTGAACATGGTCAGGTCGCCCTGGTAGGCGATCTCGCCCCCCTTGGCATCCTTGGTCGGCAGCAGCGTGGCGATCGCCTCGCGGCCACGCAGATAGCTGCCTTCGCGCGGTCCGTCGACGGCGGTGTACTCACGGCCGGCGGCCTTCAGCTCCGCGTAGTACACGTTGCGCAGGAAGGCGCTCTGCTGCTCGGCGGGCAGCGCGGCGAAGAAAGCCTGCGCGTCCATGCTGGCGGCGTCGAAGTGCAGGCCGCGTCCGTTGGCGCCTCCGAAGCGGCCGGTCAGCCAATTGACCAGGTGCAGTTGGCTCTCCAGCTTGAACTCCCGGGCGAGGTCGCGGCTGGCGGCCGTGCCGCCGCTGGCCACCGCCGTGGCGTGCGCCTGGTCCAGGGCCTGCTGCTGTTGTGCCAGGAACGCGGCGGCACCGGCCTCATCGCCGCCGTAGCCGAACTGCGCCTGCAGCCATTGCGCCAGCGACACCGCGCCGCCGTAGACACGGACGACCTTGCCGTCCTGATCGCCCAGCGCGCGGCCGGGATCGGCGAGGTTGGCCGCATCCAGATAGCGCGCGGCGAAGGCGTTCCAATCCGCGCCGTGTTCGCCAAGACCGGCCGCCACCGCGATGCTGGCGCCGCTGCTGCGGTCGCCGGGCGTGGCGCCGGTGACCGGTCCCAGGCTGCGCAGTTCGCCCTTGTCGGCCATGTACACGTCGCGCCCGGCGCTGATGTCGAGCAACCCGGGGCCGGCGACGTAGAACGTGCTGAAGCGGATGTCGCGCCCCGCCTGCACGACCGACACGTCGTCGGCACTGGTGTGCACGATCAGGTTGCCGCGTGCGGTACCGCTGGCGATCGCCGTGGGCCGGGGCTCGGCGGCAGGATCGCCGCGGTTGATGGTGCCCATCCAGCCCAGCGCACCATCGGCATTGCCAAACACCGTGCCGACGTTGTCGAAGGCACCCAGCGGAGTGCCCGAGTTGACGATGTCCCGGCCGGCACGGATGGCGACGGCACCACCACCGTCGTACCAGGTGTTGGTGATATTGGTGGTGACACCGTTGTTGAAGACGCCGTACTGGGTATCGACCACGCTGCCGCTGCGCAGCCCGACCAGGTCGCCGTGGAGCGCGTAGTAGCGCGAAGGCGTCTGGCCCACGTGCACGTAACCGGACGCGGTCGGCGAAGTGAAGGAGAACAGCGGATAGAGCTGCAGGGAGCCGTTGGCGCGGCCGCCTGAGATCAGCACGCTGGGCGCCAGGGCGCCGGTACTGACGTTGTGCAGGTATTGACGCCCGTACCACATCTCCTGCCCCAGCCCGACGAACCCGGGATTCCAGGGATTGGGCAACGCGGTCGGGTCTGCGCCGGAGGTGCCGAAGCCGGTGCCGTTGGCATAGATCGAGCCGGCCGCGAGCAGTTCCAGTTGACCGGTGCCCTGTGCGTCGAACTGCCCGTTCACCGGCGACGGCGCCAGTACCACGCCCGCCACGAAGTCCTCGTTGTTGGTGCCGGCGGTCGGGGCCGTGCGGGCGCGACCGTAGTAGATGCTGCCGCTGGCAGCCACCGCGCGCAGGACCGAGGGATACACGTGATTGCCGTCGGTCGCCCGGGCGTCGGTGCCAGCGTTGCGGTCCTGCATCGCCAGCGACGGCGTCAGGTTGCCGCCGGCGGCCATCAGGTCCACCGCGGTGGAGGGGGTCCACAGCGAGAACCAGCTCCAGCCGCCGTCCTGGTAAGCGTTGCCGCCCACGCTGAAGGGGGTGCCATTGTTGAACTGGGCGACCCGCCCCGGATCCGAGACGGTACCCAGCACCAGGTCGCCACGCGCATCCAGACGGGCGCCGGCATCGCCGAGCACCAGCACCGGCCCACCGGCTGCGGTGGCGGCCGTTGCGGTGTACACGTCGTAGGGACGCGACTCCTTGGCGTCCTGGCGTTTGCCGTAGCGCAGTTCCACGCCGCCCACCGAACCGGCTTCCAACCGCAGTGCACCGCGCAGGTTGGTGAAGCTGCCGTTGATATCCAGTCGCTGCGCGTCGTTGACGGTGATCTCGTTGGCCACCGGCGCGGCATTGCTGCCGGTGAACGAGCGCAGCGAGGGGTCGGCATTGAGGCCGCCGCCGATGCGGATGTCCAGATCGCCGCCGCCGGTCTGTACCAGCGCGCCATCGGCGCTGACCCTGCCGGTGCTGGCAACGGTCAGGTTCAGGCCCGCGCTGCGGGTGATGTACGCCGCGCCATGGTCGCCGCGGCTTTGCAGCATGCCCGCATCGCCGCCCGCCTCCAGCAGCAGGTTGCCACCGCCGAGCGTGCCGAAGCCGGTGAACCCGACCAGCTGCGGCATGTTGACGAAGTTGTTGTTGTAGTTCGCGGTGTCGGGCGCGGCAACGTACGTGCCGAAGTTGATCCACCATGCGGTCGGCAGGCCTTCCGCACCGGTCTGCACGCTGCCGGTACCCTGTCGCCACAGCCAGTTGCCCACCGATGCGCTGGTGCTCAATCGCGGTGTGGCGATTCCCAGCGTTTCCGTACGCGTCAGCGCTCCCTGACGCCCGATGCTGTCGCCCGAGATGTTGCCACCGGCGCGCAGCAGCAGGTTGCCACCTGCTTCGGGATACCACGCCTGGTACAGGCTCTGGCTGCCGCCATCGACAAGGTGCTCGAACACCTCGCCGGCATCTCCCAGCACGCTGTTTCCGAGCGGATTGGCATTGCCGGGTGCGACGCGCGCGCGCGCCTGGTTGTACGGGTCGCGCCCGTTGCCGGCCAAGGCAGCCGACGGAGTACCGGCGGTGTAGACGCCATACAGCGAGGTGGTGGCGATGTCCTTGCCGGAGACCAGACGCAGGTCGCCGGTACCGGTGCGCACCACGCTGGGCAACTGTTCGCGCCCGGGCAGTGTCCTGAACTCGGTGTCCGGCGGAACCTCTGGCGAGTCGATGGCAGCCACACCGTCGAAACCGAACTCGTTGAGGTTCTCCGGACCGCTGTACACGAAGCCCCACATCATCAGTTCGCTGAGCTGGTCCTCGGTGAACGCAGTGCCCGTGGTGGGGACGAAGCTGACGATGTACTCGCCGTAGAATTCCACGACCAATCGTTCGAACGCTTCGGTGTCGCCCCACAGGTAGGTGGCCGGCGAGCCGGTCCCGGGAATCTCCACCACGGCGCCACCCTGGCCGTAATGCGGATCGGACAGGCGCAGGCTGCCGGTGCCGGCAGGATCCACCGTCAGGCGATCCGCGGCGGCTGTATCGGCGCCCGCCACCAGGCTGACGTCCCACGATTGCGACCCGGCCGCCAGCATCGGCGCCAGTGCCCAGATGCGACCCTGGTTGCCATCGGCGTCCACCGGTCGCAGGTTCACCGTGGTGGCGTCGCCGGGCAGCTTGACCTCGGTGTCGCTGGGAATGAAGGCGCCCTTGGCCAGGCCCAGGTCAGCGGCCAGGGTGACCAGATTGCCGAGTGGCGACGCCGGCAGGGCCACACCGGCCGGCCAGGTCATCGCCGCGATGCGGGCGGCCAGCGGCAGGCGCAGGCCGGCCGACAGACGCGCGCCCTGCGGCACCGTGACCGCATCGGCCAGGACCGTGCCTGCCGCATACAGCAGCGCACCGGAGGCATCGTGGACGGCCGCGCCCAGCACGGTGCCCTTGGCCAGCGCCAGCGGCAGCGCGAGACGGGCGTCGGCGGGCAACAGGGTGCCGGCGGCCATCTGCATGTCACCGATGGGCAGGTCGTAGTTGAGCACCTTGCCCGAATTGAACACGGTGCCGGCGGCGAGCGTGACCAGGCCGCCATGCGGAACCACCACGTCGCTGCCGAACAGCTGGCGGCCGGCGGTGAGGTACCAGCCGTTGTCGTCGAACGTGGTGCCCAGGCGACTGCCATCGAAACCATCGCTGATGCTGCCGAACACCTCCAGGTCGCCCTGCGCGCGCAGCACCAGCGCACCGGCCTCACCGGAGCCGCGCACGCCGGTGCGCTGGCTGCCGGGGTTGAGGCTGGCGTAACGGTGCGCCGAAAGATCCAGATCGCCATCCACGTGCAGATTGCCGTCTGCATTCACCGCCAGGTCGGCCACGACCTCCACGCCCGGGCGCAGGTGGAACGCATCGCCGTACGCGCGCAGGCCCGCCAGGCGCTGATCGACCAGTGCGCTGTTGGCGAGTGCGGCGTCGATGAAGGTGGTGCTCTGCGCATGCAGGCGGTCCAGGTACGCCTGGTCGATGACCTGGTAGGTTTCGCCGCTGGTGCTGGCCTCCGTGCCTGCCGCTGCGCTGTTGTCGGTGATGAAGGCATTGAGCTGGATCGTCTTCGCACCGTCGATGCTGATCGGGCCGCCGGCCGCGATCGCCACGTCGTTGCCGCCCACGCGCGGCGCGTTCAGCGCCACCGTGCCGACATTCCTGCTGCTGCCGGCCACGCGCAGGTCCATGCGTGCGCCACTGGCGATGGCCAACGTGCCACGCCCCGAATCGATCTCGATGGTGGCGCGGTTGGGCGCGTCGATCGCCGCCCCGTAGCTGTCGCGGCGCAGTACGCTCGCGCTGGCATCCAGCACGGCCGCGCTGCCCAGGGTGACGCCATTGCGCGCGGCCAGACGGATGCTGCCGGCCTGTTCGCCACTGGCATCGACGGTGCCGTTGACCCACAGCTGACCGTTGTCCAACGCGATGTTCACCTCACGCGCCACCACTTCGTCGCCCAGCGCAAGATCACCCTCGCCGATGCGGAAGCTGCGCCCGCCGGTGACGCCATCGCGGGTCAAGCGCGAATTGAGCCCACTGAAATCGTTGATCCCCTGCCCGTGCAGGTCGATGCGCCCGGCGCTGTACGGCACCTCGGTGCCACCGGCGTCGTAATGCCCACTGCTGCTGCCCAGCAGCTGGCCGGCCAGATCGAGGGTGCCTGCGGCGGCGTGTGCGGTGAACGTGCCGGCGCGGTTGTTCTGCGCGGCCAGGCTGATCTTCGCGCCGCTGTCCTGCTGCACGTCGCCCTGCCGGCTGTCGATCAGCACGTCACCGCCCCAGCTGTACTTGGCGGTGTCGAAGAAGGCGATGCGGCGGCCGGCGAGGTCCAGCTGCGCGCCATCGGCGAGGCGCACGTCGCCCTGCGCCGCGAGGCGCAGCTTGCCGCTGGGCAGCAGCACGGCGGTGTCCAGCAGCAGGCTGCCGTCGCGGCTGCCCAGCGCGATCTCCGCGCCCAGCGCGGCGGCCAGGGTCGCGTTGTCGGGCGCGACGGGCGCGCCGTTGCCGGTGACATGCAGGTTGCCCCCGGTGGTGATCGTGTTGACCGACCCGGCTGCGCCGGTCAGCAGCGGCGTGTTGATGAACAGCTCGCCGCCACTGCGGGCGTAGGAGCGGGTATCCGCATTCCAGTCACCCTGGGTCTCGAAGATGCTCAGGCTGCCCTTCTGGTTGGCGGTCACGCGGCCGCTGGCGTTGAGGTGCACGCCGGCGAAGCCCAGCGCAAGACGGTCCTGCGTGCGCACGGTATCCGGCTGGGTACGCGGGCCGTAGCCGAACACGATGTCGCGGGCATCCACCACCAGCTGGCCGTGGCCGGTGCCCGGGCCGTCGGCGACGATGCTGCCGGCCGGCGCAAGTGCACCGCTCCAGATCAGGGTATCGGTGTGGATGCGGGCCACGGCATCGGCATCGCCATACCCGTAGATGGCCGGCGTCCCCAGCACCAGCTGCTGCAACGCCGATTTGCCGGTGACTGCATCGTAGGTGGACAGCGATACATCGCCGTAAAAGTTGACCGACTCGCGTGCGGTCAGCGACAGCGCTTCCAGTGCCGGCGCGCCGACGCTGGTGTCGCCCAGCAGCAGCCGACTGAGCACGTCCTGGTTGAGCGTCATGCCGGCCGGCAGCGTGCCGCGCGCGGTGGCGTCGGCGATCGCCTCGGCACTGCCGACGTTGATGCCACCGACGGCCAGCGCCAGGTTACGGGTGCCGTAGCGCACCGCATCGCCCAGCACGAAGCGGTTGTCGGTGGCGGTGGCGATGGTGCCCTCGGAGTACAGACGGGTCGTGCCCGCGCATCCGCTGAGCACTGCGCAGGCGCCGATCTCGATCGCACCGGCGCCGTTGCCCTGGCCGTCGACCGCTTCCGGCGCCAGCAGGTTGATCTGGCCGTTGGAGACGGCCAGCAGCGCAGAGCGACCCGGCGTATAGATGTAACCTTGCGCGGCGTCATAGGCGGCGGCGCCCTGGCCCAGCGTGTTGATGCCCGCGCCCTGTTCCAGGGTGATGCCACCCGCCTGGCGACCGGTCATCAGGAAGACCTCCGCCGCCTCCAGCTGCGCACCGGCACGCATCACGATGCTGTTGCTGGACCCGCCGCCTTCGATGTTGATCACGTTGGCCGACTGCAGCGAGCCGTTGGCCGGATTGGCGTAGGTGCTGCGCAGGCGGCCGCCGATTTCCAGGCGCGCTGCGCCGACCCGGTTCAGCTCGCTGGCATGCATGGAAATACCCGCGAAGTCCTCGGTCGCTTCCGTGCCGTCGGCGAGTATTTCGTAGTTCGTTGCATTGAACAGACGCGCGACCGAACCGGTGCCCGCCGTGGCGGGAGCATCCAGCACCGTGGCGTTGAACCGCAGCGAAGGCAGCTCCAGCGAGCCGGCCACATCCGGGCTGGTCACCATGAAATTGACCGCCTTGGCGTCGCGTTCCAGCAGCGGGCGCGGCGCCCCTTCGCGCGCGGCCTGCTGCAGCGCGAAGGTGGCGTAGCTGGTTTCGTTGTACTGCGAGTAGGTGCGCAGGGTGTCGGCGGCGGTCACCACCCACTGCGTGGGCAGCGTATCGCCGCTGCCGGTGTTGGCGACGCTCTGCCGCGCCGAGGTGCTCCACGAGCCGTTGCGCATGGCCTGGGTAGTGCCGAACGCGGTGGCACTGCCGGCAAGGCCGTTGCGTTCCACGCGGAAGGCACCCGGCAGCAGTGCATAGCTGGACGGCAGCAGCGTATAGGTGCCTGCCGGCAGCCCGGGGATGCCGGCGCCGAGGGTGATCTGCTGGCCGATGGCCGGATCACCGGCACCGCGCTCGGCACCGATCGGGGCCTGCCCGGCCTGTATCCCGGGCAGGATGGCATATACCGGGTTGGTGGACAGGCCCGGCAGCGTGAACCCATCGCGGTCCATCTGCACCAGCGGGTTGAGGCGCGCATCGGTGGAGCCACCGCGACCAGAGAGGAACGCCGCGCCGGTCAGTTCGCCGCCGCCGGACAGATCCAGCAGCGCGCCGGCCTGGGCGTTCACCGCGTGCGAGCGGAACTCC
The DNA here is from genome assembly GCF_039673645.1 of Stenotrophomonas sp. TWI700. NCBI lineage: Bacteria > Pseudomonadati > Pseudomonadota > Gammaproteobacteria > Lysobacterales > Lysobacteraceae > Stenotrophomonas > Stenotrophomonas sp. TWI700. Next base: position 195,843 of record NZ_JBDJMB010000003.1, on the reverse strand, counting down.
ACCGCCGGTTCACCGCCCACGCCCTGGTAAGCCACGTCGACGCCGTTGTAGTTGTAGACCAGCCCGTCGACCGTGCCGCCGTAGGGCATCACCAGGCCGTTGGCGCTGACCGAGGTGACGCTGCCCGGCAGCAGGTTGACCACGCCGGTGTAGCCGGTGCCATCGGCGCGACCCAGAATGATGTTGCCCAGCGGCGCGCGCAGTACCCCGCCCTGGTTGATGGTGGCGGCACTGAACGTCATCGTGCCGAACACGCTGTAGGGCTGCGGCGTCAAGGTATTGCCGATGCGCTGGATGTCCAGCATGCGGTCCGGATCCAACTCGGTCGTGAGGGTGCCCCATTCGTTCAGCAGGGTCCGCAGGCCCACGGTGACGTTGCCGCTGCCGTAGATCTGCGCCGCCGCCAGGGTGGTGTCGCCGGGCGAGAACAGGTCGGCCTCGCGCAGGCGCAGGTCGCCCTGGCTTTCGATGCGCACCGCGCCGAACGCGTCGCGCTTGACCGCCAGCGGGTCGACCGCGTTCTGCACGATTTCACCGTTCGCGCCGAAGCCGACGATGCCGACCACATCGACCAGGCTGCCTGCGAACGTGATCGACGCCGCGTCGGCGAGCGCGGCCACGCCCAGCGAACCCGACGCCGGGCTCATGTTGCGCGAGCCGGTGACCGGGTTGGGCATGATGGTGCTGTCCGGCTGGCGGCGCGCCGAGCCGGCCAGGCGCAGGTACGGTGCGGACAGCTGCACCTGGCTGTCGCGCGTGGCATCCGTGGACAGCCCCAGCGCGCTCGCCGTGAGGTACAACGCCTGGCGCATGTCGAGCGCTACGTCGCCATCGAAGCTCAGCAGGCCATTGACGTACAGCGAAGCGGTATCGAAGCCGCCGGCCTGGATCGCATCCACGCCGTAGCGGGCCTTGCCATAGACCAGGGTTGGATCGAGCTCGCCGGCAACGGCCTCCGTGCCCAGGCCGCTGCCGCTGTAGTGCTGTTCGATCACCAGCTCACGCGGGACGCGCACGCCGTCGGCGACCTCGATGCCCTTACCGCTGAAGCGCTCGACCGGCCCGTAGATCGGCGTTTCAAGATTCAGCGCCAACGTGCCACCGCGCGCGCCGCTGCCACCGGCGGCGGCATGCAGGGTGCCGTCGACGAACAGCCCATTGCTGGCACTCAGCGCGATGACGCCGCCGTGGCTGGCAATGGGGGTCGTACCGAGATCGGGCAGGTCCAGCACCGCCTGCGCACCGGAGGCGTCCAGGCGGGCGCCCTCGCGCACCACCACGAATGCATCGATCGCCGGGAGGTTGCGCGATGCGAGGTCATGCCGTGCGCCGACCTCGATCGTGCCGCCCGCCAGCACCTGGCCGTGCCGACCGCCGGCTTCATCCAGGGCCGTATAGGCCATGCCGGACACGTCGAGCACGGCCTGCTCACCGATCCAGATCGAGCGCGCGTTGGGCGTTCCCTTGGGCAGGTTGAGCAGGCTGCCTTCACCCAGGTCACCGCCGAGGACCGTGATGCGTCCACCGCGGGCCTGCAGGGCACCGTCGAGGGTGATCTGTGCGTTGCCGGTCAGGGTGATGGCCTGGCCGGGATCGACGTTGATCCGGCTGTTGCGGCCGATCTCCAGGTCGGCCGCGTTCTGCGGCGTGCCGGCGGTCAGTGACAGCCCGGCGCCCTTGCGCAGAATGACCTCGCCGCTTTTCGGATCGTCCTGCTGCAGCGGTGGCAGCCAGACCGACAGGGCATCGTCAGGAGTGGCACCCGTGGCCAGCGCACGCGCGGCCGCGCGGTCGACCTGCAGCAGTGGCATCGCCACCTCCAGGTGCGCGCCCTCGACCACCTTGACGCCATCGCGGCCCACCACGTTGTACTGCTTGAAGCCGCTCTGGAACAGACCGGTGTCCAGCGCCAGGAACGACTGCACCGGCACGTCGCGCTGCCAGACCGTGCCGACCGGCAGGCGAGTGCCGGCCGGGACCGTGATCGCGGCAGTGGCCACGGTGCCGGCGACGTAACGGGAGGTCTGTGCCGGAATCGGCAGACCACCGGGGAATACATTCGCCGGCAGCACATAGCCGGCCGGCAGGTCGGTGATGGTCCACAGAGTGGTGCCCGCCGGCAGGATCTCGCCGGCGGACCGGACCGGACCGTAGTCGGCCAGCTGCACGGCAGCCGGCAACAGCCACGGTGCCTGGGTGGTCACCGGCTTGGTGCTGCTGACCTCGGGCCGGATCGTGAGCGGCATCGGTTTGCCGCCGGCCACATGGGTAATGGTGATGGAGAAGCTCAGCGGGATCACGTCGCCCGGCTGGAGCGTGACGTCGGCGGCCAGGCGTACCGGCAGCGTGCTGGCCTGGCCGGCGGCCAGCTGCTCGATCGCATCCGGCACGTCGCCACCGATGCTGACCATCGTGCCATTCTCGATGTTGAGCGCCCCGCCGCCCTTCACGCCGTGGCCGCGGATGCTGCCATCCAGCGACAGCACGCCGCTCCCCATGTTCTGCCCTGCGGCCAGGGTGACGCTGCCGCCCTTGCCACCGGCTACATCGCCCTCCTCGCCCATGGCCGCACCGGAGGACACGTCGATCACGCTGCCCTTGCCCAGGGCCACGTTGCCGGTGCTGCGCACCGCCACGCTGCCGCCGTCGAGGAACGGCAGTCCGCCGATGGCCGCCGGGTCCTGCGCCTGATTGGTCCACACGCCACGCGCATCGAGGGTCACGCCATCGCCGACCAGCACCTGGTGCAGCAGGGTATCGCCGGGACGCGCGCTGATTGGCAGATCCTGCCACTCGATGCCGCTCGAGGTGCGCTGCACGACCATGTCACCCAGTGCGATGCTACCGCCCCGGGCACGCAGATCGGCGTTGATGCGGACATCGCTGGCATGCAGGGCGATCGTGCCGCCCAGCGCAACCTCGAGCGCCTGGTCGACATCGATGCCGGCGTGCGCGTACACCTCCACGCCGCCGAAGCGCTGCGCGTTGAGCCAGGCCGCGTCCAGACCGATCTCGCCGGTGCCGGCGGCACTCGCTGCATCGCCGATGGCCACATGTTCGGCCAATGCGGCCGGGCCGAAACGCTGCTGTCCGCTGTTCTTGTCGTAGTACGGCAGGTAGCTGCCGATCACCAGCTGACCCTGGCGTGCAACGCTGGTCTGTCCCTGCTGGTAGCCATCCAGCGCGGCATCGCGGGCGCGTTGCTGGCGGTCGCCCTGGAAGGTGGTGGTGTCCACGTCGCCCTGCAGTTGCGCTGCACGGGTGGCGACGATCAGCCGGCCGGCATCGCGGCCCACGGTGTAGCCGTTCTCCAGCCTGCGCTGCGGTGCGATCAACGGGTTGTAGTAGAACTCGGTATTGCCCCAGCGCGCATGGGTATCTTCGAACCCGCGGTACAGCCCGCTGTAGAGCAGATCGCCCGGCGCGGTGGAGGCGTTGTAGAGCTTGCCGTCGGCGCCCTTGAGGTGGGTCAGGTTGACGTAGCCGGTCTGCACGTCCAGCGCGCCACCGGAGAGGTTGATGCTCGAGCCACGCTGCGTGGTCACGTTGCCGCCGGAGAACTGCACGGTCCCGCCCTGCGCCGACCACTCACCGATGCCATGGCCGGTCACCCCGAGGTAGCCGCCGACCTCCAGCAGGCCACCGGCGGTGTACCAGCGATCGGTCTCATAGCCGTTGGTGCCGGCCGGAACCAGGACCAGATCGCGGCGGTCAAGCCAGATGTTCCTGCTGTTGAGCGATTTGTCGTCCCGGTTGAGCGCGGCGTCACGCTGCTCGTTGCCCTGCACGTTGATCTGGACGTTGTTGGCCTCCATCGCGATCTTGACCCCGACGTAGCCGGCCACGTCCAGGCGCGCGCCCTGGCGGACCTCGCTGTCGGCGGCGTCGACGAAGATCTGCCCGCCCGTCGCCAGCGTCAGGCTGTCGTCATCGAAGGCGACCTTGCCGCCGGTGCTGATCTGCACCAGCGACTGGTCGCGGCGATGGGCGATACCGTCGCCGACCTTGTCCGATTCCTGCACCAGCGTTTCGCGCTGGACGTCCAGCGCGGTGGTGGCGCTGGCATCGAGCACGATCGCGGTGGTGCTGCCCTGGTCCAGCAGGACGCTGCCGGTGCTGTCGGCGCGTTCGTTCTGCAGGTGTACGGTGCCGCGGGTATGCACCGAGCTGGTCGAGATCAGTGCACCCTGCTGGCGCACGTCATGGGCGGCCAGGGTGATGTCGCCGGTGCTGGCCTGGATCAGGCCGCTGTTGCTGACCACGCCACTGGCGGTGGCCACGACGGCATCGGCTGCCACCGGCTTGCGCAGCGTGGTGACGACGTTGCCGCGCGTGGTGGAGGTCTGGTTCTGGTCGGTACCCATGCCCTTGCGGATCACGAACGCATCGCCGGCGGCCAGCGTGGCCTGGCCATTGGCGGTGGTGATCTGGCCCTGGTTGTGCACCTGGCGGCCGAGCAGTAGCACGTAGCCGCCGCCTTCGGTGACCGAGGACGGCACCGCGGTCGTGATCTGCGCGCCGCGTTCCACCACCACGTCACCGGTGGCCGCGCCATGGGCGAAGCTGTTGGCGCTGGTGGTCAGTTCATTGCCGAAGGTCGGGATGAAGCCACTGCCCTGCGCGTCGCTGTACAGGCCCTTGCGGAACTGCGCGTCGCTGATGTTCACCGCCGAGGCGGCCAGGTTCTTGACGTTGACCTGGCTGCTGCCGTCGAACACCACGCCATTGCGGTTGACCAGCATCACCGTGCCCTGGCCCTGGATGCGGCCGAGGATCTGCGACGGGAGCGCGTTGGGATCATTGACCCGGTTGAGCAGCGACCAGCTCGCCTGCTGGTCGAAATCGACCACGGTGTTGCGGCCGACGTTGAAGGTCTCCCAGTTGAGGATGGCCTTGTCGCCGGTCTGGGCGATGCTGACGGTGGTGGTGCCGTCTTTGCTGCTCTGGGTCGGAGCGCTGGCGTTGAACCAGCCGCGCGTCAGGGTGTCGTCATCGATCTTCAGCCCGCCCTCGCCCAGGCCATCGGGCACCTGGCCGGCGCGCAGCCGCGCGGCATCGCGCGCGGTCTGCTGCATGCGCTGCTGCATGGCGATCGCCTGCGCGGCAGTGTTGAGGTTCTCCAGCGAGGTCTTCAGCGTGTCGCGGGCCTGCTGTGCCTGCTGGTCGGTACGGACCAGGTTGGACGGCATGCCGTTCGGCAGGCGGCCGGTCTGCGCGGCGGTCTGCTGCTGCACGCCCTTGTTGGCGAACCATGCCGGACTGAAGGCCTGCTGCGCGTTGACGCCCGCCGCGACGCCACCGGCCATCAGCAACACCGCGATGGCCTGCGACAGCGCGCGCACCTGCGGCACCTGCGGGGCCGTGCATCCGATCGAACCGCTCTGCTGCTTCACCATCGCTGTCACCCGTCGCAATATCGTTCGCTGATAAGGGCAAGCGCGTGCTTCCGTCCTGCAGCGCGATCCCGTCCATGGCAGGAGCGAGCGTGGCAGTGCAATGCGATGCGCTTGTTACGAGGGATAAGACGGGGGCCGGTGACAACGACTGAACCGTTGCAACAAAAAATTCATCTGCGCACGCGCCGCTCAGCTCAACAGCACGACACCGCCGGGCATGCTCACCACCTTTGCGCCATAGGCGTCGCGCACCAGATCGATGAAGGTATCGATGCGCGCCAGTGGAATGCGCGCTTGTACGCGCCGTGCAGGCAGTGCGCTGCCGGTCAGCACGATCCGGCCGGTGCGGTAGCGGTTGATTTCGTCCACCACGTCCTGCAGCGGCTGATCATCGAAGACCAGCCAGCCGCGTCGCCACGCGTCGATGGCGTCGGTCGGCACCGGTGCCACGGAGGCGATCCGGTCCGCTGTCAGGCGTGCCTGCCACGAGGGCTGCAGCACCACGGTGCGTGGGCCACGCACCAGTTCGGCCCGCCCGGCCAGGCAGGTGATGCGGGTGTCGCCGCCGACGCAGCGCACATTCACCCGCGCGCCCGGCGCCGGCATCAACCGGGCACCGTCGACACCGATCACGAAGCCGGTGGCCGCCGACGCCGGCAACGCGAACTGTGCTTCGCCCTCGGTCACCACGATCCCGGCCGAACCGTCGGCGGGACGACGCATCGTGGTGCGCGCGGCCATGGCCACGGCGACGCTGCCGATGCTGATATCGCGGCGCTCGCCGGTGGCGGTGCGGTAGTCGGCGCCCAGCTCGGCCAGCGCCGGCCACAGGCCCAGCGGCGACTGCACTGCCACCCAGCCGACCGCGGCGGCGGCCGCAGCGCCGCCCAGGAACGCGCGGCGGCCGGGATTGAAACGGCGGGGGCGTTGCCGCACCGGGAGGGCGGCTGCGGATGCGCTCAGCGGCGCGCCAGCGTTCACCGCCGGTGCCTCCGCGGGCGCGGCACTGGCCTGCAGCGCCGGCGCCAGCGCTGCCCAGAGCCGGCGTGCCTGGGCGAAGGCCAGCGCATGGCCGGGGTCCTGCGCGCGCCAACGTCGGAATGCCTCGGCATCGGCGGCCGTCACCGGGCCGGTCTGCAGGCGCAGCAGCCAGTCGTGTGCCTGCGCCTGCAGGTCAGCGGAAATCGGGGCGGGCGTGGTCTTCATATCTGTCATGACGGTTTTCCCGCCCCGGGACCGAAACGCTGCACGAGTGGCCGGTCCAGCCGACCTGCGCAGTGCTGCAGCGCCTTCTTGAGGTCCTTGCCGATCATCCGCGAGGAGACCCCGTGCTGGTCGGCGATGGTGTCGATCGGCTGCTGGTCGATGCGCGCGGCGATCAGGATGGCGCGCTGGCGCTCGGGCAACTCGCGCAGGGCCTCGGCCAGCGCCGCGATCTCGGCCTGGCCATGCGCCACGTCGGAGGGGTCCAGGGAATCCCGCGTTTCCTCCATCAGCGCCTCCACCTCGGCACCGGTCAACACCCTACCGTGGGCGATGCGTTGATCGGTGGCGGCATTGAGCGCCATGCGGAACAGATACGCCACCGGATTACGCTGCGGCTGCGCGCTGCCCATGCGTTCCACGCGCAACCAGGTCTCCTGCAGCGCATCCATGGCCAGATCGTCCGAACCCAGGCGGCGCCGCAGGCGTTTGCGGAAGGCCTCGTAGTGATCCAGGAACAGGCTGCGCAGGCCCGCCATCACCGGCTCCGGCACGGGGGCGTCGCGCCGGTCGCTTCCGGCAGCAACAACAGCGTGATCGGTTGAGGCAGGTCGGCCGGCAGGCCCGGCAACGGCAAGTCGCGCACCCGCCGGACGATCGCCGCGTCGCGCACCGGGTCGCCGGTGGACGCCAGCAGTTCCGGCGCGCGGATGCGTCGATCCGGTTCGGTCAACCAGAAGCGCAGGCTGGCCCGATAGCTGCCCGGCCGGGTCAGTACCGTAGCGCACAGCGCCTGCTCCAGCGAGTGCTGGATCACCTGGGCGCCGCGCTGGCGGGTCCGCTCGGGCAGCGACGGTGCACGCATGGGTGTGGCATCGGGCAGTACCTCGTCGGCGTCCACGGATCCCACCGGCATCAGGGTGAACGCACCGTTCTCCACGAAATGCGGAACCAGCCCGGTACCGCTCAACATCCGCTGCAACGCGTCGCGCCGGACGTACCGCCCCGACAGCGCGGTCGAACGCAGGCCACCCAACAAGCGGGCATCGATCAGTACCGCCACCCCGGTGATCTCCCCATACGACTGCAAGGCCTCCGGCAGCGGCTGCGCCGGAACATCGAACGTGTACTGCGTGTGCGCGGCATCGATGGCGTCCTGGGCCAGCGCCATCGCCGGCGGCCAGGTCATCGCGAGCAGGAGAAACAGCCAGCCACACGGGCGCAGAGAGTTCCTGCGCCGGCCGCAGATGCGCTTGCCTGCCCGCCCCTGTTGGTCATGCGCCCCGGTGTCATCAAACTGCATGCAAGACGCGCCAGCATCACAACGCCAAGCCGGTCACGTTAGGTCGGTTTCATTGCAGAGCGGTGACAGCCATGCCGGACCTTCGATCACCCACCGCAGCGGGCCTGTGCATCGCCCTGCTGGCCGTGCCCTGGGTCGCCCGCGCGCAGGCAGACCCAGCGCCGGCCTGCATCGAGGTGGAGGTCAACGGCGAGCGCATCCGCGATTACGCGTGCTTCAGCCGGCTGCTCGCGCCTGCGCCGGCCTCGGTGGCACCCGCGCAGGCATCCGGCTCGCTGCTGATCGTCCGCCAGCCACCGTCGGCGTTGGGGTTGGCCCATCGCGCTGCTACCCAGCAGCGCATGGGCACTGCGTTCGGGATGTCGACGCAGCCGCAGCGCCCGCCGCCACCGCCGCCACCGGTCCGGCCGGGGCGAGGACGCTCAGGGGACGGGTGCGTCGCCCGCCGCAGGGGATGCCAGGGACAGCCCGAGGTTCAGCGGCTGCCGCATGTCCGGCGGGGGCGCGGCGGGCAAGGGCGTGTCGCGCAGCAGCGCATGCAGATCGGCATCCGCCACGGCGTCACCCAGCGAGGCGAAACGGCTGTCGGTGATGGTGCCACTGGCATCGATCCACAGCGATACCGTCAACGATGCCGCCGGATCGCTGCGCTCGGCCAGCCGGGCCTGCAAGCGCTCGACGCGCGGATCCGCCGGGTCGCCCAGGCGCTGCGACACCACCTCACCGGCCTGCGCGGCGTAGGCCATCCAGTGCGCCGGTGCGGCATCGGCTGCCGTGGCCGCACTGGCCATGACCAGCCCACCCAGCACGCCCCAGCGACGGGCCTGCCGCCACCACCGCTGCAGCTGCTGCAGCCGCTGCCGCCACGCATGCGTGTGTACTGCCACCACCGTCATGTTGCCCACCCCGAAAAAGAAACCGGGCCGCGCAGGGGCGGCCCGGTGGGCGATTACCGTGGCATGCGTCCGTGACAGAACGATGGCGGGCGGTGTGGCTCAGTAAGTACCGTCGAATGCGAAAATCGGCTTGCGCTGCTTCCACAGCCCGGCGGTGAAGTCCGGGAACTCCAGCGTCTGGAAGCTGTTGGCGATGGACTGCTCGGACAGCGGCGTGATCGCGCTCCAGGTGATCGCATCGTAGATGTCGATCGGCATCGGTGCCCTGGCCTTGAGGGCTTCCACGAAGGCATGGATGACGAACCAGTCCATGCCACCGTGACCGGCGCTGGCGGCGGTATTGGCGTGCTGCTTCCACAGCGGGTGCTCGTACTGGTCCTGGTAGGCCTGGAACGGTTCCCACTTGTGCGGCGGGCTGCGGCCTTCGATGTGGATGGACTGGTTCACGTCCATCCACAGGCCCTTGGTGCCCTGCACGCGGAAGCCCATCGAGTACGGGCGCGGCAGCGAGGTGTCGTGCTGGAGCAGGATCGTCTCGCCGTTCTCGCAGGCCAGCGTGGTGGTGACGATGTCGCCGAGCTTGAAGGTGACCTTGGTGCTCGGATGCGTGGTGCCGCCACTCTTGGCCACGGTGTAGTCGTGCAGGCCGCGTGCCTTGCTGGCAAACGCATTGATGTGGGTGAAGCGGTTGCCACGGTTGATGCCGGTGTACATCGCGCACGGGCCAATGCCATGGCTGGGGTACAGCTCGCCGTTGCGCTTCACCGAGTGCTCGGTGCGCCAGCGCGCCTCGGACCAGCCCTTGGTCCCGAACTCCACGCCGCTGTCATAGGGCTGGCTGGGATCGCCGGAGTTGAACTTCACGCCCCGCAGATCGTGCTGGTAGCCGCCCTGCAGATGCACGAGCTCGCCGAACAGGCCTTGCCGCACCATCTGCAGCGCCGCCATCACGTCGCGGCGGTAGCAGACGTTTTCCAGCAGCATGTAGGGGGTGCCGGTGGACAGCTGGGTCTTGAGGACATCCCAGTGGTCCTGCAGGGTGATGCCGGCGACCACTTCGCAACCCACCGCGACCTTGGCCTGCATGGCCGCGATCGCCATCGGCGCGTGGTATTCCCACGGCGTGGCGATGATCACGCCGTCCAGACCGCGCTGTTCGATCAGCCGCTTCCACGCGTTGACGTCGCCGTCCTGGCCGTAGGCTTTGGGCGCCGGCTTGCCGGCCTTGGCGACCATGTCCATGCCGCGCTTGAGCATGATCGGTTCGATGTCGCACAGTGCGACCACCTCCACGTCGTCGCGGCGGACCAGTTCCTTCAGCAATACCTGGCCGCGCATGCCGGTGCCGATCAAGCCCAGCCGCACCTTGCGCCCGCGCGCCCAGGCGGGCGTGTTGGGCAGCAGGCTGGTGGCGGCGACGGCCGCGCTGGCGGCGATGAATTCTCTGCGTTTCATGGACAGTACCTCGTGTGAAGATCGCGCCGGCCGGAACCGGCGCGAGGGGAGCATCAGAACTTGTAGCCGACGGTCAGACTGTAGCCGCGACCGAAGATGGTGGCGTAATCGCTGGAATCGCCGAGGAAGCTGTTCGGATCGTAGAACGGCAGGCGGTCGAACAGGTTCTTGACGGTGAAACCGACGTTCCAGTGCGCGTCCGGGCGCCAGGCCACGCTCAGGTTGGCCGTCCACCACGACGGTGCGCCGTCGCACTTGCTCTGCTCCACCGGCAGGTAGCCGGCGGTGCAGGTCTGCGGGTTGTTGTCTTCTTCATCGATCTGCTGCAGCGCCCACTTGGTGCCGCCGACGTAATTGACGAAGACGCTGGTGGTGACCTGCTTGTAGCTCCAGTCCGCGTTCAACGTGGCGCGCAGGCGGGGGTTGTTGTAATACCCGACCAGGTCGCCGTAGTACCAGCCGCTTTCGTCATCCAGATAGGAACGGTTGCGGTTGGCGATGGTGGCGGCCACGCCGATGTTCAGGTTGCCCCACTCGCCCAGCGAGAAGCGGCTGCGGGCATCGATGTCGAAACCGTCGATCAGGGTCTTGCCGCGGTTCTTGTACTGACCCACCACGCTGGCCACATTGCCCACGCTGTAGCCGGGCAGCGTGCCGGGACAGGCAACACCGCTGGCCGGGTCGGCGCACATCGCCGCCAGCGCGGCCAGGTTGGCGCGGTCGCTTTCGGTGATCGGCGAACGGGTGGAGGCAATGATGTCCTCGTCGCGGGTGAAGTCCGGGGCGACGATTTCGTTGCTGCGGTAGATGAACCAGTAGTCGGCCGACACCGACAGCCACTGCGTGGGTTCGTAGACGAAGCCCAGCGTGGTGATCTTGGCCTTCTCCGGCTTCAGGTCCGGGTTGGGCTGGGTCATGCGCGCCACGGTGCGGCTGCAGTCGGTGTTGAGCAGGGTCTTGCCCAGGTCGACATCCCCGCCGCGCTGCGATCGCAGCAGCAGGTTCGCGATCGCGTTGGTCTCGTTGCAGCGCACCTCGTCGCGGTAGCCGCCCAGCTGGGCGAACACGCCGCCGTTGCCGGATTCGGCCAGGCTGGGCGCGCGGAAGCCGGTAGAGTACGTGCCGCGCAGCATCAACTGGTCGAACATCTGGTACTTCAGGCCGATCTTCGGCGCCAGGTTGGCGCTGAAGTCCGGGTATTTGTCCACGCGCAGCGCGGCGTCCAGTTCCAGCTTCTCGGTGAGCGGCGCCACCGTCTCGGCGAACAGCGCGTAGGTGTTGCGCTTGCCGTCGAACCACGAGCCACCCTGCTGGGTGATCAGGCCATTGGCCGCATCCGGGTTGCCGGGCGTATAGAAGGTTTCTCGGCTGGCGTTGAAACCGAACGCCGCACGCACTTCGCCGGCCGGCATCTGGAACAGCGGGCCTTCGATCTTGCCGTCCAGGGTATGCAGACGCGTCCAGGACTGGATGTCGAAGGTCGGGAACGCCTCGCGGATCAGCGCGGCGTTGGCGTCGCTGATCTCGCCGAACTTGTACGCCGGGTGATCGGAGATGATCACGCGGCCGGTGCCCGGATCGACCGCGTACGGGCCGAAGGCCTTCTCGAAGCCGGCCAGGTTGACGTTGGTGGTCTGGTAGGTGACCGAGTGGCTGCCGGCGGTGGCGAACGCGGTTTCCCAGTTCCAGTCGCCGATGTCACCGCGCAGCCCCGCCACCACGCGGTAGCTCTGGTCGGTGTTGCGCTGGCCGAAGTGGTTGGCGCCCACGTCCTGCAGCAGGTACTGCAGGCCGACCACACCGCCCATCAGTGCTTTCAGTTCGGGCGAGGCGTTGTTGTATTCGTTGTTCGGGCCCAGGTACGGATACAGGAACTGGTTGACCGTGGTGCCGGTGTTGCGCGAGAACCAGCTGGTCGGGTTCCCGGTGGTGGTGCCGTAGGCGCGCGGCGTGCCGCCGTTGGCAGTCAGGTCGATGTCGGTGTAGGTCGCCTCGGCGAAGGCTTCGGTACTGTCGCCGATCAGGAAATGCGCGTTGACGTACGCGGTATTGCGCTCGGACTTGGCGCCGGCGTCGATCTCGTTGTTCATCCACGTCTCCCAGATGCAGCGCGGGCCGGCCGCTTCGCTGGTGAGCACGTTGTTGCAACCCGGGGCGGCTTCCTGCACGCGGCGGCCGGTGACCGGGTCGAAGGCGAAGTAGCTGCCCGGGTTGAACTCACCCGGCTTGCTGCCGGTACCCAGGCGCAGGTTGGGCAGGTAGTTGGGGTTGTTGACGTAGTACTGGTCGGGCCGCTTGTCGTAGAAATCGCTCAGCGGGATCGCATCGCGCCGGTACAGATTGACCGAGGCGTACACGTTGTAACGGTCTTCATCGAGGTCGCCGAAACCGGCGGTGATGCTGCCCTGGTGCTCGCCGTAGGAGCTGATCCGCGAGGACTTGTCCGTGGTGAGATTGATCTCCGCACCCTGGTAGGAGCGCTTGGTGATCACGTTGATCACGCCGGCCACGGCGTCGGTGCCGTACACCGCCGAGGCACCGTCGGTCAGCACTTCCATGCGCTCGATCGCCGCGGCGGGGATCGCATCGATGTTGACGAACTGGGTCTGGAAGCCGGCCGGCGCGCCGTAGTAGGACAGGCGGCGGCCATTCAACAGCACCAGCGTGCCCTGCGCGCCGAGACCGCGCAGGTTGGCCTGCGAGGCGCCGTCCGAGCCGGTGAACAGCGAGCGCGCATCCTGCTGGCCCGGGCGTGCCGCCGGCAGGTTGTCGAGCACCTGCAACAGCGTGCGCGCGCCCATGTTCTCGATGTCCTGCTTGCTGATCACCTGCACCGGCGAGGCGGTTTCCACATCGCTGCGGCGGATGTTGGAGCCGGTCACTTCGATGCGCGACAGCTCGGTGGCTTTGGTATCGGGCGCTGCGTCCTGGGCGCTGGCACTGCCGACCACCGCAACGGCCAGGCCGAGTGCGATGGACAAGGGGGTGGCGGTGATGCGGCGATGGCGATGGCGTTCGGTCAACATCTTGGGCTCCTTGTTCGATCCGCAGCGTGGGGCTGGCGGTGGATGGGTGTGTTCGGGCAAACGTCCCCCGTGCCGCGGCCAAAGGGCCGCAGACGGGAAACGGGAGAGAGCGGTGTTCCGGAAGGCGGTTCGGTTACGGCGACACGATGCTGGCGGTATCGCCCTCCTGTCCGATCAGGGCGGCATTGGCCCAGTTGCCACAGACCTGCGCGGGGTGATCGCCCTGCGCTCCGAGCGTGCGCAGGCTCAGCCGCTGCAGGCCGCGCACGTCCAGCTCCGGTTTGACCACGCCGGGTGCTTTGACCAGCCCGCTGTCATACAGCAGCCGACCATCGCCCCAGACCTGGAACTGCATGCCGCCGGCGGTGCGGCACTGATCATCGATCCCCAGGTCGGCGCGCAGCAGGCGCCAGCCGCCACCCAGCTGCAGGTCGATCCGGCTGCTGGCGTTGACGCCCAGGCCGCGGCGGAAATGCAGGCCGTTCATGCGCATTTCCGCCTGCCCACCGAAGGCATGGTCGGCAGCGACGCTGGCCTTCAACGGCGCCGGCAGCGGCAACGCGGACAGGTACAGCTGCTGCGCGGGGCCCTCCGGCTGCGGGTGCTCCAGCACGTGGAAGGTGGACAGCACGATCGGACCGACATCGCGCGGCTGCAGCGCATCGACCGCCCGCGCCACGCTGCCCTGCGCCGCGGTCACCATCGGATCGGCACCGCTGGCGCCATCGCCGTCCGGGTTCTGCGTGCTCAGCACGCGGAAGCGCAGCAGGCGGCCGGCATGGGCGGGGAAATCGATCTGCTGCATGCCCTGCTGCAGGGTCAGGCGGCCACGCTTGACCGGTTCACCCCACTCGCCGTTGCTGTCGGCCATGTAGATCTCGTAATCGCGGATCTGGCCGTTCTTCCAGTGCTGGTCGTTGCGCGGCGCCAGTTCGATGCCGTCGATCAGCCTGCGTTCGCCGAAGCCGAGCACCCACTCGTGCGCGCCGGTCTTGACCGCCTGGTTGCGCACGGTGCGGAACCACGTGGCCGGATCCTCGTCGAAGGCCTTCTCCATTTCGTAGCCCTGCTCCTCGGCCGGGCGGTTGACCACCAGCAGGCTGTCGGAGGGCAGCGCGCGGCCCAGTTCGGGGGCGGCCGGGAAGGCATCGTCGGCCGGCGCGGCGGCGATCGGCAGATCCAGCTGCAGCGCGAGCGCCTGGCGGATGTCGGTCGGCGCGGTGCGCACATGCAGGGTGCCGCGGCGCTCGGCCGCATCGAAGTACCAGCCCTCGCCCGCCCCCTGCCACGCTGCCTGGTTGGCCAGCATCGGCAGCGCGCGTCCGTCCAGCGTCACCGTGGCCGGGCGCTGGCGGCTCATCACGCGCAGCGCATAGCGGCGCTGCGGCAGCTGGCCGGCGTACTGGCCCTGCACCGGATCGATGCGCACCTGCACCGGGCCCGTGCCCTGCGCCGGCGCCTGCACCGTGATCGCCTGCGTGCTCGATTCGCCCTTCTCATAGCGGCGGGTGGCGCCATCGTCTTCGTACAGCGTGTACTGCGAGGTGCCCTGCGGATACAGATCGAAGGTCACTTCGTCGAGCGGCTTCTCACCGTCGTAGAGCATCGCCGGGTACATCGGGATGATCGCCCCGGCACGCACGAACACCGGGATCGTGGCCAGGTCGACCGGACGATCCAGCGCGCGGCCCTCCGCACCGGCCTGCAGCTGGCGGCCGTCCCAGTAATCGATCCAGCGGCCCTGCGGCAGGTGGATGTCGCGACGCCAGCCACGGCTCGCGGCCTGGCTGCGGTACACCGGCGCGATCAGCAGCTCGCGACCGAGCAGGAACTGGTACTTGTACGCTTCGGTATACGCCTGCGGATCCTGCGGGTAATCCCACATCAGCGCGCGCAGCAGCGGGGCACCGGTGGTCGCCGCGTCATGCGCCAGCCCGTACATGTACGGGGTCATGCGCATTTTCAGCTTGAGGTAGTCGCGGTTGACGCTGCGGTAGGGCTCATCGAACCACCACGGGTGCTTGCGCGCATTGCCGGACCAGCCGGACATGCCCATCAGCACGGGCGTGAAGCTCTTCCACTGCAGGTCGCGGGTGAAGGTCTCGGCGCTGCCACCGAAGATCGCATCGACGTCACCACTGGCATAGGCCATGCCGGACAGGCCGGAGCCGATCAGGGTCGGGATGTGCCAGCGGATGTAGTCCCAGCTGCTGCTCTGGTCGCCGGTCCAGGCCACCGCGTAGCGCTGGATGCCGCCCCAGCCCATCACCGTCCACAGGAACGGGCGCGAGTCGGAGTTGTGCAGGATGCCGTTGAACGCGGACTGGTTCGCATCCATCGCGAACTGGTAGCCCTTGCCGGTCCAGGCCACGTCCAGCTTCTGCACGCGGCTGCCGGCGGTGCCCACTTCCCAGGCGATCTTGTCGACACCGTTCTCGGTCCACAGGCCGGTCTTGAAGCCATACTTCGCCAGGCCCTGCACGGTCTCGGGCAGCTTCTTGTAACCGCAGCCGTAGCCGTCGTTGGGCAGGATCCAGCCACCGGGCATGTCGTGGTCGCGGTACTGCCTGGCCACGCTGTCCACCACGTCCGGCGTGGTGCCGGTCGGGCCGTCGCTCCAGCCGTCGGGCACGCTGCCGGGCTTCTTGATGTTGTCGCCATCGTTGTAGCAGTCGGCGTCGCCATAGGAGAACGCCCAGCGCGGCAGCAGGCCGGCGCGGCCGGTCAGCGTGGTGTAGCGGTCCAGCAGGGTGTGCAGGCTCGGCCCGACGAAATAGTAGGCATCGAAGCGGTCTTCGCGATGCAGCAGCGTGGCCTGGTCGGCCTGGCGCAGATCGTAGGTGCCATCGCTCCAGGTGTTGCGCAGCATGCCCCAGCCGCGCGAGCTCAGCAGCATCGGCGCCGGGTTGGGCCGATCGCCCTCTTCCCAGCCACCCGAGTACGACACCTCCAGCTCGCGGCCCTTGAATTCGAAGCGGCCGTTCTGCTGGCCGCCGCCGTAGAAGTGTTCACCGGCCTCGCTGGAGAGCACCTGCACGCTCTGGTCCTTGTCCAGGTCCAGTGGCTGAAGTTCGCGCCACAGGGCGACATCGCGGTCGCCCTCGCGGCGATCCAGCGACAGGCGCAACGGCTGGCGCTGGATATGCAGGACCAGTGCATCGGTGCGGATGCGCACCTCGTTGGCGTCTTCTTCCAGTTGGAAGGCGACCTTCGTCGCCGGCTGCGGCAGCACGATGGGTGCGGCCTTGTCGCCGGCAGCGGTCAGCGTGCCGCTGCGGCCGGCCTGCACGCGCAGTACGTCCTCGCGCAGCAGCTCCACGCGCAGGATGGCGCCGGTATCGCTGCTGAGCGTCCAGCCGGCGGTGCCGTCTTTGCCCGGGGTCGCGCTGATCGCACGCAGGTTGCCCACCGGCGCGGCGCTGGCAGTGCCGGCCAGGGCCACTGCAGCGAGCAGTGCGATCGTCAGACCAGTGCGTCGTAACCGGAAGTCCACCTTGCCCCCAAGCCCGCGGTCAGCGGGAAACTGAAACCAGTGCGGCCGACTCTAGGGCAGGGTCTCGAAAGATGTCAACAAATTGCAAAGAAAAAGGAAGGATATTTTAGTGCAAACGAAAGATGTGGCACAGCAGCACTTTCCAAACGCCGCCTGAATGCGCGTTTTCGCGCCACCTGAAACCTTGGTGCGGCGCGGCATTTAAAAAAGTCGAGTGCGATCATCCCGCCAGCGATAGGCAAAAAGTGTGACATAGCGACCTTTTCTTTATCTTTCGATATTTGACATTTCGAAAGAAAACGCAGAAGGTGCGTTCGCCCAACAGGAATTGCGAATGGACGCTTCTCTGCTCCCTGATTTGCCCGCGTGGCAGCGCCTCGGTGGCGCGTATACCGCCGAAGAAATCGCCCAGCAGCCCCGGCTGTGGACGGCACTGGCCGACCTTCTGGACGCCGCGCAGGCGCGCATCGATGCCTTCCTCGGTGACGCCCTGCGCGATCCCGGCCAGCGGGTGATCTTCACCGGCGCCGGCAGCTCGGGCTTCATCGCCGAGATGGTGGCCGACCAGATCAATGCGCAGTGGCCCGCCGAGGTCCGCGCCGTGCATACCACCAGCCTGCTGACCCATCCGGCGCTGTACCTGCGCCGCGATCGACCGACCCTGCTGGTGTCGTTCGGGCGCAGCGGCTCCAGCCCGGAGAGCGTGGCAGCGGTGGACCTGGTCCGCGACCAGGTCGACCACGCGCGCTTCCTGGACATCACCTGCAACGCCGCGGGCGAACTGGCCACCCGTGGCCACGGCCGCAGTGACACCTTGTCGCTGCTGATGCCGCCGGCCAGCTGCGACCGCGCCTTCGCCATGACCAGCAGCCTGAGCTGCATGCTGCTGGCCGCGCTGAGCACGTTCGACCGCGCCCCGTGGGCGCAGCGCCTGGAACGCCTGCATGCGCTGGGCACTCACGGCGCGCGAGCGCTGGACGCCTGGGATGCCGCGGTGGCTGACCTGGCCCAGGCGCCGTACTCACGCGTCATCTATCTCGGCAGTGGTCCGCTGGAAGCCGTTGCGCGCGAGGCCGCGCTGAAGGTGCTCGAACTCACCGCCGGCCGCGTGCTGGCGCTGGCCAACACCCCGCTGGGGTTCCGCCATGGGCCGAAGTCCACCCTCAACGGCGAGACCCTGGTGGTGATGCTGCGCAGCGCACAGCCGCTGGCCCGCCGCTACGAGCAGGACCTGTTGAACGAACTTCGCCGCGACGGCATTGCCGGCCGGGTGCTGTCGATCGGGCCCGACGACGCGGACCGCGCCGACGGCGATTTCGTGCTCGATGCGCCCGCGCTGCCCGATCCGTGGCTGGCCCCGCTGTGGCTGCTGGTGCCGCAGTGCTATGCGCTGCAGCGTTCGGCCGCGCTCGGCATGACCCCGGACAATCCCTTCCCCGACGGCACGGTCAACCGTGTGGTGCAGGGCGTGACCATCCATCCCCACGGCTGAGCACGCATGCAGACCTGGTACGGCATCGACATCGGCGGCACCAAGATCGAACTGGTCGCGTGCGACGCGGCGCTGGTGGTGCATCACCGCCAGCGCGTGGCGACACCCACCCGCGACTACGCCGCGTTCCTGCAGGCCATCGTCGATCTGGTCGATGCCGCCGACCGCGCGCTTGGCGAGCGCGGCGTGGCCGTCGGCATCGGCCTGCCCGGCGTGCGTGATCGTGCCAGTGGCCGCCAGCTCAGCGCCAACGTGCCCAGCCTGACCGGCCAGACGGTCGGTGCGGACCTGCAGGCACGCCTGCAGCGCCCGCTGGAACTGGGCAATGACCTGCAGTGTTTCGCCTTGTCCGAAGCGCATGATGGCGCTGCCGCCGGCTACCCCAGCATGTTCGGGGTCATCCTCGGCACCGGCGCGGGCGGTGGCTTCTGCGTGGGCGGCCGGCTGATCGCCGGGCACAACGGCATCGCTGGCGAATGGGGGCACTGGAGCCTCCCCGCCACCCTGCAGCAGCGCCACGATCTGCCGGTGCTGGACTGCGGCTGCGGCCTGCGGGGCTGCCTGGAACGCTACGTCTCCGGCAGCGGGCTGGCGATGATCCACGAACGCCGCGGTGGCGCGGCCCTGGATGCCGCCACGGTGGTCGCCCGTGCGCAGGATGGGGATGCGATCGCGCAGCAGGCCCTGGCCATCCACCGCGACCTGCTCGGCTACAGCTTCGCCAGCCTGATCCTCGCGCTGGACCCGCACGTGATCGTGCTCGGCGGCGGGCTGTCCAAGCTGGAGCAGCTCTACCGCGACCTGCCGGCCGCGATCGCGCCCTACCTGTTCACCGGCGTGCGCGTTCCCCCGATCCTGCCGCCCACCTTCGGCGATGCCGGCGGTGCGCGTGGCGCCGCCCTGCTCGCCCGCCAGCATTTTTCCTCCCCCTGAACACCGTTGTTACTGGAGTTGCCATGTCCGCCGTCCAATCGTTGATCGCCGCCCACCGCCAGGGCCAACCCGTCGGGCTGTACAGCGTCTGCTGCAGCAACGCGCAGGTGTTGCTGGCGGCGATGCAGGTCGCGCAGCGCTACGACACCCTGCTGCTGATCGAGGCAACCTCCAACCAGGTCGATCAGTTCGGCGGTTACACCGGCATGACCCCGCCGCAGTACCGCGACTACGTGCTGCAGCTGGCGCGCGATGCCGGCTTCCCGGCCGAGCGACTGGTGCTCGGCGGCGACCATCTTGGTCCCAACGCCTGGCAGAAGGGTCCGGCGGAAACAGCGATGGCGAACGCGCGCGACCTGATCGCCGCCTATGTCGCCGCCGGTTTCCACAAGATCCACCTCGACTGCAGCATGTCCTGCGCCGATGACCCGACCCCGCTGCCGGACGCCATCGTCGCCGCACGCTCGGCCGAACTGGCGCGGATCGCCGAACGTACCGCCGCCGAACACGGCCTGCCGCCGCCGGTCTACGTGATCGGTACCGAAGTGCCGATCCCCGGCGGTGAGGCTTCGCTGGCCGGTGGCCTGCAGGTCACCACGCCGGCCGCGGCCGCGACCACGCTGGACATCCACCGCGAAGCGTTCTCCGCCCCGGACCTGCTGCCGGCGTGGGAGCGCGTGATCGCGATGGTCGTGCAGCCCGGCGTGGATTTCGACCACAGCAGCGTGCACTACTACGACCCTGCCGCCGCCGCGGACCTCTCGGCCTTCGTCGAACGGCAGCCGCGCATCGTCTTCGAAGCACACTCCACCGACTACCAGACCGAGGCCGGCCTGCACGCGCTGGTCCGCGATCACTTCGCGATCCTCAAGGTCGGGCCGGCGGCCACCTATGCCTTCCGCGAAGCCGTGTTCGCGCTGGCCATGATCGAACGCGAACTGCTCCCCGCCGCGCAGCGCTCGAACCTGATCGAGGTGCTGGACCGCTGCATGGTCGACAAGCCCGGCAGCTGGCGCAGCTACTACCAGGGCGACGAACACGCGCTGCGCCTGCTGCGCGCCTATTCGCTCAGTGACCGCAGCCGTTATTACTGGGGCGAGCCGGCGGTGCAGGCCGCGCTGGACACGCTGGTCGCCAACCTCACCGCGCAGGTGCCGCCGCAGATGCTGCTCAGCCAGTTCATGCCCGAGCAGCTCAAGGCGATCGAAGCCGGTGAACTGCAGCCCACGCCGCTGGCGCTGATCCAGCACAAGGTCGCGCTGCGCCTGGCCGAATACGCACGGGCCTGCAATCGCAACCTCTCGGGCACGCATAACGAAACCCGGCAGGCCAAGGAGCTTTCGGAACGGTAAGCTTCGGCTTTCCCTTTCGAACGGAATCGCCCCCATGCGGAACACCCGGCAGCGTCGCCAGCAGATCCTCCAGACCCTGGTCGAGCACGGCAACGTGCAGGTCAGCGAGCTGGTGACGCGTTTTTCGGTCTCGGCGGTCACGATCCGTGCCGACCTGACCCACATCGAATCGCAGGGGCTGGCCACGCGCACCCACGGGGGCGCCACGCTGGTACGCACGCCGCCGCAGGAACAGGACATCCACGAGAAGGATGCGCTGAACCTGCCGATGAAGGACCGGATCGGCATCGAGGCGGCCAAGCTGGTCAAGGCCGGCGACAACATCATCATCGACTCGGGCTCGACCACGATGACGCTGGCGCGGCACCTGCGCGGGCATCGCGACGTCACGGTGATGACCAATGGCCTGAACATCGCCTGGGAGCTGGCCAATGCGCCCGGCGTGGAGCTGCTGCTCACCGGCGGCCTGCTGCGCAAGCAGTCGCTGTCGCTGCACGGCAGCCAGGCCGAGGCCAGCCTCAACACCTACAGCTTCGACACCCTGTTCCTGGGCGTCGATGGCCTGGACCTGCAGTTCGGCCTCACCACCCACCACGAGGCCGAAGCCAGCCTCAACCACCGCATGGTCGAGCGCGCACGCCGCATCGTGGTGCTCACCGACGCCTCCAAGTTCGGCCGGGTCAGCCTGCACCGCATCGCGCGGCTGGACCAGGTCCACACCATCATCACCGACGCCAGCATCGAGGCCGAGTACCTGGAAGGGCTGCAGCGGCTGGGCGTCGAAGTGATCATCGCCGAGTCCCCGCCTTGACCGAGTCCCGCTCCCTGCACGGCCGCCTGCTCACCGACACCGGTTGGGTCCGCGGCGACATCCACTTCGACCAGCGCATCACCGCCATCGATACCGCGCACGCCGATCCGCGCGGCGACGATGAGGTCCCGCTGATCCTGCCCGGCTTCATCGACCTGCATGTGCATGGCGGCGCCGGGGTGGACATCATGCAGGGCGGCACGACCGCGCAGACCGTGGCGCGCGCGCATGCCCGGCACGGCACCACCGCGCTGCTGGGCACCACCATGACCGCGCAGGAGGACGACATCACCCGCGCACTTGAAGGCCTGTCCGCCGCGATCGCCACGCGCGAACCCGGCATGGCGCGCGTGCTCGGAGTGCATCTGGAAGGGCCGTTCATCAGTGCCGAGCGTCTGGGCGCACAGCCCCCGCTGGTGGTCGAAGCCACCCTGGCCGACGTGCAGCGCCTGCATGCGATCGCACCGATCAAGGTGCTGACCCTCGCCCCGGAGATCGGCCAGCATCTGGCGCTGATTCCCGCGCTGAGCGCACTCGGCATCCGCGTGCAGCTCGGCCACAGCGCCGGCAGCTACGAAGATGGCGTTGCCGCACTGAAGGCTGGCGCGGCCGGCTTCACCCATCTGTTCAACGGCATGACCGGCGTGGACCACTACCACCCAGGCATCGCGACCGCCGCGCTCGCGCATGCCGAGTACGCCGAGCTCATCCCCGATCTGCAGCACGTGCATCCCGGCGCGATCCGCACCGCCCTGCGCGCGATCCCGCGCTTGTACTGCGTCACCGATGCGACCGCTGCTACCGGCATGCCCGATGGCGAGTACGCGCTGGGCGTGCAGCGCGTGCACAAATGCCTGGGCTGCGTGCGGCTGTCGAGCGGCTCGCTGGCCGGCAGTGCGCTGACCATGGATCAGGCGCTGCGCAACCTGGTCTCGCTCGGCCTGGACATCGCCGACGCCTCCAACCGGCTGTCGCGCTACCCGGCCGACTATCTCGGCATCGACGACCGCGGCCGTCTCGCGACCGGTGCCTGGGCGGACCTGGTGGTGCTCGATCACGACCTGCGCGTGCGCGGCGTGGTGGTGGAAGGCGACGACATCGCGCTCGACTGAGCGTTGACTCCCGCGCCGCCACGGCGCACGCAGTTGCAGACAGGACCGGCATGATGAACGACGTTTCCGCAGCCCTTCCCGTGCACGCCGGCGCCTCCGCGCCGCGCTGGCCGGTACGCTATCTGTTGTTCATCGGCGGCATGGGTGGGCTGCTCTACGGCATCGACATCGGCATCATCGCCGGTGCCCTGCCCTACCTGGAGGCCACCGCGACCGCGAGCTGGCACCTGACCAGCCAGCAGCTGGGCTTCGTGGTCGCCGCCGTGCTGCTCGGCAGCGTGTTGTCCTCGCTGTTCGCCGGCATGGTCGCCGACCTGATCGGGCGCCGCGGCGCGATGCTGCTGGCCGGCGTGCTGTTCACTGCCAGCATCCCGGTGATGGCGCTGTCCGATGGCTATGGCGCGCTGTTGATGGGGCGGCTTCTGCAGGGCATCAGCGGCGGCCTGATCGGCGTGGTGGTGCCGCTGTACCTCGCCGAAGTCCTCAGCCCGGAACGGCGCGGGCGCGGCGCGGCGATGTTCCAGTTGCTGCTCACCATCGGCCTGGTACTGGCCGCCCTGATCGGGCTGTACCACGCCCATGCGGTGGATGCGGCGACCGCCGCGGTGCGCCATCTGCCCGGTGCCGAGCAGCAGCGGCTGCTGTTCGACGTCAAGGACCATGCCTGGCGCACGATCTTCTGGAGCTGCCTGCTGCCCGGCCTGGTGTTCACCGGGGGCGTGCTGCTGATCAGTGAATCGCCGCGCTGGCTGGTCCGTCGCGGGCGCATCGACAAGGCGCGCAGCGCGCTGCAGCGCACGGTCGCCGCGGCCGACGTGGAGCCGACCCTGCAGCGCATGCAGGCGCCGGAAGAACGCCAGCTCGGCCGCAACGGCAAACGCGACCCGCTGCTCAGCCGCCGCTACGTGTGGCCGTTCGTGCTGGCCTGCCTGGTGCTGGCCTTCACCCAGGCCACCGGCATCAACTCGGTGCTGGCCTACGCGGTCAACATCCTCAACCAGGCCGGCCTGCCCGGCTCGGTGGCCAATGGTGCGGATGTGGCGATCAAGCTGCTCAACGCGGTGATGACCGTGGTGGCGCTGGTGCTGGTGGACCGCAAGGGCCGCAAGTTCCTGCTGATGCTGGGCAGTGGCGGCATCACGTTGTCGCTGCTGGCGGCGGCCCTGCTATTCGTGCAGAGCGAACGCGGGCGGCTGGATGTGCAGGCCACGCTGCAGCAGCAGGTGAGCGGCACCACCCTGTCGCTGCCGCTGGATGCCGCGCAATGGCAGCGGCTGGACGGCACGGCCGGCACCGCGCCGCAACAGCTGACCGTGTCCTATGCCTACGGCGGCTTCAGCAACGTGCGCTCACTGCGCAGCGACAACCCGATCGACGCAACGCTGCAGATCCGTCGCGAAGACGCGGTTTCGGCCGACAGCGTGATCGGCCGCTTCTTCCGCACGCTGCACCTCAACCCGTTCCCGGACCCCGCGCAGGCGGCCAGCGCACCGCTGGTGATCGAACGCGCGGTGATCGGCCCGGTGCCCTCGCCCACCCACGGCTGGCTGGTCGCCGGCTGCATTCTGCTGTTCGTCGCGTTCTTCGCGGTGGGCCCCGGCGTGTGCGTGTGGCTGGCGCTGTCCGAGCTGATGCCGACCCGCATCCGTTCCAACGGCATGAGCATCGCGCTGCTGATCAACCAGTTCGTCTCCACGGTGATCGCGGCGATCTTCCTGCCCACGGTCGGTCACTACGGCTACGCCAGCATGTTCTTCTTCTGGGCCGGCTGCACGCTGCTGTACTTCCTGATCGCCGCGTTCTGGCTGCCGGAGACCAAGGGCAAGTCGCTGGAGCAGATCGAGGCGAACTTCCGCTGAGGCCGTCGGCAGCGGCGAGCCACTCAAGGCGCCTTGCCGGTGACCTCGGTATACAGCCGGTGGGCTTCGGCGGTGCTGTCCAGCCCGGTCACCTGCATGGACTGCGCGAAGGGACCGGCAATGACGGCGACATTGAGGACCTGATCCCCGACGGTAAACGCCACCCGCTTGCCCACGCGTGCTTCGGTCGCGGCAAGAATGCGCGGTGCGGCTGCATCGGTGAAGCGCAGGACAAGGGTGTCCTGTCCGTTGTGTCCATCGGTGCCGACGGCAACCGAGGCGATGTCGGCCGTCGTGACGAAGGCGGGCTCGATCAACGAGAGCGCGTTGCCGCCTCGGTCCTTGAGCGTGGTGACGCCGGGGCGCTGGGCATCCTCGGCCACCTCCCGCATCTGGATGCGTGCGTTCGCCAGTGGTGCGACGCCCGCCGGCGTCTCGGACGCGGCGGGTGCGGGTGGCGCCTGGGTGCAGGCGCTGAGGCCGGCCCCCAGTGCCATCGTTACGATCAACAGACTGCTGCGCATGCGTGTCTCTCCGTCAGGAATGACACGAGTATCGCTGTTGCCCGCGCTCAGCGCAGGCGGCGGATGCGCCAGCCGACCACGATCTGCAGCACGCCGTAGAGCAGGCTGCCGATGCCGATCCACGGCGCGGCAACAGCGCTCACGGCACCCGCGCACAGACCCAGACCTGCATCGGCCCGGCACCGGCGTACTGCAGCGCGCGCAGCGCGGCATCGGTGGTCGCCCCGGTGGTCATCACATCGTCGACCACGGTCAGCCCGGCGGGCGGATGCCCCCGCACCGCGAACGCATCGCGCAGGTTGCAGCGGCGGGCATCGGCATCCAGATTCGACTGCGCGGCCGTTTCGCGGGTCCGTTGCAGACCCTGCCAGAGCGGGCAGCACAGCCCGCGCGCCAGCGGCCGGGTCAATTCCAGTGCCTGGTTGTAGCCGCGCTGGCGCAGCCGCCGGCGATGCAGCGGCATCGGCTGCAGGGGCCCGGCCAGGAACGGCGGCACGCGCTGCAGCATCAGCTGCGACAGCAATCGGCCGGCGGCCAGGTCCTGGTGGAACTTGAACCGGATCAGCAGGCGGTCGATCGGCGCCGCATACAGGAACGCCGCGCTGGCGGCGGCCTGGCGGGGATGCTCGTCGATGCAACGCCCGCAGTGGTCGTCTGTTTCATCGGCGCGGTCGGCCGCCGCCAAGGGCAGCGCGCAGCGGCGGCAGGCATGGTCGTTCCAGGGCAACGCCCGATGGCAGGCGCGGCACAGGTCCATCCCGTCCTCGCCCGGGCACTCGCAGACCAGGCAGCGCAACGGCAGGATCTGCCAGCGCAGCCACCCCAGGGCTCCGTAAACTTTTGAAATGATCATATGGTTGACAGATGGCGACCTCCTCACCAGACTGCCGCCCTTTCGTTCCCCTATCTGTCAGGACATCCCCATGGCTTCTGTCATCCGACACGACTGGCACCGCGAGGAGCTGCTGGCACTGTTCGCACTGCCGTTCCCGGCGCTGCTGCACCGCGCGGCCAGCGTGCACCGCGAGCAGTTCGATCCGGCGGAAGTGCAGGTCTCGACCCTGCTCTCGGTCAAGACCGGCGGCTGTCCGGAAGACTGCGCCTACTGCCCGCAGGCACAGCGCTACAGCACCGGCGTGGACGCGCAGAAGCTGATGGCCACCGACGATGTGGTCGCCAGGGCGCGCCAGGCCAAGGCCGCCGGCGCCTCGCGGTTCTGCATGGGCGCGGCCTGGCGCTCGCCGAAAGACCGCGACATCCCCAAGGTGGCGGCGATGATCCGCGAAGTGAAGGCGCTCGGCCTGGAGACCTGCGCCACGCTGGGCATGCTCAGCGGCGCGCAGGCCACCGCACTGCGCGAGGCCGGGCTGGACTACTACAACCACAACCTGGACACCGCGCCGGACTACTACGACTCGATCATCCACACGCGCCAGTACCAGGACCGCCTGGACACGCTGGCGCACGTGCGCGATGCCGGGCTGAAGACCTGCTGCGGGGGCATCGTCGGCATGGGGGAGACGCGCGAACACCGCGCCGGCCTGCTGCTGGCGCTGGCCACCCTGCCCGCCCACCCGGACTCGGTGCCGATCAACCGCCTGGTGCAGGTTGCCGGCACCCCCCTGCACGGCACCGCCGCGCTGGACCCGTTCGAGTTCGTGCGGATGATCGCGGTGGCCCGCATCGTGATGCCGCGTTCGATGGTGCGGCTTTCGGCCGGGCGCGAGGCGATGAGCGACGAGCTGCAGGCGCTGTGTTTCCTGGCCGGGGCCAACTCCATCTTCCATGGCGAAAAGCTGCTGACCACGGGCAACCCGGACACCGAGCGCGACCTGGCCCTGTTCGAACGGCTGGGGCTGCGCCCGATGGCGATCACCGTGGACGCGGTGGGGCACGATCACCCGGCCACGGTCCACGCCGACATCACCGCTGGCGGCGGCTGTGGGCGGGCGGCCTGAGCCCCGAGCAGCGGGCCCGGCAACCGGGTACGCTAACGGCCCACCCGGACCCCCTGACGACCATGGCCCGTCCTGACCTGCACGACCGCATCCAGGCCCAGCGCAAGCTCCGCGACGCGCAGGGGCGCCTGCGTGTCCGCCGCGTGGTGAGCCGGCGCGATGGCGTGCAGCTGGAAGTGGACGGCCAATGGCTGACCAACTTCTGCAGCAATGACTATCTGGGTCTGTCGCAGCAGTTCGGGGTGGTCAGCGCACTGCAGGATGCCGCCGCGCGCGAAGGCGCCGGCGCGACCGCCTCGCACCTGATCTGCGGCCACCATGCGCTGCATGAAGCGCTCGAACAGGAAATGGCCGACTGGCTCGGCTATCCGCGCGCACTGCTGTTCGGCAGCGGCTTTGCCGCCAACCTGGCCGTGCAGCAGGCGCTGCTCGGCGAAGAAGACGATGTCTGCGTGCAGGACCGGCTCAACCACGCCAGCCTGCTCGATGCCTCGCGCCTGGCCGGTTGCCGGCTGCGGCGCTATCCGCACCTGGATACCGAAGGCGCGCTGCGCCAGCTCAAGCACGCGCCCAACGGCGCGGCGATGCTGGCCACCGACGGGGTCTTCAGCATGGATGGCGACATCGCCCCGCTGCGGTCGTTGTCGCTGGTGGCGCGCATGCAGGAAGCGCTGCTGTACGTCGATGATGCGCACGGTATCGGCGTGGTCGGCGAACATGGCCGCGGCTGCGTGGCCGATGCGGGTCTGGGCGTCGACGATGTGCCGCTGCAGCTGGCTACGCTCGGCAAGGCACTCGGCGGCAGTGGTGCGGTCGTGCTCGGCGACGAGGCGATGATCCAGCACCTGGCCGAGACCGCGCGGCCCTACATCTACACCACCGCCGTGCCGCCGGCCCAGGCCGCCGCTGCACTGGCCGCCGTGAAGCTGGCGCGCCGCGACGACTGGCGCCGCGAGAAGCTCACCGAGTTGATCGGCCTCTTCCGCGCCGGTGCCCGCCAGCACGGCCTGGAACTGATGCCGTCCGATACCCCGATCCAACCGCTGCTGTGCGGCGCCGAGTCGACGGTGATGGCGATGTCGGCCACGCTTGAGGCGGCGGGTTTCCTGGTCAGCGCGATCCGTCCACCGACCGTGCCCGAGGGCAAGGCGCGCCTGCGCGTGACGCTGTCCGCACTGCATGCGCCGGCGCAGGTGCGCGCGCTGGTCGATGCGATCGCGCACGCCCGCGATACCGTTGGGCAGCAGAACGCGTTGAATGCCCTGACCGCGTGACGCCACAGAGTTGAGCATGCATATCGATGTCATCGGCCAGGGCCCGGCACTGGTCCTGATCCACGGCTGGGCCCTGCATGGCGGCGTGTTCGCGCCGCTGGTGGAGCGGCTGTCACCGCATCTCCAGCTGCACCTGGTCGATCTGCCCGGCCATGGTGCCAGCCGCGACGACACCACCCCGTTGCGCCTGCCGCATGTGGTCAACGCCATCGCCGCAGCCACGCCGCCGGCGGTCTGGTGCGGCTGGTCGCTCGGCGGCCTGTTCGCCCTGCATGCCGCCGCGACGCTGCCGCAGGTGCGCGCCCTGGCGATGATCGCCGCCACCCCGCGATTCGTTCGCGGCGACGATTGGCCGCATGCGGTCGAGCCGGCGGTGTTCGGCCAGTTCGGCCAGGACCTCGCGCAGGACTATCGCGGCACGCTGGAGCGCTTCCTCGCGCTGGACGCGATGGGGTCCGAACACGCCCGCCAGGAACTGCGCACGCTGCGCGAGATGCTGGTCGCGCGCGGAGAACCGGCCCCCCGTGCATTGCAGGAAGGCCTGCGCCTGCTGGAGAACACCGATCTCCGCGGCGCCCTGGCCCCGCTGGGCAAACCCAGCCTGTGGCTGGCCGGCCAGCGCGACCGGCTGGTCTCGGCGCGGGCCATGCAGGCTGCCGGCGCGCTGGCTCCCGCCGCGCAGGTCCATGTGGTCGCCCACGGCGGGCATGCCCCGTTCCTCGGCCATGCCGACGAGGTCGCCGCGCAGCTGCAACACTTTGTTGCCGCACACTCTTGACCTCTCCCGGCCACGCATCGCCGATCATGTACGCCTGCCTCTCGCCACAGGACTGACCCATGGATCTTGGAATCGCCGGCCGCTGGGCCCTGGTCTGCGCCGCCAGCAAAGGCCTCGGGCTGGGCTGTGCGCGTGCGCTGGCCCGCGAAGGCGTCAACGTGGTGATCGCCGCGCGCGGTGAAGCGGCGCTGGATCGCGCCGTGCTCGAGCTGCAGGCCCTGCCGGGCGCCCGCAGGGTGATCGGCGTGGTCGCCGACATCACCACGCCGGAGGGCCGCGCCGCGGTGATGGCCGCCTGCCCGCAGGTCGACATCCTGGTCAACAACGCGGGGGGACCACCGGCGGGCGATTTCCGCCAGTTCACCCGCGACGACTGGATCGCCGCGCTGGATGCCAACATGCTGGCCCCGATCGAGCTGATCCGCGCCACCGTGGACGGCATGATCGAGCGCGGCTTCGGCCGCGTGGTCAACATCACCTCGTCCTCGGTGAAGGCGCCGATCGACATCCTCGGGCTCTCCAACGGCGCACGCTCCGGGCTGACCGGCTTCGTGGCCGGGCTGGCACGCAGGACCGTTGCCCACAATGTCACCCTCAACAATCTGCTGCCGGGCCAGTTCGATACCGATCGCCTGCGCGGCAACTTCGCCTATCTGGCGCAGCAGCAGGGCATCGATGCCGGCCAGCTGGCCGAACGCAAGCGCACCCATATCCCGGCCGGCCGCTTCGGCACCGCCGATGAGTTCGGCGCCGCCTGCGCGTTCCTGTGCAGTGCGCAGGCCGGCTACATCACCGGGCAGAACCTGCTGATCGATGGCGGCGCCTACCCGGGCACCTTCTGATTCCACCCGCACCACCGTTTTGAGCCGTGAGTACCCCATGACGTCCAGCTTCGATCCCCATCACGTCCGCCGCGCCTTCTCGCGCGCCGCCAGCAGTTACGACGCCGCCGCGGCGCTGCAGCGCGAGGTGGAAAAGCGCCTGCTCGAATCGCTGGACTACCTGGAAAACCGCCAGCCGCAGGTGGTGCTCGATGTCGGCAGCGGCACCGGCCACGCCAGCGCCGTGATGAAGAAGCGCTGGCCGAAGGCGCAGGTGATCGCGCTCGACCTGGCGCAGCCGATGCTGCGCGAGGCGAAGAAGCAGGCCGGCTGGTGGAAGCCGTTCTCGCGCGTGTGCGGCGATGCGCAGGCGTTGCCGGTGCTGGACCAGAGCGTGGATGTGATCTTCAGCAACCTGTGCCTGCAGTGGGTGGAGGATCTGCCGGCGGTGTTCGCCGGGTTCCGCCGCGCGCTCAAGCCCGGTGGCCTGCTGCTGGTCTCCACGTTCGGGCCGGAAACCCTGATCGAACTGCGCGATGCGTTCGCCGCCGCCGACGACGTGCCGCATGTCAGCCGCTTCGCCCCGATCGCGCAGTTCGGCGATGCGCTGATGATGTCCGGCTTCCGCGATCCGGTGCTGGACCGCGACCTGTTCACCCTGACCTACGACGACCTGACCGCGCTGATGCGCGAGCTGCAGGCGATCGGCGCCACCAACGCACGCCAGGACCGCCGCCACACCCTGACCGGGCGCGGGCGCTTCGATGCCGCGCGGGCGGCGTACGAGCCGCTGCGCCGCGAGGACGGCAAGCTGCCCAGCAGCTGGGAAGTGATCTACGCCCATGCCTGGGCACCGGAGGGCGGCGCGCCGATCCGTGAGCGCGGCCACGATGTCGCCACCGTGCCGATCTCGGCGATTCCGATCCGTCGGCGGACGACGTGATGCGCCGGCGTCTGGCCGGCGTTACGGCGTAGGGCCGGGGCGAAGCGCTGCGCTAGGACGCCGGAAACAGGTCGCGGTGGAAGAAGTAGATTTCCTGCGCCAGGAACCGCCAGCTGGTGTGGAAGCTGCGGAAGCGCGTGCTCGGCGTGGACGAGGCCAGCGCATCGATGCCCAGTTCCCGGCACAGGCGCAGCGCGCGCGCCATGTGCAGCGGATCGCTGACGATGATCACGCGGTGCAGCTTGCGCTGGTCCATCAGGCGCCGTGCCTCGATCAGGTTCTGCCGGGTGGTGCGTGAGGCGGTCTCGATCAGGATCGCGTCATCCGGTACACCCTGCTTGAGCGCGTAGCGACGTGCCACCTGCGATTCGGAAAAGCGCGCGCCGGTGCCGCCGTAGCCACCGGTGAAGATCAGCAGCGGCGCATAGCCCTGCTGGTACAGATCCAGGCCGTGCCGGATGCGCTCTTCGAACACCGGTGAGGGCTTGGCGTCATACGCCGCCGCACCGAGCACGATGATCGCGTCGGCCTTCTGTGCCTGGTCGCGCTCGCCGATCCAGACAATCCACGCCGTGACCCCGAGCAGCCACACGGCCAGCACGATGCACAGCCGCCACAGCCAGCCGAAGAACCCCACCCCGGTGCGCCGGCTCATGCCGCGCTCCACGGCAGGGCGTCCAGGTCGACGTTGCCGCCCGACAGCACCACACCGACGCGTTTGCCGGCAAAGCGGGCCGGTTCGGCGAGGATCGCCGCCAGCGCGATCGCCGAGGACGGCTCGACCACCTGCTTGAGCACCTGCCAGATCAGCCGCATCGCGGCGATGGTGGCGTCATCGGCAACGGTGATCACCTGCGCTGCGCCGTGCAGCAGCGCGAAGTTCGGCGTGCCCAGCGTGCCACGCAGGCCATCGCAGACGGTATCGGGGGTGAAATCGATGCGGCGCTCGCCGGCCGCCAGCGAGCGCGCCGTATCGGCCGCGCCCAGCGGTTCGGCCAGGACCAGCCCGGTCGCCGGGGCGACCGCCTGCAGCGCCAGCCGCGTGCCCGAGGCCAGGCCACCGCCGCCCACCGGCACCACCATCATGTCCAGGCCCTCGCTGGCGTGCAGCAGCTCCAGCGCGGCCGTGCCCTGCCCGGCGATCACCTGGGGATCGGTGTAGGGATGCACCAGGGTCGCCCCGGTTTCGGCCTGGACCTGCGCGCACATCGCTTCGCGCGCGGCGATCGAGGCATCGCAGCGCCACAGCGTGGCCCCGTGGCGACCGATGTTGGCCAGCTTGGCCGCCACGGCGCCCTCGGGCACGATCACATGGCAGGCGATGCCGCGGGTACGCGCGGCCAGCGCCAGGGCGGCGCCATGGTTGCCCGAGGAGTGGGTGACCACCCCGCGCCGGGCCTGGTCATCGGCCAGCGCCCAGACGGCATTGCACGCGCCGCGGAACTTGAAGGCCCCGCTGCGCTGCAGGTGTTCGGCCTTGAAGAAGATCGTGGCGCCAGTCATCGCATCCAGCGTGCGCGAGCGCAGCACCGGGGTCACGCAGGCGTGCGCGGCAATGCGCGCCGCCGCCGCCAGCAGGTCGTCAACACAGGGCAAGGGTGAATCGCTCATGACGCAAGATTAACGTATGCCCCACGGCCACATGCGCCCTGATGAACGTGTCAGCATGGCAACCATTCATTCGGATCGGGCCGAGTTAAGGGCCGATTCAATGCCGTGGGCCGAAGCTGGCCCTACAGCCCTTTGGGGGGACCCATCATGAAAATGCGCCTTGTTCTTGCCGGTGGCCTGTTGTTGGCCCTGTCCGGCTGCGCGACGTACGACTATGTCGGCGGTGGCGGTGGCGGCAGTGGCTACTACCACGGCGCACCGTCGGTCGAGTACCGCTACCCGGCCGGCTATCCCTACGGCTACGGCAGCGGCTACTACGGCGGTGGCGGATATTACGGTTATGGCGGCGGCTATGGCGGTGGTTACGGCTACCCGGTGTATCGCCCCTACCCGAACTACCGTCCGCCGCACCATCATCGCCCGCCGCCGCGCCCCGGCAACGGCAATGGGGGTCACCCGACCCGTCCGCCGGATCGTCCGCGCCCGACCAACGGCGGCTCGCCGTGGCGGAACATGGATTCGGTGGGGGGCCCGCGCCGGCCGCAGCAACAGCAGCAGCAGCGTCCGTCGCCGCCGCCACAGGCCCGTCCGGCCCAGGCCCCGCGTCCGTCTTCGCCGAGGATGAACGGCTCCCCGTGGCGGAATCTCAACAATGCGAACCAACGCACAGTTGAGCCCTGAGATGGCTTGATTTTCACGCGCCCGGCGGTTCACTCTAGCCGGGCGGTGACTGCCACGGTCACAAAGTGTCAAAAGCGACGAGTGGCGTCACATTCGGCTCTATGTCGATATCCGCCAGGAACATCTGGATCCCCCCTGTTCCGGCCCTGTCGGATGTCGGCACCTTAAACGCAGAAGGCCCCGCTACTGGCGGGGCCTTCTGTATTTGGGCCACCCGGCCCGGCCGGGAACGGCAAAAAAACAGGGCCGGCAGTCCCCCGACTACCGGCCCCTCTGCTTCCCCACGATGCGCTTGGACCGGCCCCTGTTCCAATTCCGGTCCGTTGCGCACAAGGCGCATGCCATCCTGGGTGCTATTGGGTTATCTGCAGAAAACGTGCCAACTTGAGGGTGGATTTCATGGCCCCCGACGAATGGCGCTAAAATCGCCACCCGCGCCCTGTCGCCAGGGCTGATCCGGGCCGCCCGGCCCCGTCCCGAGTTCCTCCGCCATGACTGACTCTTTCTACCGCTACGACGTGATCGTCATCGGCGGCGGCCACGCCGGCACCGAGGCCGCGCTGGCGGCCGCGCGCAGCGGTGCGCGCACCCTGCTGCTGACCCACAACGTGGAAACGATCGGCGCGATGAGCTGCAACCCGGCCATCGGCGGGATCGGCAAGGGCCATCTGGTCAAGGAGATCGATGCCCTGGGCGGCGCGATGGCGCATGCCGCCGACCGCGCCGGCATCCAGTGGCGCACGCTCAACGCCTCCAAGGGCCCGGCCGTGCGCGCCACGCGCTGCCAGGCCGACCGCAATCTCTACCGCATGGCGATCCGTCAGATCGTCGAGGCCCAGCCCAACCTGACCGTGTTCCAGGCGGCGGTCGATGACCTGATCATCGAAGGCGACGCCGTGCGCGGCGCGATCACCCAGACCGGCCTGCGCTTCAGCGCGGCGGCCGTGGTGCTCACCGCCGGGACCTTCCTGGCCGGCAAGATCCACGTCGGTGAAACCCAGTACGCCGCCGGCCGCATGGGCGACCCGCCGGCGACTACGCTGGCCGCGCGCCTGCGCGAGCGCCCGTTCGTGATCGACCGCCTCAAGACCGGCACGCCGCCGCGCATCGATGGCCGCTCGCTGGACTATAGCCTCATGGAAGAACAGCCCGGCGACGACCCGCGCCCGGTGATGTCCTTCCTCGGCAGCGTGGCCGAGCATCCGGCGCAGGTCAGCTGCTGGATCACCCACACCAGCGAGCGCACCCACGAGATCATCCGCAACGCGCTGCACCGTTCGCCGCTGTACAGCGGGCAGATCGAAGGCATCGGCCCGCGCTACTGCCCGTCCATCGAGGACAAGGTGGTGCGCTTCGCCGAGAAGGCCAGCCACCAGATCTTCGTCGAGCCCGAAGGGCTGGACGTGGTCGAGATCTACCCCAACGGCATCTCCACCTCGCTGCCCTTCGATGTGCAGCTGGACCTGGTGCGCAGCATGCGCGGCTTCGAGAACGCGCATATCACCCGGCCGGGCTACGCGATCGAGTACGACTTCTTTGATCCGCGCGGGCTGAAGAACACGCTGGAGACCAAGACCGTCAGCGGCCTGTTCTTCGCCGGCCAGATCAACGGCACCACCGGCTATGAAGAGGCCGCCGCGCAGGGCCTGCTGGCCGGCCTCAACGCCGCCCGCTTCACCCGCGACGACGCTGGCTGGTGCCCGCGCCGTGACGAGGCGTACCTGGGCGTGCTGGTTGACGACCTGATCACCCATGGCACCAACGAGCCGTACCGCATGTTCACCAGCCGCGCCGAGTACCGGCTGCAGCTGCGCGAAGACAATGCCGACGTGCGCCTGACCGGCCCCGGCCGCGAACTGGGCCTGGTGGATGACCGTCGCTGGAGCGCGTTCCAGACCAAGCAGGACGCCGTCGCACGGGAAACCGCGCGCCTGCGTGCACTGTGGGCGACGCCGGGCAATGCGCTCGGCCGCGAAGTGGAGGCCACCCTGGGCGTGGCGGTCAGCCGCGAGACCAACGTGCTGGACCTGATCAAGCGTCCCGAACTGGATTACGCCACGCTGATGCAGGTGCCCTCGCTCGGGCCGGCCGTGGCCGATGCCAAGGTCGCCGAGCAGGTCGAGATCGGGGTGAAGTACGCCGGTTACCTGGACCGCCAGCGCGATGAGATCGCGCGCCAGCAGCGCCACGAGAACACCGCCATCGCCGCGGAGTTCGATTACGCCGGCGTGCGCGGCCTCTCGGCCGAAGTGCAGCAGAAACTCGAACGGGTGCGACCGCAGACCATCGGCCAGGCCCAGCGCATCCCCGGCATGACGCCGGCGGCGATCTCGCTGCTGCTGGTGCACCTGGAACGCGCGCGTCGCAGCAGAGTCGCGTAACAACAGCGCCCGGTATCATGACCCCGCGCCCAGCAGGGCGCGTCATTGCCTGGAGTCCGCATGTCCCCGATCCGCCCCTTCCTCGACAAACTGCCCGTGCTCGGCGAGCGCGTCTACATCGACCCGGCCTGCACGATCATCGGTGACGTGGTGCTGGGCGATGACGTCTCGGTGTGGCCGGGCACGGTGATCCGCGGCGATGTGAACCACGTGCGGATCGGCGCGCGCAGCAACATCCAGGACGGCACCATCATCCATGTCAGCCACCACAGCCCGTTCAACAAGGGCGGCTACCCGACCCTGATCGGTGAAGGCGTGACGGTCGGCCACGGCACCATCATCCATGCCTGCACCATCGGCGATTACTGCCTGATCGGCATGGGTGCCTGCATCCTCGATGGCGCCACGGTGGGCACGCACGGTTTCCTCGGCGCGGGCGCGGTGCTCGGCCCCGGCAAGGTGGTCGGCGAAGGCGAGCTGTGGCTGGGCAACCCGGCGCGGCTGGCACGCAGGCTCAGCGACAAGGAGATCGAGTCGCTGCATTACTCGGCCGATCACTATGTGCGCCTGAAGGATCAGTACCGCGGTTGATTGCGGTAAAGTCCTCAGCCGACCAGGAAGCAGTCGAGACCCGCATGCCCCCGCTGGCAGACCGGAGAGGAATCCGGCGTCCCCTGTGGCCTTCCGTACGATCCACCGTGACGTGCCGCCGATGAGCGCACCCATGCTGGATACCTACCGGGAGGTCATCACCCCCGAAGGCGTGCCCCTGCACCTGCCCGTGGCCGGTCCGTTGCCGCGTGCGCTGGCCTGGGCGATCGACTTCGTGATCCGCATCGGCGCGCTGATGATCCTCAGCATTCCGCTGGCCTTCCTCGGGGGCTTCGGCCAAGGCCTCTACCTGGGCCTGATGTTCCTGTTGCTGTGGGCCTACACCATCGTCCAGGAAGCGTGCTGGGGCCGCACCCTGGGCAAACGCGCCATGGGCCTGCGCGTGGTCGCGCGCGATGGCGGACCGATCGGCTGGATGAGCGCGATCACCCGCAACCTGCTACGCACCGTGGACATGCTGCCGTTCGGCTACGCGCTCGGCCTGCTGTCGAGTCTGTTCGATGCGCATGGCCGCCGCCTCGGCGATCTGGTCGCCGGCACCGTGGTGATCCACCAGGGTGCGCCGCCGCTGGGCGGCAGCGTGCCGGTCGGCAGCGTGCTGGTGCCACCGCACCCCTTGCAGCCGGCCGAGCAGGCGGCCGTGGTCGCCTTCGCCGAGCGTGCGCCGCGGCTGTCGACTCCGCGCCAGCAGGAGCTGGCCGATATCGCCGCGCCGCTCACCGGAAGCCGCGGCCAGGTCGGCGTGCTGCGCCTGTATGCGATGGCCAACTGGCTGTTGGGACGCCGATGAGACAGGAACAGTTCGTCGCCCGCTACCAGGCCGAATGGCAGGCGCTGGAGCAGTGGCTGACCCAGCGCGGCGAGCATCCACGGCAGGCACGCCGGCAAGCCGCCCACGAGGGCCTGGACGACGGTGATTTCCCGCAGCGCTACCGCCGCCTGTGCCAGCAGCTGGCGCTGGCGCGCCGACGCGGTTACAGCCCGCAGCTGGTCGCGCGGTTGCAGCAGTTGATGCAGCAGGGCCACACCCTGCTTTACCGCACGCCGCGACCTCAGTGGCAGCGCGCGCTCGCCTTCCTGTTCGCCGATTTCCCGCAGCTGGTGCGCAGCCAGGCGCGCAGCATGTGGGTGGCCGCGGCCTTGTTCGTGGTGCCGCTGGTGGGCAGTTTCGCGCTGGTGCTGTGGCGCCCGGAGCTGATCCACCTGCTGCTGGACAACGCGCGCATCGCCGAATTCGAGCGCATGTACGATCCGGCCTCGCCAAACCTGGGCCGCGACAGCGGCACCAACTGGACGATGTTCGGCTACTACATCATGAACAACATCAGCATCGGCCTGCGCACGTTCGCCTTCGGGTTGATCGCCGGCGTCGGCACGGTGCTGGTGATGCTGTTCAACGGTGTCGGTATCGGCTCGGTCGCCGGCCATCTGCAGCACATCGGCCACGGCGATCCGTTCTGGCGCTTCGTGGCCGGCCATGGTGCGTTCGAGTTGACCGCCATCGTGATCGCCGGCGGCGCCGGCCTGCAGCTGGGCATGAAACTGCTCGCCCCCGGGCGGCGGCGGCGCATCGATGCGCTGGTCGAGGGCGGCGTGATCGGGGCCAAGCTGTGCGTGGGGGTCGCCGCGATGCTGTTGATCGCCGCCTTCATCGAAGCCTTCTGGTCCTCGATCGCGGCGATCCCGGCCTGGGGGAAATACAGCGTGGCCGCGGTGCTGTGGACCACGGTGTTCGTCTGGTTGTGGCGCGGTGGACGCGGGGCGGCCGATGCAGATTGATCGGCTCAACGTCGTGCTGCGCGCACGCTCGGGCTGGGAGGCCATGGAGCTGGGCATGGCCCTGGTGCGCCGCCATGCGGCTGCGGTCTGGGCGCCCTGGCTGGCGGTGTCGCTGCCGGTGTTCGTGCTGCTCAACGCCGTGGCGTGGTGGACCGACAGCTTCGGCTGGGCCTGGCTGGCGATGTGGTGGCTCAAGCCGCTGTTCGAGCGCATCGCGCTGTACGTGATCTCGCGCGGAGTCTTCGGCGATGCGTCGACGACCCGGCAGACCCTGCGTGCGCAGCGCTCCTGGGGCTGGCAGGGCTTCTGGGGCTATCTCGGCTGGCGACGCCTGAGCCCGCTGCGCTCGGTGCTGCTGCCGGTCAACCTGCTGGAAGGTGCTGATCCGGCGCATCGGCGCCAGCGTCGCCGTGCGATCGCCGGGGGCGCGATGGGGCATGCGCTGCTGCTCACGCTGGTGTGCATGGTGTTCGAGATCGTGCTGGTGGCCGGCGGCATCGCCGCGGTATTCCTGTTCATTCCGGTGGACCTGTTGTCCGATTCCTGGCGCGCGGCGTGGGAGCTGGCCAAGCAGGACATGCCGGCATGGATGCAGCTGGGCGTGAACCTGCTGTTCTGGGGCGCGGCCACGGTGATCGGTCCGTTCTACGCCGGCGCGGGCTTCGGGCTGTACCTGGACCGGCGTACGCAGATGGAAGCGTGGGATCTGGAGATCGCCTTCCGGCGCCTGCGCGTACGGCTGCAGCAGGCGGCGCCGTTGCTGATGCTGGCCCTGGTGCTGATCTGGCCGGGCGCGGCGCTGCACGCGCAGCAGGGGCCGCCGTCGAACGCCAAGGGCGCGGTGGCGGCACCGGCCGAAGGCACGCCGTCGCTCGAGGACGGCCTGGCGCCCGCCTCCGATGCGGCCGACGCGGCCGATGCCGCAGACGAAGACGGTGAAGAAGTAAGCGAAGAAGACGATCCACCGCTGACCTACGACAACGATCCGGACAACACACCGGTCGGTATTTTCGGCGGCGATGCGGTGGATACGGCCGGCTTCCGCCAGGCCGTGCAGCGCGCGTACGAAGACCCGCTGCAGAGCCCGACCCGCGAGGTGACCGAGTGGAAGCGCACGGACACCGGCGCAGCCGATGTCGAGAAGGCCAAGCGCGAGGCCGCAACCAAGGGCAGCTCTCAACGCGGTGCCAAGGGTCCGTTGTTGCCGGCACAGATCGCCGAGTGGACGCTGTGGGCGGTCGTGGGGCTGCTGGTGGTACTACTGCTGGCCACCGCGCCGCGCTGGCTGCCGTGGCTGCGCGGCTCCGGCCAGCGCCGTCGCGCAACGGCGACGGCGGTCGTGGAAGACGCGATCCGGATACCGGACGTGGCACCGCCCGATCCCGCTGCACGTGCGCGTGCGCTGTGGCAGGAGGGACGCCCCCGCCAGGCGCTGGCGCTGTTGTATCGCGCCAGTGTGGACACCATGAGCGAACGCGCGCAGGTCAGCCTGCCGCCGGGGGCCACCGAAGCGCAGTGCCTGCGCGCGTCGCGACGGATGCCGCTCGAGGCCGACCGCAGTCTGTTCGCGCGCATCGTGCGGGTCTGGCAGTACGCCGCCTATGCGGGCAAGTTGCCGACCGATGACGACTTCGACACGCTGGCCTCCACGCTGCAGGCCCAGTTCGGGTGGCGCGCATGAGCGCCCGCCTGCGCTGGCTGCTGGTTGGCCTCGTGCTGCTGGTGATCGCGGTGCCGCTGGCGATCCTGTTCCTGCGCACGCACGAGCGGGTGACCGAGGTGGAACGCCTGCCCCCGCAGGGCGAAGCGAGCTACAACCCACTGTATGTGCTCGGCCAGGCGCTGCGTGCGGACGGCCTCACGGTGCAGTCGCGACCGCGCCTGGACCTGACCCGGATGCCGTTGGCGCCGGGCGATACCGTCGTGCTGCTGCAGGACAGTGCGGAGGTCCCCGCACCCGCCGTGGCCGCCCTGATGGCCTGGGTGGCACGCGGCGGGCATCTGATCGTGCGCACGCCACCGATCGGCAAGGACGACGCGCGCAACGGGCCGCTGCTGGAAGCGCTCGGCGTGGACAGCGAAGGCCATGAAAGCGACTGCCAGCCGTTCCACGTGCGCGATGACCCGCAGCATGTCGAGTTCTGCGATGGACGCCGCTTCGCGGTCACGCCGCCCACCGGCATCACGCTCGAGCGGGGCTGGGGAGATGAGGAAAGCCGGGTCTTCGCCCGCCTGCGCCACGGCCATGGCCGCATCGATGTGCTGGCCGACATGGCCTTCATGCACGGCAAGGGCCGGCCCAACCCGACGGTCCCCCCGAATGCTGCCAACGCGATCGTCGATGGCCTGCACGACAAGGCGCACCGCGATCTGACCCGCTACGTGCTGGCGCCGAACCATGGCAAGGGCACGATGTGGCTGGTCTACGCCTCCCGCCCGCCCTCGCTGTGGAACCGCGTGTTCTACCTCGGTTGGCCGGTGTGGGCGCCGTTGCTGCTCGCCTTGCTCGGCTGGCTGTGGCAGCGTGCGCAGCGGCTGGGCAGCGAACTGCCTTCGCCGCCGGCCGAACGCCGCTCCCTGCTGGAACACATCCGCGCCAGCGGCGAGCACCTGCTGCGCTTCGGCAAAGCGCCGCTGTTGTACGACGCGGTCCGCCGGGCCTTCCTTGCTCGCCTGCGACGGCGGTCACCGACGGCCGCCGCGCTGGCCGGCGAGGCCCAGGTGCACGCCATCGCCACCCTGCTGCAGTGGTCGCACGCACGCGTGCAGACCGCCCTGACCCCACCCGCTGCCCACGACGTCGCCGGCCTGCGCGACCGCATCCGCCTGCTGATCCAGATGAGAAACCTGCTATGACCGAGCCGACGCTTCCGCCGCCGCTGTCCCCTCCTGCCGTGACCGCGCCGCCGTCGCCGTCGCCGTTGTCCGAGCGCGTCGATGCCGTGCGCGACGCCGTCGGCCGCGCTTTCATCGGCCAACCCGAGGTGCTCGACCAGATCCTGATCGCCCTGCTGGCCGGTGGCCATGTGCTGATCGAAGGCGTTCCCGGGCTGGGCAAGACCCTGCTCGTGCGTGCCCTCGCCCAGGCGCTGGAGCTGGACTATGGCCGCGTGCAGTTCACCCCGGACCTGATGCCCAGCGATGTCAGCGGCCACGCGGTGTACGACCCGAAGACCGAGAGCTTCAAGATCCGTCGCGGCCCGGTGTTCACCAACCTGCTGCTCGCCGATGAAATCAACCGCGCCCCGGCCAAGACCCAGTCAGCCCTGCTGGAAGTGATGCAGGAAGGCCAGGTCACCATCGAGGGCAAGGCGTTCGCGCTGACCCCGCCGTTCCTGACCCTGGCCACGCAGAACCCGGTCGAGCAGGAAGGCACCTACCCGCTGCCCGAAGCGCAGCTGGACCGCTTCC
The DNA here is from genome assembly GCF_039673645.1 of Stenotrophomonas sp. TWI700. Taxonomy (NCBI): domain Bacteria; kingdom Pseudomonadati; phylum Pseudomonadota; class Gammaproteobacteria; order Lysobacterales; family Lysobacteraceae; genus Stenotrophomonas; species Stenotrophomonas sp. TWI700. The sequence continues at coordinate 154,739 of NZ_JBDJMB010000003.1, read as the reverse complement.
TGCTCAAGGTGCTGATCGATTACCCGGCGCTGGACGACGAGAAGCGCATGGTCGATGCGATCACCACCGGCCGCAGCGCGGCCGACTTCGATCTCTCGCAGGTGCCACGCGTGCTGAGCGGGGCCGAGGTGGTCGCGCTGCAGCAGGCGACCGCGGCGATCACGGTCGATCCGGAAGTGATCGACTACGCGGTGCGTATCGTCGCCGCCACGCGGCAGTGGCCGGGTATCGCGCTCGGTGCCGGCCCGCGCGGCAGCATCGCGCTGGTGCGGGCGGCGCGTGCGCAGGCAGTGCTGTCCGGCCGTGATTTCGTCACCCCCGACGACGTGCGCGACATCGCCAAGCCGGCGTTGCGCCACCGCATCGCCTTGGCACCGGAACTGCAGATCGAAGGACAAAGCGCCGACGATGCATTGACCGCACTGCTGGCCAAGGTGGACGCACCACGCAAATGAGCACACGCGCCGTCCATCGCGGGCGACCGGCATGAGGCCGGGACCGCTGCTGCTGGCACTGCTGGCCGGCTGGGGCCTGCTCGGCGTGCCGGTGGTGCTCGGTGCCTGGCCGCACGCGGTCTGGTGGGCGGTCGGTGCCGGCATGGCCCTGGTCGCACTGGTGGACCTGCTGCGCCTGCGCCGCCAGCCCTCACCGAGCGTGCACCGCGAGTTGCCGGAGTCGCTGGCGCTGAACGTCGAGCGCCAGGCCACGCTGCGGCTGGAATCGAGCCGGCACCAGCGCGTGGAGGTGTTCGATCTGGTGCCCGGTGGCTGGGCCCTGCACGGCCTGCCGCGTGCACTGGCGCTCAAGCCGATGGTCAGCAGCAGCGTGGCGTACCGGCTGACGCCCACCGCGCGTGGCCGCTTCGTGTTCGAGGGCGTGCACCTGCGCGTGCACAGCGCCTGGCGGCTGTGGCATCAGCGGCGGCAGCTGCCGCCGGCGATGACGGTGCGCGTGTACCCCAACTTCGCACCGCTGACCCGCTTTGCGTTGTTCAGTGCCGAACAGGCCTCGCGCCTGGTCGGTGCCCACCTCAAGCGCCGTCGCGGCGAAGGCACCGATTTCCACCAGATGCGCGAGTACCGCATCGGCGACAGCCTGCGCCAGATCGACTGGAAGGCGACCGCGCGGGCACGCAAGCTGATCTCACGCGAGTACCAGGACGAGAAGAACCAGCAGCTGGTGCTGATGATCGACACCGGCCGGCGCATGATGGCCAGCGAAGGCGGCCTGTCGCACTTCGATCATGTGCTCAACGCAGCGCTGGTGGTCTCCTACCTCGCGCTGCGCCAGGGCGACGGCGTGGGCCTGTTCGCCGCCGGTGGCGAAAGCCGCTGGGTCGCACCGAAACGCGGCATGGGCACGATCGATACCCTGCTGCGCGCCAGCTACGACCTGCAGGCGCAGCCGGTCGCCACCGACTATCTCGCCGCCGCCACCGAGCTCTCGCTGCGGCAACGCCGGCGTTCGCTGGTGATGCTGGTCACCAACGTGCGCGATGAAGATATCGAAGACCTGCTCGCGGCCGTACACCTGCTGCAGCGCCAGCACCTGGTGTGCGTGGCCAGCCTGCGCGAACGCGCGCTGGACGATGCACTGGCCCAGCCGGTGGAGACCCTGCAGGACGCCACCCAGGCTGGTGCGATCGCCCGTTATCTGCAGCAGCGCAGCGACGCGCATGACGCGCTGCGCAGCCATCGGGTGATGGTGCTGGATGTCACCGCCGAGGCACTGCCCGGGGCGCTGGTGGAGCGCTATCTGGCGGTCAAGCGGGATGGGTTGCTGTAACCCACGCGCAGCGACCAACGGTCGGTAGCTACCCGGCGATGCGGGCGCTGGCGATCAGGCGCGTTATCGCCTTCTGCACCACCGCACGATTGCGGGCGAGCTTCATCCACCCCGGCAGGCGGGAAAACATCGAACGATGCACGCCACGGCTTTCGCGCAGTGACGCGTTGACGTAATCCAGAAGGGCCTGCAGATGCGCTGTGTTGTACGCCCACAGCAGACCGGCGCGGGTCGGCTCGACCAGGCGCAGGGGTAGACCGAAATGCGGATCGGCCGGGTCCCCAGCGCGCAGTGGGCGTACCGTGACGCTGACCTCGCTGCTGCGCCCGCATTGCGCGCACTCCGCAGGCAACGTGCCCGGCACCCCGGTGGTCGCAGATGGTCGGTGCTGGTGTACGGACAGCCATTGATGACCACAGTGGCCACAGGGCCGACGCCCATCCAGGCGGACCGGGCCCACCCAGGGGTTGTCGACGCTGTCCAATGCCGCGCTGCAACCGGTGCAGCGGAAGCGTGCGGTCCAGCGATACGGTGCCCAGCTCGCCAGCACCCAGCCTGGCGTATCGCAGCGGTGGCAGCGTACAGCCACGCGATCGGCAAACGCCTGCAGGCTGCGGCCGTCATCGAAGTGACGGCCGGCAACAGGTGTTGTGCGCCCGCGCGAGCCGGGCCGGCGCTGCACAGCCATCAGACGAAGATACGCGTCGGCGCTTCGTCGATGATCGCGTGCGGTACGAAGCGGGCGCTGTCGCGGGTGATCCGGCTGTTGTCTTCGCGGATGCCCATGCCACAGGCCTGGTCGCCCACGATCCAGCTGCCGATCAGCGGATAACCGCCATCGAACGCGGTGAGCGGATGCGCGGCCTGGCGGATCGCCGGGCCGGTGTACGGGCCTTCGCTTTCCTGCCAGCTGCCGTCGGCCAGGTGCATGGCCACGTTGGCGCCCTCGCGCGAGAACAAGGGCTTGCGCACCCAGCCGCGCGGCAGCTCGCTGCCGTCGTCGAACTCGGCGGCGAGCAGGTTCGGGTGGCCACGGTGACGCTGCCACAGCAGCGGCAGCACGCCCTTGTTGCTGAGGATCGCCTTCCAGGCTGGTTCCAGCAGCTGCACGCCCGAGGCGGGCAGCGCCTGGCCGAACGACTCGGTCATCAGGTCTTCCAGCGGGTACAGCTTGAACAGGCTGCCGATCACGGTGTCGTCGAGCGCGGTGAAGCGCCCATCCTCGGACAGGCCGATATCCTCGATCGCGATCGCTTCGCCACGCAGGCCGGCCTGGGCCGCACAGTCGCGCAGGTAGGCGACGGTGCCCTGGTCTTCTTCCGAAGCACCGACCGCGCTGAAATACAGCGGCGGCGGCAACTGCGCCGCCAGTTCGCCGAAGCGTTCGACCAGCGCCTCATGGATCGCGTTGAACTGGTCGGCATGCGGCGGCAACCGGTTCTGGTTGCGCTGGTCCTCCAGCCACTGCCACTGGAAGAACGAGGCCTCGAACAGCGAGGTGGGCGTGTCGTAATTCAGCTCGTAGAGCTTGGCCGGGCCGCTGCCGTCGTAGGCGAAATCCAGCCGACCGTACAGGTGCGGCTCGCGGCGGCGCCAGCTGTCGGCGATCCAGTCGCGGAACTGCGGCGGGATCGCCAGCTGGTCCATCAACTGCTGGCTGCCCACCACCTCGTCGACCAGATCCATCGCCATCGCATGCAGCTCGGCGCTGGGATCTTCGATGTCCTGTTCGATCTGGCGCAGGGTGAAGGCGTAGTACGCGGTTTCATCCCAGTACGGCAGGCCATCGATGGTGTGGAAACGGAACCCCGACTCTTCGGCCCGGGCGCGCCATTGGCTGCGCTCGGCGATACGCACGCGCTGCATCGATCAGCCGCCGACGCTGCTGCGGTTGCTGCTGGTGTTGCCGAAGCCGCCACGGCTGGCGGTGACCGCACGGTTCGGGGTGGCATTGACCGGGGCCAGGCCGGCCTTGCCGGCGCCGATGCCGCTGGCGGTGTTCAGCCCACCGGTCGACGGACCCGGGCGTGCCCAGCCCTTGGCCTTGTCCTGATAGGCCGGGCTTGCCGCCGGCTGCTGGGCCAGGCCTGCACCGCCGCGGTTGCTGAGCATCTGCGACATGAAGAAGCCCATCATCATCGGCCCGATGAACGAATGGCCGGTGGAGGTCTTCTGTTCCACGCACTGCTCGGCGTTGTACTCGGCTTCGCAGGCTTCACGCGAGGCGTACTTGGGGGCGGCATCGGCAGACTGCTTCTGCGCGTCGGCAAAGGCCGTGCGGCAGCTGGACGGATCGCCGGTGGCTTCGGTACAGGCCTGCACCGAGGTGTAGAGCCCTTCCTGCACCTGCACGGCCTCGTTCTTCTGGCAGGCGGTGAACAGCAGCGGCGCAGCGCTCATCAGCAGCAGCGCAGTGGTCCTGGAACGTTTCATGGCGTCATGCCCCCTAATACGGTTATCTCCCCAATCATGCCTGATCGGGGCAAACAACCAAAACCGGCAAAGTCCAAAACATGAACAGCGTTTCAGGATTCGATCGCGCGGCAGCGGCGAAGGTGGTTGCAAACGCAACCGGAATTTTTCGGCAGAATCGAGCTGAAACGCGCCCCCACGGCCCGCCAGATCCTGCCAGCCACCATGCCTGAATACCGCTCCCGCACCTCCACCGCCGGCCGCAACATGGCTGGCGCCCGCGCCCTGTGGCGCGCCACCGGGATGACCGACGGCGACTTCCACAAGCCGATCATCGCCGTCGCCAACTCGTTCACCCAGTTCGTGCCCGGCCACGTGCACCTCAAGGACCTGGGCCAGCTCGTGGCGCGCGAGATCGAGCAGGTCGGCGGGGTAGCGAAGGAGTTCAACACCATCGCGGTGGATGACGGCATCGCCATGGGCCACGACGGCATGCTGTATTCGCTGCCCAGCCGCGAAATCATCGCCGACTCGGTGGAGTACATGGTCAACGCGCACTGCGCCGATGCGCTGGTGTGCATCTCCAACTGCGACAAGATCACTCCCGGCATGCTGATGGCCGCGCTGCGCCTGAACATCCCGGTGGTACTCGTCTCCGGTGGGCCGATGGAAGCGGGCAAGACGCGCCTGTCCGAGCACAAGCTGGACCTGGTCGATGCGATGGTGATCGCCGCCGATGAAAGCGCCAGCGACGAGAAGGTCGCCGAGTACGAGCGCAGCGCCTGCCCTACCTGTGGCTCGTGTTCGGGCATGTTCACCGCCAACTCGATGAACTGCCTGACCGAAGCGCTGGGCCTGTCGCTGCCCGGAAACGGCTCGACCCTGGCCACGCATGCCGACCGCGAGCAGCTGTTCCGCCGCGCCGGGCGACTGATTGTGGAGCTGTGCCACCGCTGGTACGGCGGTGAAGAGATCGGCGCCCTGCCGCGTGGCATCGCGACCCGCGAAGCGTTCGAGAACGCGATGACGCTGGACATCGCGATGGGCGGCTCGACCAACACCATCCTGCACCTGCTGGCGGCGGCGCAGGAGGCGGAAGTGGACTTCGACCTGCATGCCATCGATGCGCTCTCGCGCCGTGTGCCGCAGCTGTGCAAAGTCGCGCCGAATACCCCGAAATACCACATGGAAGACGTGCATCGTGCCGGTGGCGTGTTCGGCATCCTCGGCGAACTCGCGCGCGGCGGGCTGCTGCATACCGACGTGCCGACCGTGCACAGCCGCACCCTGGCCGAGGCGATCACACGCTGGGATGTCGCGGTGAGCACCGATGAAACGGTGCACGACTTCTTCCGCGCCGGGCCCGCCGGCATCCCGACCCAGGTCGCCTTCAGCCAGGCCACGCGCTGGCCGACGCTGGACGTGGACCGTGCCGAAGGCTGCATCCGCGCCGTGGCGCATGCCTATTCGGCCGAAGGCGGGCTGGCGGTGCTGCGCGGCAATCTCGCCGTCGATGGCTGCGTGGTGAAGACCGCCGGCGTCGACGAATCGATCCATGTGTTCGAAGGCAACGCGCGTGTGTTCGAGAGCCAGGACGCCGCCGTGGCCGGCATCCTCGCCGACACGGTGGTGGCCGGCGACGTGGTGGTGATCCGCTATGAAGGCCCGAAGGGCGGCCCGGGCATGCAGGAAATGCTGTACCCGACCAGCTATCTGAAATCCAAGGGCCTGGGCAAGCAATGCGCCCTGCTCACCGACGGTCGTTTCTCCGGCGGCACCTCGGGCCTGTCGATCGGGCATGCCTCGCCGGAAGCGGCCTCGGGCGGCACCATCGGCCTGGTCCGCGATGGCGACCGCATCCGCATCGACATTCCCGCGCGGCGCATCGATCTGCTGCTGGATGACGCCACGCTGGCCGCACGCCGCGCCGAGCAGGATGCACTGGGCTGGAAGCCGCGCGAGGCCCGCCCGCGCAAAGTCACCGGCGCGCTGAAGGCCTATGCGTTGCTGGCCACCAGTGCCGACAAGGGTGCGGTGCGGGACCTGGCCAAGCTGGAGGGGTAGACGCCGGACGCCACGCACGACCTGCGCTAAGGTGCAGGTGACATACCAACAGGGAGGTGGCGATGGCGGTGTTTTCGATGGTACTGGCCTTGGCAATGGGCGCGTCAACGGCGACGGCGTCCGAGCCAGCATGTGAGGTGGACCGCAGTGCGATGCTGGCGATGTCGGTGGAGGCCTTCGACCAGGACATGGGCGGCGGCTGGCGCGCGCTGGACGCCCGCCCCGGCTGCCAGCAGGTCGCCGCGGATCTGCTCGCGGCCTACCGCGCGCAACCCAAGGCTGCCGGCATCACGTTGCTGGTCTGGCATGAGGCCCAGGTCCGCGCCGGCCTAGGACAGGCTGCGCAGGCGGTGGCGCTGATGCAGCAGAGCTACAAGCCTGCCGCGCAGGACCGGGCCGGCTGGAACCTGTATGTGGATGGCAGCATCGCCTTCCTGCAGCAGGACCGCACGGCCCTGCAGCAGGCGCGCGATGCGCTGGCACTGATCGCCCCGCCAGCGGACATGCCGGTGGTGGATGGCATACTGATCCTCAACGACAACGGCAATGAACAGCGCATCCCGTGGCCGCCCAACCTCAACGTGCTCGACGGGTTGATGCACTGCTTTGACAAGCCGTACCGCGAGGCCTACGACATGGCCTGCCGGGCACCGACAGCCCGTTGAGAAAGGCATCCACGCATGGCGTGAATCTACGGCCTACCCGATCACCCGCTTGAACGGCGGCAGTGAATCGATGATCCGCTTGCCGTAGCGGCGGGTCAGCAGCCGCGAGTCCAGGATGATCACGCGGCCGGTATCGGTGGAGGTGCGGATCAACCGGCCGGAGAACTGGGTGAGCGTGCGCAGCGCGTGCGGGATCGCGATCAGGTTGAAGGCATTCAGGCCGCGGCTTTCGAACCATTCGCTCAGCGTCGAGGTTTGCGGGTCGGTCGGGACCGCGAACGGCACCTGGGTGATCACCACCGTGGTGCAGGCTTCGCCGGGCAGGTCGAGGCCTTCGCCGAAGGAATTGAGCCCGAACAGCACCGAGCCCTCGCCGGCCGAGGTACGCCGCAGGTGCTCGTCGATCATCTTCTGCTTGGCGGTTTCGCCCTGCACCAGCACCTGCTTGCGCTGCGCGGCCGGCATCAGCTCGGCCACCTTTTCCATCTTCCAGCGCGAGGTGAACAGCACGATGCTGCCCTTGTCCCAGTCCAGTTCCTTGACCAGGTACTTGGCGATTTCCTTGGGGTGACCTTCCTTGTCATCCGGGGTGACCGGGAACGCCGGCACGATCAGCTGCGCCTGGTTGGGCAGATCGAACGGCGACGCCAGCGAGACCATCTCGGCCTCGGCCGGAATGCCGTTGTCGATCGCCAGCGCCTGGAAGTCCCCGCCGCCGGTGAGCGTGGCCGAGGTCATCACCACCGAATCCACTTCATCCCAGAGCAGCTTGCGCAGCACGTTCGCGGCCGAGACCGGTGAGCCATGCAGGACCAGGTCGCCATCGCGCGAGAGGGTGATCCAGCGCGCGGTCGGCGGCTGGCCGTCCTTGTCTTCGCGGCGCCAGCCGGTCCACAGGTTGTGCTGCTGCTCGATCATCTCCAGCGCCATGCCGAGGTTGCGCTGCAGGCGCTCGCGCGCGGCATCCTCGGGCTTGCCCTTGGCCACCTGGGTCAGCGCGGCGTGCGCCCAGTTGAACAGCGCGCGGGTGTCGTCGGCGATGGCCTCGATATCCGGCATCCAGATCTCCGGCAGGCGACCGTTCGGCGCGCGCCACATCGGCTCCTGGGCGGAAGGATCCGGCCGCCAGCTGCGCTCGATCACATCGCGGAAGGCCTTGAGCTGCTTGCTGACCTTGGCGGCGGCCTCGATGGCCTCGTTGGGCAGCAGGTTGCCCAGCTTGTCCTTGTCCACCGCGCGGTAGGACGCGGCGATCAGCACCTGCAGGCGGCCGGTACGCTTGGCCATCTCGTCCAGCGCGAGGCTGGCCGCGCCCTGGTCGATGGCGACGTTGCCGATGTGATGGCCTTCGTCGAGCACCAGCAGCATGTCCGACGGCGGCGCGATCAGCGGCTGGCCGTTGTCGCTCTCCCCGATCGACAGCGCCGACAACAGCAGCGCGTGATTGGTCACCACGATCTGCGCCTCGCGCACCGTGTTGCGCGAGCGCAGCACCGCACACTGCGCCGAGTAGGCGCACTTGCGCCCGGCGCAGCCCGAGGCCGGCGTGGTGATGCGCGAGCGCAGGGTGTTGCTGATCGTTTCCGGGGCGTTGTCCAGGTCACCGTTCCAGCGGCCTTCGAGGAAGGCCTTGCTCAGCGACTGCGCCAGGTCCATTTCAATCGGTGCCAGCGGGCGATCGAACAGCGGCTGCTCGTCCTCGAACATGCCTTCCTGCGCGCCGTCGCCATGCGCTTCGGCGGCATTGCGGGTGCACAGGTAACGGGTGCGGCCCTTGGCCAGCGCCACGGTCGCTTCGATGCCGGTGGCCTTGAGGAAATTGGGGATGTCGCGCTCGACCAGCTGCGACTGCAGCGCCACGGTGCCGGTACTGATCACCAGCTTCTTCTTGGTCGCCAGCGCGATCGGCACGCCGGCGGTCAGGTAGCCCAGCGACTTGCCGACGCCGGTCGGCGCTTCGACCACGCCGACGCCGCCGCTGTGCGAGAGCGCACGCGACACCACGCCGATCATCTGGCTCTGCGAGCGCCGGGTACTGAAGCCGGGCGTATTGGCCTGCAGCTTGGCGTAGGCGTCGCGGATGCCGGCCTTGAGCTCGTCGTTCAGGACGCGGGGGGCTTCAACTTTTTCGGTCACGCCGGAGGACTGCCTGACTGGATCACGGTCCCCATTTTCTCACGACCCGGGGGCTGTGACCGGCGCCATTTTTCGCGCCGGTTCATATCCGTGACGCGGCCCACGCGAAAGGTGTGGACCACGACAGGCGGCGGCTGCACCCGCTCAGCGCGGCGGCAGCGGCGGAGACGGTTGAACGGCGCGGCCGCGCAGCGCGCGGGTCATCGCCCAGACCAGCAGGACCAGGGCGAGCGCCTCGAACAGGTTGAGCGCGAAGTGGCCAACACCCAGCAGCGTCGACATCAGCTGCAGGTTCTCGTAGTTGCCCTGCTGCACCAGCCACATCGGCACCACGTTCAGCACCAGGCCTGCCAGGGTGGTCAGGGCCAGCACGCCCAGGGCCCACAGGGCCACGCTGCGGATCGACCCGCGCGGGGTATCCACCACCCAGACCACGGCGATCGCCAGCGCGATCAATACGGGCAGGCGTACGCCGACCATGCCCAGCATCGAGATCAGCAGGTCCATGTTCACCGGCTCAGTCCTCGCCGACCAGCGGCGCCAGTTGGGTTCGCAGCTCGGTGTAGACCGCATCGGTCTGCGGGCGCACCGCATGCCACTGCAGGAAGCTCTCGGCGGCCTGTTCGACCAGCATGCCCAGGCCATCGACGATGTTGCGGCAGCCGGCCGAGCGCGCCCACGCGGTGAAGGCGATGGCCGCCTCGCCGTAGTTGAGGTCCACTGCGGTGGTCATGCTGTTGACCAGCGACAGCGGCAGCTTGAACTCCGCGGCGCGGTCGCGGCCGGCCGAGGTGGCGTTGATGATCAGCTCGAAATCGCCCAGCTCGCGGATGTCTTCCCAGTAGCGGGTGATCGCGCGGCCCGGCTCGCCCATCGCATCGATCAGCGCGTCGGCGCGTTCCGGCGTGCGGTTGACCACCACCAGCTCCAGGATGCCGGCATCCAGCAAGGCCGGGGCCACGCTGCGGGCCGAGCCGCCGGCGCCGATCAGCAGGGTGCGGCGGCCACGCAGGTCCAGTCCGTGGCGGTCGGTGAGGTCACGGACCAGGCCGATACCATCGGTGGTGTCGCCATGCCAGCGGTCGCCCTTGCGCAGCAGCGTGTTGACCGCACCGGCGCGGCGCGCGCGCGAGGTCAGCGTGGTGCACAGTGCGAAGGCGGCTTCCTTGTGCGGCGCGGTGATGTTGGCGCCCACGCCCCCCTCGGCGGCAAAGGCCTCCAGGGCCGCCAGGAATTCGGCCGGCGATGCCTCGATCGCGCGGTAATCCAGCGCCAGGCCTTCCTGCCGGCCGAACGTGGCATGGATGTGCGGCGACTGCGAATGCGCGATGGGCTGGCCGAATACGGCGTAACGGTCGGTCATGGGTTTCCTGCTCCGGGCCTAGAATGGAACGCAAACCCCAACGGACGCGATGATGCGCATTCCATTGTCTCTGCTCGCGCTGAGCGCCAGTTTACTCTGCACACCCGCCGCGATGGCGCTTTCCGAATTCGGCATCGAGGGCATGGGCGTGGTCTCGACCAAGGCCAATGAGGCCCAGGCCACGATCGCGCCGGACGGCCAGCGCATCGTCTGGGCCAGCGACCGCGCCGGGGGCAGCGGTGGCTGGGACCTGTGGCAGGCGGTGCTGCGCGATGGCCGCTGGCAGGACGCCGCCCCGCTCGCGCTCAACAGCGCCCGCGACGAACGCGATCCCTACTTCAGCCACGATGGCCGCTGGCTGTACTTCGCCTCCGACCGCAGCAGTGGCCGGGGCGGGTTCGATCTGTACCGTGCCCCGGTGGGCGCCGATGGCACCCTCGGGACCGTGCAGGCCCTGCCGGCGCTCAACACCCGCGCCGACGAACGTGCACCCGCGCTGCGCCCGGATGGACGCACCCTTCTGTTCTCACGCAATGGCAAGCAGACCCAGGGGGGCTTCGATCTGTATCTGGCGCCCGTGCAGGGCGAGGGATTCGGCACCGCGCAGGCCCTGCCTGCTCCGCTCAATACCGCGGCCGACGAACTCGGTGCCGCCTGGCTGGACAATGAGGGCGCACTGGCCTTCACCCGCGCGACCGATGGGCATTCGCAGGTGTGGCGGGTGGGCTGCGATCACCGCCAGGCGGCGGTGCCGCTGACGCTGTCGTTCAATACCGCCGACGGCCAGACCGGCGCGCCGGTGGTGGACGCCTCGAAGCCGTCGGAGATGGTCCTTGCTGGCGTGGCACGCGCACCGCGTGCCGGCGGGCTGGATCTGTACCGGATCAAGACGCCGTCAGCGCCGCAGGGTCCGGGCTGCGGGTGATGTTGCGGGGCCGAAGGGCAGCGACGCTTGGCGTCGCTCTACCCGTGGAGGCGGCGTCGCCCAGCGTCACTGGCCCTGCAGCAGCGCCGCACGTTGCTGCTCGTACTGCGCTTCGCTGATCTCGCCGTGGTCCTTGCGCTGGTTCAACGCGGCCAGCTGCGCCTGCAACGCGGGCGACAGCTGCGCCTCACGGGCGATGCGGGCGGCGGCGGAGGGTTGCTCCGGTGCCTGCCGCGCGGCGCGGCGCACGCCACGGATCACCAGGCCGATGACCACGGCGAAGGCCAGTACACCGGCACTCCAGGTCACCCACTGTAGCCATCCCATCGTCTGCATCATCGTCGTCCTGTATCGGGGTGGGCGCGTATTGTCAGCGCTCGCGCAGCCAACGCGCCACCTGCGGGGCGAAATAGGTCAGCACGCCATCGGCGCCGGCACGCTTGAAGCCGATCAGCGACTCCATCACGCAGGCCCGCTCGTCCAGCCAGCCATTGGCAAAGGCGGCCTTCATCATCGCGTACTCGCCGCTGACCTGGTAGGCGAAGGTCGGCACGCCGAACTGCTGCTTCACCCGGCGCACGAGGTCCAGGTAGGGCATGCCGGGCTTGACCATCACCATGTCAGCACCCTCTTCCAGGTCCAGCGCGATCTCGCGCATGGCCTCGTCACCGTTGGCCGGGTCCATCTGGTAGGTCTTCTTGTCCGCCTTGCCGAGGCCGGTGGAGCTGCCGACCGCATCGCGGAACGGACCGTAGAACGCCGAGGCGTACTTGGCCGAGTAGGCCATGATGCGCACGTTGACGTGGCCGGCGGCATCCAGCGCCCGGCGGATCGCACCGATGCGGCCGTCCATCATGTCCGAGGGCGAGATGATGTCCACGCCCGCCTCGGCATGCGACAGAGACTGCTTCACCAGTGCCTCGACGGTGATGTCGTTGAGCACGTAGCCCTTGTCATCGATGATGCCGTCCTGGCCATGCGTGGTGTACGGATCCAGCGCAACGTCGGTCATCACGCCCAGTTCCGGGAAACGCGACTTCAGCGCGCGGATCGCACGCTGCGCGAGGCCGTTCCCGTCCCATGCCGCCGCCGCATCGAGCGACTTGCCGGCCGGATCGATCACCGGGAACAGGTCGATCACCGGAATGCCCAGTTCCAGCGCTTCTTCCGCCACCTTGAGCAGTTCGTCGATCGACAGCCGCTCCACGCCCGGCATCGAGGCCACCGCCGCGCGGCCAGCCAGTTCGTGCACGAACACCGGGTAGATCAGGTCGTCGGTGGTCAGCGTGTTCTCGCGCATCAGGCGGCGCGAGAACTCGTCGTGACGCATGCGGCGGGGGCGATAGTCGGGGTGTGCCATGAGGAACTCCGGAACGGAATGCAGGAAGGAGTGCAGGAACTACTGCAGCAGGTACTGCCGCGGTTGCAGCGGCTCGGGCAGCGGCTGGACGCCCAGGCTGTCGAGCAGGTCGATCTCGATGATGCGCACCATCGCATCCAGCGGCAGGTCGTTGGATTCCAGCCCGAAGGGTTCTTCCATCTCCTCGCCGAGCTGGTCCAGACCGAAGAACGCGTAGGCCAGTACGGCCGACACCACCGGCGTCGCCCAGCCCAGCGAACTGGCCAGGCCGAACGGCAGCAGCACGCAGAACAGCCAGGCGCAGCGGTGCAGCAGCAACGTATAGGCGAACGGCAGCGGCGTGGTCAGGATGCGCTCGCAGCCGGCCTGGATGCTGGACAGCGCATGTAGGCGCGTTTCGAACTGGGTGTACAGGTAAGGATCCAGCTGCCCGGCACGCAGCGCCTGGGCCAGGTCGGTGGCGATCATGGCCAGCAGCTGATCCGGCGTATTGAGGCGCTGGCCGAACCGTGCACGGTCGGCCTCGGGCACCCACGGCAGCGCGGCCAGCGCCACGTCGCGACCGCGCAGGCGGGCGGCCAGCGCATGCGCGAAGCCGATGCACAGCCGGCACACGCGGTCGCGCAGCGCGGCATCGTCGACCAGCAGCGCCTGGCACAGCCGGGCCAGGCTGCGCGATTCGTAGATCAGCTGGCCCCACAGCTTGCGGCCTTCCCACCAGCGCTCGAAACAGGCGTTGTTGCGGAAGCTGAGGAAGATCGACAGCACCAGGCCCAGCAGGGTGAACGGTGCCACCGAGACGCGCTCGATGCCCGGCGGATGCCAGAGCTCGGCCAGGGCGGCGACGGCGACCGACAACAGCAGGATCGCCACGACCTTCGGCGCCACCGCCGGAACGATGGAGCCGCGCAGGATGTAGAGCAGTTGCCAGCCGTGGGGACGAGGACGAATGATCATCGGTGCAGGGAGAGCGCCCGGAGGGGCGTGGACCGCCGGCGGAGCCGGATGCGGCAGCCGGTCATTCTACGCCGATGGTACCCGGCGGCCGTGAGCTGCGACGGTCGGTCGCACCCGGCGACGCAGACGCCGGCGGCTCAGATGATGCCGCCGCCCAGCCCCAGCCGGACGATGCCGACCACCACCACGATGCCGTTGAGCACCAGCCCGGTCCAGGCCCGGCCGCGCTTGCTGGCGTGGGTGAACAGGATGCCGATCGCGGCGATGACCGCGCCCACCGCGGCGAACGGGATCAGGAACCAGTTGCCCCACCCCAGCAGCGGGATCAGGGCCACAATCATCCAGAGCAGCGACACGATGCCCCACAACAGACTGATCAATCCCATGCCCGGCTCCTTGAGGTGAATGCGTGGCCCACCATAGCGGTTCCCGGCGCAGGCGCAAGCGCCGGCGAGACGCCGTTGGCGGGGGCCTCACCGGGCCGGTGCTAGGGTGCGCTGGCAGGGGTTGGGACCGATTCAGTCGCCAGCACCGATCATCCCAGCCATCACACACAGGGGTAACGCCATGAACATCCGATGCGCTGCATTGCTGGGCCTGGCGCTGCTCAGCGCCGGCTGCGCCAGCACCTCCAAGGTCATGCTAGGCCAGGCGCGCGCGCCGGTCGATCCGGCCACGGTGCAGATCTATTCCACGCCGCCGGCCGGTTCGCAGGAAATCGCCCAGCTCGAATCGGCCAGCGCAGTCGGTTTCGGCACGCAGGGCCAGACCGATGCCGCCGTGATGCGGCTCAAGCGTGAGGCCGCCGCACTCGGCGCCAATGGCGTGATCCTGATGGGCGTGGCTTCCAGCGGGTCGCCGGTCGGCATGTCCGTCGGTGCGGGCAGCTACGGCTCGCACGTGGGCGGTGGCGTCGGCATCGGCATCCCGACCACGCAGAAGCGAGCGGCCGGTGTGGCCATCTGGGTTCCGAATCCGCCGCCGGCCCCGCGCCTGCCGACGCAGACGATCACGCCAACGCGGTAACGAGATCCGCGGTAACGCAGACCGGGGTAACGCAAAACGCGGTAGGCCACGACCGTTGGTCGTGGCTGCTGGAACAGCGCACCGACCCACGGTCGGTGCCTACCGGAAGACCTTTCGCGCCTACCGGAACCGTGTCAGCGCTTGGTGGCGCGTTTGTACTTCGGCACGAAGACGTCATTGACCGCCTTGGCCAGCTGGTCCGGCGGCAGCAGGCCCTGGTCGAGCAGGAAGTTGTTGAAGGCCAGGCGATCGAAGCGATCGCCGAGCGCCAGCTCGGTCTGCATGCGCAGTTCCAGGATGCGGGTGTAGCCGTAGAAGTAGCTGCCGGCCTGGCCGGGCATGCGCACCATGTAGCGGTCCAGTTCCTGGGTCGCCATCGCCTTGGACAGGCCGACCTCGTCGATCAGCACGCGCTCGGCGTTGGCACGGTCGATCTGGCCCAGGTTGAGCATCGGGTCCAGCATCGCGCGGGCGGCCCGCAGCAGGCGGAACTGCAGCGCGATCAGCTGCCCGTCCAGCGGCTCGTACGGCACCATCTCCGCCTCGGCATACAGCGCCCAGCCTTCCACGTTGACCGAGTTGAACGCGAACATCGTGCGCGCCAGCGAGATGCCGCGCTCGACCATCGCAGTGAACTGCAGCTCGTGGCCCGGGCGGCCTTCATGCGCACTCAGGGTCCAGGCAGCCGAGCCGAAGTTGAAGTCGTCGTACTGCGCGGCCTTGTCGCCGGCGGCCGGATTGCCCAGCGGCAGCACGAAGGTGCCCTGCTGCCCGGTGTTGCCGACCAGCGGCGCCGGCAGGAAATGCGGTGCCGGCGAGGCGGCGCTTTCGGCGGCCGAGCCCAGGCGCATCTGCATCGGACGCTGCGGCACGTCGACGATTTTCTCTTTGCGGATGATCGGGTCGATCGCATCGATCACGCCACGGTAGTGGTGCTCGAGCTGGTCGTCAGGAATCTTGTCGCCCTTCAGCGCCCGCACCACCGCCACCGGATCGGTGCTGTCGGTGACCTTCAGGCCCTTGGCCTGCACCACCAGCGGCGCCAGCTGGCGCATCGCCGAGCGGGTTTCCATGAATTCCAGCTGGGCGCGCTGCATCAGCAGGGCCGGGGCGATGTCGATGCCCACGCGCTTGAGCTGGTAGGCATACAGCGGCTCGGGCAGACGCGCGTCGGTGCGCGCCTTGGGCAGCACTTCACGGCGGGTCCAGTCGCGGTACTCGCGCAGCTGGCTGGCGATGGTCTGCAGCGCCTGCTCGGCGCCGGCAATCTTGTACTTGCCGAACAGCTGCTCGATGCCAGTGATGTAGGTGTCCACATTGGCCAGCGACTGCTCGACTTCGATCTTGGTCGGCTGCAGCAGTGCCTTGTCGCCCAGGCGCTCTTCATAGCGCTGGCGCGACAGCGTGGTCACCGGCTGGCTGCCCGGGGCAAGCCCGGCGTAGGCCTTCAGGCGATCCAGCGCCTTGGCCCGGCGCTCGGCCGGCACCTGGTCGGACAGCAGCAGGTTGAGGCCGCTGAACACCGTCTGCGGGGTATCGCTCCACGGCAGCAGGTACTTCTCGTTGAGCTCGCTGCCTTCGATGTTCTGGTCGGCGGCGGCGATCATGATCGCCAGGTCCTGGCGGACGTTGGCATCACGCTCGGTGGCGAGCTTGGCCTGCAGCTCGCTGCGCGCCTTGGCCATCGCCGCACGGTAGCGGGCGCCGTTGTCCGGGCCGAAATCGGCCACCTTGTCGTCGTAGCCGGGTACGCCGAAGAAGCCGGTTTCTTCCGGCTGGAACGGACCCTGCGCATCGAGCAGGATCTGCGCCAGCTGGTTGCTGCGGGTCACCCAGGCCGGCGAGGCGGCAGGCTTGGCGGCCGCCGGGGCGGCCAGGGCCGGCGGGGCCGACAGCGCGGCGGGAACGGACAGGGCCAACGCGACAGCGAGGACAAGCGGCTTCATGCAGGAACTCCAGGGCAGGATGCCTGCGACCCTACGCACTTGGCGGGCCGGGGGCAATTGGCCGGAGGTCATGCGCCGCTCAGATCTGCAACCCGCCCGGCGACGGCGGGCACTCCCCCTTCGCCCGGCATTCCTCCAGCGCGCAACTATCCGCGGCTTCGATGTCGTCCAGGGCCGCCAGATCGATCGCGTCCTTGCTGTCGGTCACCACGTACAGCATCGGGTAGTCCCAGTGGTCACCGGAGCGCTTGGCGTTGAGGAACACGCGGCCCTTGCCCTGTGGGCCGGCGATCGCGATCACGAACTGGCTCTGGCCATTGGAGTGCATCGAGCCTGCCGGCAGGTAGCCATCGCGCAGGGGTTCACCGAGCGCTTCGACCAGCTCGATGTTGCAGCGCGCGCGACGCATGGCCTCCTGGTAGGGCGTACTGGATTTGCTCCAGTACGCCCACTGGTACAGCGCGAACCACACCACGCCCACTGCCGCCGCAATGCCGGACACCACGGCCAGCGGCATGGCCCAGCGCCAGTGGCGGCGCCACCAGCCGGGAGGCACGGTCGAACCAGGAAGCGCGGGCGGCAATGTCATCGGCGAACTCCTTGTCAGGCCGGTGGCAGGAACGGGGAATCAGGGCGCCAGGCAGCGCCCCAGGAAATCCTCGGCCAAGCGGTAGCGGTGCAGCGCGTTGCTGCCTGAAAGGCCGTGCTTGGCGCCGGGATAGGTCATCAGTTCGAACGGCTGGCCGCGCTTCTGCAGGGCGCTCATCAGCACCGTGGAGTTGGTGAACAGCACGTTGTCGTCGGCCATGCCGTGGATCAGCAGCAGGCGCGAACGCAGGCCATCGATGTGTGCCAGCACGCGCGCTTCTTCATACCCCTTCGGGTTGTTGCCCGGCAGGTTCATGTAGCGCTCGGTGTAGTGGGTGTCATACAGGCCCCAATCGGTCACCGGTGCACCGGCCACGCCACAGGCGTAACTGTCCGACGCCTTGGCCAGCAGCATCAGGGTCATGTAGCCGCCGTTGGACCAGCCCTGCACGCCGATGCGCGCCGGGTCCACCCACGCCTGCTGCTTCAGCCAGGCCACGCCGCGCAGCTGGTCGGCCACTTCGACCGTGCCCTGCACGCCGTACAGCGCACCGCCGAAATCACGACCGCGACGCGGGGTGCCGCGGTTGTCCAGCGAGAACACCACGTAGCCCTGCTGCGCGAGGTACTGGTTGAACAGATGATCGCCACGACCGGGCCAGCTGTTGGTGACCGTCTGCGAGGCCGGGCCGCCATAGACGTACACCACCACCGGGTAGCGCTTGGCCGGATCGAAACCGGTCGGCTTGATCAGGCTGTAGTGCAGTGCCGTCTTGCCGTCGGCGGCGGTCAGCGTGCCGAACTCGACCGGGCGCTGCGCATCGAGATAGCGCGCATACGGATGCGTGGGATCTTCCAGATTGTTCTCGACCAGGGTGGCGATCTTCTCGCCGTTGGCACGGTGCAGCGCGATCTGCGGCGGCGTGGTGGTGCTGGACCAGCTGTCCACGTAGACGCTGGCATTACGCGCGAAGCTGGCGGTATGCATGCCCGGCGCCTGCGACAGGCGCTGCGGCGTGCCGCCCTGCAGCGACACGGCGTAGAGCTGGCTTTCGCGCGGGCTGTCCACGCCGGCGCGGAAATACACCTTGCCCGCGTCTTCGTCGACGGCCAGCAGTTCGTCCACCGGCCAGGTGCCGGCGGTCAGCGCGGTGACGGTCCTGCCGTCATCGGAGATGCGGTACAGGTGCTCGAAACCACTGCGCTCGGACGACCACACGAAGCCGCCCTGCTTGAGGAAGCGCAGGCTGTTGTGCAGCGGCACCCAGGTCGGCGAGGTTTCGGTCACCAGGGTGCGTTGCTGGCCGCTGGCCAGCTCGGTCTGGATCAGCTCGAGCGTCTTCTGGTCGCGCGACTGGCGCTGGAACGTCAGGCGCTGGGGATCACGCCAATCGACGCGGGCCAGGTAAATATCCGGGTTGCGGCCCAGGTCGATCCAGGTCGGCTTGGCGTTCTGACGCGGCGCGATCACGGCCAGCTTCACGGTGACGTTGTGGTCGCCGGCCGCCGGGTAGCGCTGTTCGATCATCTCGGTGCGGTCGGCATACATCTCGTAGCGCTTCTGCACCGGCACCGGCGATTCATCGATGCGGGCGAAGGCGATCGCCGAGTCGTCCGGTGCCCACCAGTAGCCGGTGTGGCGGTCCATTTCCTCATCGGCGACGAACTCGGCCACGCCGTTGCCGATCGTGTCGCTGCCATCGCGGGTAAGCTGGATCTGCTGTCCGCTGGCCAGGTCGATCACCCACAGGTTGCGGGCACGCACGAAGCTGACGAAGCCGCCCTTCGGCGACAGCTTGGCATCGGTCGCGAAGCCTTCCCCATGGGTGAGCTGGCGCACCGCGGCCTTGCCCTGCCTGCTCAGGTCGTACAGGTACAGCTCACCGCCGAGCGGGAACAGCAGGGTGCGTGCATCCGGCGACCACTGGTAATCAACGATGCCGGTCATCGCGGCGATGCGCTGGCGCTCGCGGCGGGCCTTCTCGGCGTCGCTCAGGGTTTCCGTACCGGGCAGCACCACCTTGGAGTCGACCAGCAGATGGGTCTGGCCGCTGGCGATGTCGTACGCCCACAGGTCCAGCTGGTTGCGGTCGGCGTCCTTGCCGCGCAGGAAGCTGACCTGCGAGCCGTCCGGGGCCACCTTGGGCTTCATCAGGGTCGGGCCGGACAACGGCAGCGGACCGGTGATGGCATCCAGGGTGAGTTTTTCAGCGTGGGCGATCGAGGTCGAGGCGAGCATCAGGGCGAGCGAAGCGAACAGGTGGCGCATGAAGGATTCCGGCAGCGTCTGGGCAGTCCCCGGCCGCGGGTGCGGCACGGGGAACGCTTCATCCTAACCAAAACCGTTCCGGTCGTGCCGGAGGCGGGCGGGCGTTCGGGCGCGCCCACCGCTGCGGGGAGCCGGCCAGCGGCCGGCACTACCTGGCAGGTGAGCACCGCTTCAGCGCTGGCCGAACAGGTGTTTGCGCTCTTCGTCGCTGAGCGGCTTGCCGGCCTGCGGGTTCACCTTCTCGCGCAGGGCGTAGGCACGCTGGGTGGCCGGGCGTGCTGCGATCGCGTCATGCCAGCGCTTGAGGTTCGGGAAGGCGCTGAAATCGACCGGCAGCGTGTCGTAGGCGCCGATCCAGGGGTAGCTGGCCATGTCGGCGATGCTGTACTCGTCACCGCCGAGGTAGGCGGCCTGCGCCAGGCGCTTGTCCATCACCCCGTGCAGGCGGCGCACTTCGTTGTCGTAGCGCTCGATCGCATAGGGAATCTTGTCGGGCGCGTAGACGTTGAAATGCCCCATCTGGCCGCTCATCGGGCCGAGCCCGGCCATCTGCCAGAACAGCCATTCCAGCACCGCCACCCGGCCGCGGCTGTCGGCCGGCAGGAAGCGGCCGGTCTTTTCGGCCAGGTACAGCAGGATCGCGCCGGACTCGAACACGGGCTGCGCGGCCCCGCCATCGGTGGGCTGGTGATCGACCAGGGCCGGCATCTTGTTGTTCGGCGAGATCGCCAGGAAGTCGGGCTTGAACTGGTCCCCGGCACCGATGTTCACCGGCTGGATCCGGTACGGCAGGCCGGTTTCCTCCAGCATCAGCGTGACTTTGTGGCCATTCGGGGTAGGCCAGTAGTACAGGTCGATCATGGCGAGGGCTCGCGCGGAGAGGGAATCCCGAGTCTAGTCCGTCGCTCGGCTTGGCAGGGTCAAGCTGGACCGTTACGCTGCGCCGTCCCCGCAACGCAGCATTCCAGCATGAGTTCGACCCAGACCCCCATCAGTCCCCTGTCCTCCCTGATCTTCGCCTCGCGCTGGCTGCAGCTGCCGCTGTACCTGGGCCTGATCCTGGCGCAATGCGTCTATGTGTTCCTGTTCGGCAAGGAGTTGTGGCACCTGCTGCACCAGGCCAACGAGATGGGCGAGCAGCAGATCATGCTGCTGGTACTGGGCCTGATCGACGTGGTGATGATCTCCAACCTGCTGGTGATGGTGATCGTGGGCGGCTACGAGACCTTCGTGTCGCGCCTGCGCCTGGAGAACCACCCCGACCAGCCGGAGTGGCTGAGCCATGTCAACGCGAGCGTGCTGAAGGTGAAGCTGGCGCTGTCGATCATCGGCATCTCCTCGATCCACCTGCTGAAGACGTTCATTGCGGCGGGCAGCCTTGACTCGCTGCCCGCGTGCAACAGCGATACCTACATCCAGGCGGTCGCCTCCGTCGTGGCCGCGCAGGGTCCGGCCGCGGCCGAGGTCTTCAAGTGCGCCAGTGGGCTGACCTCGACCGGCGTGATGTGGCAGACCATCATCCATGCCGCCTTCATCCTGTCGGCGATCGGCATCGCCTACACCGACAAGCTGATGAACGGCACGCCGAGCAAGGCGCTGTCGCACTGAGGCTTGCCCGGCAGTGGCGGCATCGGTGAGGATGCCCCCTGCCCTGACCGCCTGGCCCCCGGGCCGGGCGGGGTGATGCTAGATTGCACACCTGCGGGTCCGCCATGGGCGTCGGGAAACGTCCATGGCCGTCGGTCGGCCTGACCGCATCAGGCCCTACGTATCGTCGTCTTCAAAGGGGAGTTGGATGTCGCACGTCAAGACTCATGGCCCGGCGCGCCTGTTCGCGCCGATGATCCTGCTGATCGCCCTGTCCGCCTGCTCGGGCAAGGACGACACCGCACCGGCCACGCCCGCGGCACCGGCGGCCCCTACTGCTGCCCCGGCCGCACCGGCGGTGTCGGCCAAGGTCCAGTCGCTGGGCACGGAGGAACTGCGGGAGCTGGCCAGCAAGGCGCTGCGCGAGAACCGCATGTATGCCCCGGCCGGCGACAACGCCATCGAGTATTACCTGGCACTGCGCGACAAGACCCCGGATGACGCCTCGGTCAAGAGCGCGCTGACCGATCTGCTGCCCTACACCCTGATCGCCGCCGAGCAGAACCTGGGCCGCGAGGACTTCGCCGAGACCCAGCGCCTGGTCGCGCTGATCGAAAAGGTCGACCCGACCGCCCCGGCGCTGCCGCGCCTGAAGCAGGGCATCAGCGGCAGCATGCAGACCGCGCTCAAGCGTACCCAGGAAGAGACCGACAAGGTCAAGAAGGACGCCGAGACCCGCGCCAAGCAGTTGGTGGAACAGCAGAAACTGGCCCAGCAGCAGGCCACGGAAGCCGAAGCAGCGAAGAAGATCGCAGCGCAGCAGGAAGCCGCCCGCATCGACAGCCAGGACACCGAGCGCCAGGCCGCCGCCCGCCGCGAGGCCGAACAGCGCCAGCAGCAGGCCGCCGCCGCCCAGGCCGCCGCCGCCCGCCAGGCCCCGGCTGCCGCCGCGCCGGCCTCGACCCTGCGCCCGGTCAGTACCCCGGCGCCGCGCTACCCGGCCGACGCCCTGCGTTCGGGCACTGCCGGCGAAGTGCTGGTCGAACTGACGGTGGGCACGGACGGCTCGGTGACCGCCGCCCGCGTGCTGCGCGCCACCCCGGCCCGCGTGTTCGACCGCGAAGCACTCAACGCGGTCAAACGCTGGAAGTTCGAACCGGTCGGCGCCCCGGTCACGACCCGCCGCACGCTTGCGTTCGCGCCTGAAGGCGGCTGATCGCAACGCACGGTTTGGATGACGAAAGGCCCGGAGCGATCCGGGCCTTCTTTTATGGGGACGGAGGTAGTTAATAACAGGGACGGAGGTAGTTAAGCGCACTTCCCTTACCGCGTTCCGCGCCACCGACCTAGCGCGTTTTGATGCGCGGTTCTGCAGAGTGATGTCTCGCCATCCCGGTTGCGACCATGCCCCGCTCCCCTCGTCTGGTTCTGCCTGGCATTCCCCTCCATGTCATCCAGCGTGGCGTCAATCGCGCTGCGCTGTTCATCGACGACGATGATCGGAACCACTACCTGCGTCTGTTGCGCTCTGCCTGCCGAAGACATGGCGTCCTGATCCACGCCTTCGTACTGATGGGCAACCACGTGCATCTCCTGGTATCGCCGATGGTGGCCGAAGGGCTGGCTTCAGCGATGCGGAGGTGCGGGCAGAACTACGTCCAGTACTTCAACAAGCGACATGTTCGGAGCGGAACGCTGCTGCAGGGCCGCTTCAAGTCGTGCCTGGTGGATTCCGATGGCTACCTGCTGATGGTCCATCGCTACATAGAATTGAATCCGGTGCGGGCCGCGCTGGTGGCTCTCCCCGAGAGCTATCGATGGTCCAGCGCTCGGGCGTACCTGGGGCTTGAGTACAACCCGATGCTGACACCCCACGCCGGCTACACCGCCCTCGGCGCTACACCGAAAGCCCGCGCAGCCGCTTACAGCCAATGGCTGCAGGCCGGCATCCAACCGCAGGAAAGAGAGCGGATCGTCGCCTACATCGCGCAGGAGCGCGCGTTGGGCAGCCCGCGCTTCCAGGACATGGTGGGGCGGGCATTGCAAAGGTCCGTGGTGTGCAGGCCTGCGGGAAGACCCGTCAAGCAACAGGGCGACTAGCCGGACATGCGCCAGCGTCGCGAACGCAAAGGAATCGACGGCCACCAGATTAACCACCTCCGTCCCTGTTATTAACTGTCCCTGTTATTAACTACCTCCGTCCCCGTTATGAAGAAGGGCTCCTCGCGGAGCCCTTCGTGCATCAACCCGAGATCGCCAACCGTTCCTGATGGTAGCGACGCACGGCGGCGTACCAGAACAGGGCCGCCAAGCCGAAGCCTGC
Source organism: Stenotrophomonas sp. TWI700 (assembly GCF_039673645.1). NCBI lineage: Bacteria > Pseudomonadati > Pseudomonadota > Gammaproteobacteria > Lysobacterales > Lysobacteraceae > Stenotrophomonas > Stenotrophomonas sp. TWI700. The sequence goes on along the minus strand of NZ_JBDJMB010000003.1, from coordinate 131,333 downwards.
ACCGAGGTAGACCGCCCACATCTGCGGGCTGATCGCTTCGTGGCGGATGATCTTGAGCAGCATCTGGTTCTGCGCAAGGAACGGCACCGCGAACTGCCAGAGCTCACTCTTGATCGGGTACACCATCAGCGCGTAGCCCGGCAGCATCGGCAGCAGCATCAGCCAGGTCATGTGGCTCTGGGCTTCCTTCATGCTCTTGGCCGCCGCCGACAGGAAGGTCAGCAGCGAGGTGCCGATGAACAGCATCGGCAGCATGATCAGCAGCATCTGCAGCATCGGCAGGAAGCCCATGTTGAGCTGGCGACCCACTCCACCGGAGGAGAGCTGCGCGCTGATCTTGAAGGCCGCCAGGGTCAGCAGCAACGACGCCACACCGACCGCGCAGGCCGCGGCGATCTTGCCGCTGACGATCGCGCTGCGCGGTGCCGGCGTCGCCAGCAGCGGCTCCAGCGATTGCCGCTCGCGCTCGCCCGCGGTGGTGTCCATCACCAGATACGCGCCGCCCAGGAACGAGGTGATGGTCAACAGGATCGGCAACAGCACCGACAGCATCATCCCGCGCTTGGCTTCAGCCGTCGCCAGATCCTGCGCGGCGACATCCAGCGGTCGCGCGACCTGCGGATCGATCCCGCGTGCCAGCAGACGCAGCGCACCGACCTGCTGGCTGTAGCCGCCCAGCGCCGCCTCCAGCCGGCTGCTGGGAATATCGGCAGCGCGCCGGGTACTGTCCTTGATGATCTCGACCAGCGCCGGACGGCCCTCGCTCCAGTCCTTTCCGAACGCCGGACTGATCCGCAGCGCCACATCGATGCGCTGGCTGCGGATCGCATCCGTCAGGTCCTTCGGCGCCTCGGTCGCATTGAGACCCTGCGCGGCCAGGAATCGCACCAGGTTGGGCGCGTGTTCGCCGCCGATCATCGGGATGTCCAGCGGCTGCTCGATCTGTGTCTTCACCCGGCTTTCGGCGAGCTTGCTCATGCCCAGGATCAGCACCGGGTACAGCAACGGCCCCAACAGCAGCGTCAGCGCGAGCGTGCGGCGGTCACGCGAGAGATCGCGCAGTTCCTTGCGCATCACGGTCAACAGCGTAGCGAACGAACTCATGCGTGCAATCCTTCTTCGGTACCGATCGCCTTGACGAAGGCATCTTCCAGGTTGCTTTCCCCGGTCTGTGCGCGCAGCTCTTCGGCGCTGCCGGCCGCCATCACCGTGCCCTGCGCGATGATCACCACGTGGTCGCACAGCGCGGCCACCTCCTGCATGATGTGGCTGGAGAAGATCACGCAGCGGCCCTCGTCGCGCAGTCCGCGCAGGAAGCCGCGCAGCGCGCGCGTGGTCATCACGTCCAGGCCGTTGGTCGGCTCATCGAGGATGACGTTGCGCGGATCGTGCACCAGCGCGCGGGCGATCGCGGTCTTGGTGCGCTGTCCCTGCGAGAACCCTTCGGTCTGGCGGTCGAGGATGTCCTCCATCTCCAGCGCCGCCGAGAGTACCTTGGTGCGCTCGCGGATCCGCGCGGCACTCAGGCCGTGCAGCTGGCCGAAATAGGCGATGTTCTCGCGCGCGGTGAGGCGCTTGTAGACGCCGCGCGCGTCCGGCAGCACCGCCAGCTGGCGACGCACCGCGACCGGGTCCACCGCCGCGTCGATGCCATCGACCACGACGCGGCCCTCGTCGGGCTTCATCAGCGTGTACAGCATGCGCATGGTGGTGGTCTTGCCGGCGCCGTTGGGGCCGAGCAGGCCGGTGATGCGCCCGTTGTCGGCCTGGAAGCCGACGTTCTGGACGGCATGGATCACGCCGGTCTTGGTCTTGAACGCTTTGTGCAGATGCTCGGCGACGATCATGCGCGCACCTCCCCGGTGCGGTACGAAGTACGGTTCATGGGGCCCATCCGTTGAACGAGGTGAAGGCGGGCACCGGGCTGAGGGTGTCCAGGCAGGTGGCGTCGAGTGATTTCGCGTCAGCGGTTTCGATGAACTGGCCGAGGATGCGCGGCATGCAGCCGGCATTGATGGTGCCGTGACCCTGTCCCTTGGCGAGCAGGTGGCGACCCTGGGGCAGCTGCTTGAGCACCTGCTCGGCGTAGCGCGGCGGCGTGACCGGATCGAACTGGCCCGACAACAACAGCACCGGCAGCGTCGAGGCGAACGGCGCGGTGAAATCCTTCGGCCGCGAACCGGCATTCCAGGCCGGGCAGGCCGCGAAGAACATGCGCGCGACTTCCGGGCCCAGCACGCGATCGCCCGCGTCGCCTTCCTTGTAGCGATCGGCATCTTCGGCGCACAGCACCGACCACTGCATGCCACGGTTCATCTGCACGCCCAGCGTGCGGCTGGCCATCTTGCTCAGCGACATCAACGGTGCATAGCGGCCCTGCGCGGCTTCATCCAGCGTGACCGGCAGCAGCGACGACAGCTCCGGCATGTACGAGAACATGAAGGCCAGTCCGGTAACCGAATCGGCGGTCAATACATCGCGTTCGGCCTGGCCGGTGCCGGGATTGCGGTAGTCGACCTCGACCGGTGCCTTGGCCAGTGCGGCCATCACGTTGCGCAGCTGGCTGCGGGTATCGACCGGGAAGCGCTTGGCGCAGATCGGATCCCGGCGGCACTGTGCCGATTGCAGGGTGATCGCATCTTCGAAAGTCGTGGCGAAATCACCGCCGACCACCAGGTCGTTCGGCACCACGCCATCGATCACCACCGTGCGCGTGTGCTGCGGATAGCGCGCGGCGTACTGCTGTGCCACGCGGGTGCCGTAGGAACCACCGACGAGGTTGACCTTGTCCACGCCCAGCGCCTTGCGCACCGTATCCAGATCACCGATGGCCTCGGTGGTGGTGTAGAAGCGGGTGTCCGCGCGCCCGGTCAGCGACTGCGCGCAGCGGCGGGCGTAGTCTTCGATGAGCGCGGCGCTCGGTGCCGCGTTCTCGTCCAGCGGCAGCTCCTTGCCCTGTGCATCCAGGCAGGTGAGCGGGTTGGACTTGCCGGTGCCGCGCTGATCGATCAGGAAGATGTCGCGCTGCTTGCGCACGTCCCGAAGCGCCATGTTGACCGGGGCGGCGACCTCCGTCGCGGCCTGGCCCGGGCCACCGGCCAGGAAGAAGACCGGGTCGGCCTTGCCCGCGCCGTCATTGCCGGCGTCCAGCCAGGCGATGTTCAAGCCGATCCTGCGACCGTCCGGTGCCGCCGGGTTCTCCGGCACCTGCAGCGTGGCGCACTGCGCCTCGACATTCGCGCTGGCCTGCGCGCTGGTCAGGGTGCAGGGCTGGAACGCGAGCGTGCCGTACAGGCGCTGGGCGGCCGCGGTGCCGGATGCAGCGTCGGGTACCGGCGCGCAGCCGGCACACAGGGCGGCGACCAGCGCGACGGCCAGCCTCAGGTGGTGTGTAGACATCTTCCGTACTTCCCCTTGTTGAAGATCATGTCACCCCGACGCACGGGCGTGGGCGATGTGACTCAACTTACACGGCTGCCCCGGTGCCGGGGAAGGCCGCGGGGGCCAGCGCGCTGATGGTGCGGTCACGGCCCTCGGCCTTGGCCCGGTAAAGCGCCGCATCGGCCTCGCCGAGCAGGCGCGCCAGGTCGCCCGTTCCCTGGTCGATGGCCAGGCCGATGCTGGCCGTCACCCGTACCAGAAGACCGTCGATCCGGGCGGGCGACTCCCGCAGTGCCTGGCGCAGGCGATCGGCGCACTGGCGTGCCTGGTGCGGGTCTGCCCCGGGCAGCAGCAGGACGAACTCTTCACCGCCATAGCGGCCCAGCAGGTGCTCGCGATCGGCCACGCACGCGGCCAGGACGTCGGCGACGTGGCGCAGCACCGCATCGCCGGCCAGATGCCCCCAGCGGTCATTGATCTGCTTGAAGTGATCCACGTCCAGCAGCAGCAGCGCCAGCGGCCTCGGCGGGCGGCGGCTGAGCTGCAGCAGCGTGGCACCGTCGGCGAGCACCGCGCCCCGGTTGAGCAGGCCGGTCAGCACGTCGGTGCGCGCCAGCCGCTGCAGGTCGACCAGCATGCGCTCCACCAGCAGCAGCACCAGCGCGAAGCACCGGGCCAGTTCCAGGATCAGCCCGACCAGATAGGTCGCGAACACCGGCGCCCCGGCGCGCAGGATGTCGTCGCCCGCATCGGGCGCCACCGGCAGGAACAGACGGACCAGGTACAGCACGGCCTGCGCGGCAAATACCGCAGCCGCCAGCCGGCAGCTGATGCGCTGCGCCGGCGGTGCATGCCGCAGCAGCAACCCCGCCATCCAGCCGTTGAGCAACACCGCGAACACGCTGAACACATCCAGCCGGATGACCAGGCTGGGATGGACGACGAGGAAGAACGCGATCGCCCCGAGGTAGGTGGCCGCCAATGCCAGGGGCTGCCACGCCGGCAGCCGACGGCCAAGATGGCGCGCCACGCCATACAGCATCAGGACGCCGGACAGCGCTACGGCAACGTTGCCGGCCAGGATGCCCGCCACCTGGGGCAGATGGGGCCGCAGCGCGACCAGGGTCAGGCTGACCGACAGCATCCACAGGCTGGCCGTCCACAGCCGCAGGGCCGGTTGCCGCCGCAGCACCAGCAGCAGCAGCGAGAAGCCCATGGCGATGCCCAGGCACAGCAGGAAGCCGAGCACGGCAATGGTGGGGAAATCCAGGGGCATCGTGTCAGCCAGGCGGAAGCGGCGCGCGGCGCATCTTACCGCCGCCCGCACCCCTACGCTGCTGGCGGCCATGCCGGATGGCAGGGCCGCCAGGCACGGTTACTTGCTGCTGACGTACTTCTCGCGCCGCACCTGCGGCGTGGGCAGGCCGGCCGCTTTCAGCACCTCGAAGGTGGCATCGACCATGTCCGGGTTGCCGCACAGGTAGGCGATGTCGGTCGCCGGGTCCGGGACGAATTCGGCCAGATGCTGCTGCACGTAGCCGTGGCGCACGTCCGGATGCGGGTTTTCCGGTAATTCGCGGGACAGACACGGCACATAGCGGAAGCCCGGATGGGCAGCCGCGAAGGCGTAGAAGTCCTCGCTGTAGAGCAGTTCGGTCGGCGTGCGGGCGCCCTGCAGCAGGACCACCTCCACGCCGCGCCCGGCCATGGCGGTGGCCAGCAGCGGCAGCATGGAGCGGTACGGGGTGACCCCGGTGCCGGTGGCGATCAGCAGGTAGCGGGCATTGTGGTCGCCCGGCTGCAGGCAGAACCGGCCGAACGGGCCGCTGGCGCTGACGTGGCCGCCGATATCCAGGCCCTCGAACAGGGCCGTGGCGGCGCCGCCGGGGACGAAACTGACCGCGATATCGACCGCTTCGCCCGCGCCGAGGGCGTGGTTGTGAATGGTGGCCAGCGAGTAACTGCGCTTGGTGGCGGTGCCGTCGGCGTACTCGAAATGGACCTGGATGAACTGGCCGGGCTGGAAATCCAGCGGCTGGCCGTCATCACGCAGGAACTGGTAATGGCCGACGGTCGGCGCCAGCATGCGCCGGTCGACCAGTTTGAGGGGGAATTGGGCAGGCACGACTTTTCGGGACAGTGTGTAGCCGGGGCAAGCCCTCGGGGTCTTCTATAATAGCCCCTCCCCGCCCCTATCCAGCGCCAGCCCATAGGCGCGAAGGCAAGAGCTTGGCTTCCCAGAACACTCCCGCGCCCACCGCCGTGCCCGCCCTGCGGGTGCGCGACCTCCGCAAAACCTACGACAACGGCACCCAGGCGCTGAAGGGCGTCTCGCTGGACGTGGCCCCGGGCGACTTCTTCGCCCTGCTGGGCCCCAACGGCGCCGGCAAGTCGACCCTGATCGGCATCATCAGCTCGCTGGTGAACCTCAGCGAGGGCCAGGTCGAGGTCTTCGGCAGCGACCTGGTGCGCAACCGCAGCGCCACCATGCGCCTGATCGGCCTGGTCCCGCAGGAAATCAACTTCAACCTGTTCGAAAAGCCCTTCGACATCCTGGTCAACTACGCCGGCTTCTATGGCGTGGCCCGTGCCGAGGCCGAGAAGATGGCCGAAGAAGAGCTCAAGCGCGCCCACCTGTGGGAGAAGGCGCAGGTGATGAGCCGCACCCTGTCCGGCGGCATGAAGCGCCGGCTGATGATCGCCCGCGCGATGATGACCCGGCCGCGCCTGCTGATCCTGGACGAACCGACCGCCGGCGTGGACATCGAGATCCGCCGCGACATGTGGCGCGTGCTCAAGGAGATCAACGCCGCCGGCACCACGATCATCCTGACCACGCATTACCTGGAAGAAGCCGAGCACCTGTGCCGGAACCTGGCCATCATCAACCACGGCCAGATCGTCACCCAGGGCCCGATGCGCGAACTGCTGGCCAAGCTGGACGTGGAAGGCTTCCTGTTCGACATCGACGGCAGCCTGCCGGCCCAGCTGCCGGAGATCGAGGGCGCGATCCTGATCGCCACCGACAGCCACACGCTGGACGTGGACATGCCGCGCGCGATGGACCTCAACCGGGTGTTTGAAGCCTTGAACGCCGCGGGCATCCGCGTGCGTTCGATGCGCACCAAGAGCAACCGCCTGGAGGAGCTGTTCGTGCGCCTCACCGGCAACCAGGAGAACATGGCATGAGCAGCACCCCGACCCCGGTCCTGACCGACGGCCAGCGCAACCGCATCGCCCTGATGACCATCGTGCGCCGCGAAGTGGCGCGCATCCTGCGCATCTGGGGCCAGACGCTGGTGCCGCCGGCGATCACCATGACCCTGTACTTCCTGATCTTCGGCGGCCTGATCGGTTCGCGCGTGGGCGAGATGGGCGGCTACAGCTACATGCAGTTCATCGTGCCGGGCCTGGTGATGATGAGCGTGATCCAGAACAGCTACGGCAACATCAGCTCCTCGTTCTTCGGCGCCAAGTTCGGCCGCCACGTCGAAGAGCTGCTGGTCAGCCCGATGCCGAACTGGGTGATCCTGTGGGGCTATGTGTCCGGTGCTGTGCTGCGCGGCCTGATGGTCGGCGTGATCGTGCTGATCATCGCCATGTTCTTCACCCCGGTGCGCATCCCGCATCCGCTGGTGACGCTGACCACGGTGCTGCTGGGCGCGACGATCTTCTCGCTGGCCGGCTTCATCAACGCGGTATACGCCAAGAAGTTCGACGACGTGGCGATCGTGCCGACCTTCATCCTGACCCCGCTGACCTACCTGGGCGGCGTGTTCTATTCGGTGAAGCTGCTGCCGACCTGGGCCGAAGCGGCCACGCACGCCAACCCGATCTTCTACATGGTCAACGCGTTCCGCTACGGCCTGCTGGGCACCAGCGACGTGCCGCTGTGGGTGGCGTATGCGCTGATGATCGGCTTCGTGGTGGCGCTCACCGCGCTGGCGCTGTGGCTGCTGAAGCGTGGCGTGGGGATGCGCAGCTGATGCGCATCCTGATCCTCGGCGCCGGCGGGACCGGCGGCTACTTCGGTGGTCGCCTGGCCCAGGCCGGCGTGGACGTCACCTTCCTCGTCCGCCCGGCGCGTGCAGCGCAGCTGGCGGGCGAAGGGCTGGTGATCCGCAGCCCGCTGGGCGATGCGACGTTCCCGGTCAAGCACGTCACCGCCGACGCGCTGCCCGCGCTGGCGACGGCCGAGCCGTTCGACCTGGTGATCCTGAGCTGCAAGGCCTACGACCTCGCCAGCTCCATCGAGGCGATCGCCCCGGCGGTCGGGCCGCGCACCACGGTGCTGCCGATCCTCAACGGGCTGCGGCATTACGCCGATCTCGACGCACGCTTTGGCCGCGACGCAGTGCTGGGCGGGCTGTGCTTCATCAGCGCGACCAAGGCCAGCGACGGCGCGGTGGTGCACCTGGCGCCGGCGGCCAAGCTGACCTTCGGCGAGCGCGACGGCACCGGCAGCAGCGCGCGCGTGCTGGCGCTGGCGGCGGCCTGCGTGCAGGCCGGTGTGGACCACGTCGCCACCGATGCGATCGGCCAGGAGCAGTGGATCAAGTACACCTTCCTGACCACGCTGGCGGCGGCGACCTGCCTGATGCGCGCCGATGTCGGCACGATCGTGGCGACCGATGACGGCGCGGCGATCGTGCGTGGCCTGTATGACGAGTGCGTGGCGGTGGCCGAGGCGGCCGGCGAGCCGATCCCGGGCAAGGCGCGCGAGATCGCGCTGGCCGCGACCACCCAGTCCGGCTCGGCGCTGAAGGCTTCGATGCTGCGCGATCTGGAGGCCGGCCAGCAGGTCGAGGCCGAGCACATCGTCGGCGACATGCTGGTACGGGCACGGGCGGCCGGCCAGGCCGCACCGCTGCTGGCCGTGGCCTATGCGCACCTGCAGGCCTACCAGCAGCAGCGCAAGGGCTGAGCGTGCCGACCGACACCGCACCGGCACGCGTGCTGGTGCTGGGCCTGGGCTACAGCGGGCGGCACCTGGCCGCCCTGCTGCACGCGCAGGGCATTGCCTGCAGCGGCACCGTGCGCGATCCCTCCACCGCACCGGACGATGGTGTGATCCGCCACCGGCTGGCCGAGGGATACCCCATCGATGCGGCGCTGGAGGAGGCGATCCGCAGCGCCGATGCGCTCCTGTGCAGCATTCCGCCCGATGCCGAGGGTGATCCTGCGCTACGCCTGCTCGGCGAAGCGCTGCAGGATGCGCCCGCGCTGCGCTGGCTGGGTTATTTCTCTTCGACCGCCGTCTACGCCGATCGTGATGGCGGCTGGATCAACCTGCACGCGGCGGCCGATGCCACCGACGACACCGCACTGAAGCGCCTGCGTGCCGAAGGCCAATGGCAGGCGTTCGCCCAGGCGCGCGGCATCGCCTCGGCGGTATTCCGGCTGCCCGCGCTGTACGGGCGGGGGCGCAACGCGCTGGTGCAGTTGGCGAAGGGCACGGCGCGGCAGGTCGTGCGGCCGGGCCAGGTGTTCAACCGGCTGCACGTCGAAGACCTCGCCACCGCAGCGCTGGCAGCGATGCATCGCTCGCAGGAAAACGCGCTGTATCTGCCGGCCGACGATGAACCCGCTCCCTCGCAGGACGTGCTGGCGTATGCAGCGGCACTGAGTGGCCTGTCGCTGCCCGCGGCGCAGGCCTGGGATGACCCGGCCCTGCCTGCCTCGCTGCGGCGCTTCTACAGCAGCAACAAGCGCATCGACAGTCGCGGCACGCGCGGGGCATTGCAGTGGCAGCCGCGGTTCCCGACCTACCGCGAAGGGCTGGCCGATGCGTGGGCCCATGGAGACGGACGGTAGCCCACGACCGTTGGTCGTGGGTGCCGCGCACCGACACGCGTACCGACCAACAGTCAGTACCTACCGGGTCTGCGGGAACCGGAAGAACGCGCGCGTGGCCGCCGTCGCATTGGCTGCCGTGGCTTCCACGTCCTCGCCACGATCGCGCGCCAGTTCCTCGACGATGTGCGAGAGGAACATCGGCTCGTTGCGGCGGTCGTTGGGCAACGGCTTGAGCGTGCGCGGCAGCAGGTACGGGGCGTCCGTCTCGATCATCAGCCGGTTGGCCGGGATGTGCTTGACCAGCTCGCGCAGGTGCGCGCCGCGGCGCTCATCGCACAACCAGCCGGTGATGCCGATGTACCAGTCCTGGTCCAGGTAGTCGAACAGCTCCTGGCGCTCGCCGGTGAAACAGTGCACCACGGCCGGGCCGAGCTTGCCGTCGAAGTTCTTCATCTGCGCCATGAAATCGGCATGCGCGTCGCGCTGGTGCAGGAACAGTGGCTTGCCGTTCTCCGCGGCCAGCTGCAGCTGGCGTTCGAAGGCACGGTGCTGCGCCGGACGCGGCGCGAAATCACGGAAGTAGTCCAGCCCGCACTCGCCCACGGCGACCACCTCGGCATGCGCATGCAGCGCGCGCATCTCCGCATCGCATTCGTCGGTGTATTCCACCGCATGGTGCGGGTGCACGCCAGCCGTCGCGTACAGGAAGCCGGGATGCTGCCGGGCCAGATCCAGCGCCATCGGCGAATGCTCGCGGCTGGCGCCGGTGATCACCATCTGCACCACCCCGGCCTCGCGCGCACGCGCCAGCACGGCGTCGCGGTCGCGATCGAAGGAGTCGTGGGTGAGGTTGGCGCCGATATCGATCAGTTGCATGGGGGGCTACAGGACGGTGAACCTGCGCATTCTACCGTGCTGCCCGGCGATGCCCCGGCGCGCACGTCTCGCCGCCCTCGCCTGCGCCCCGTATCCTTGCCGCATGACCACCCCGATGTTCCCGATTGCCGTGCTGCTGCCGCAGATCCTGACCACCCTCGGGAGCGGCACCCGACTGGTGCTGGAAGCGCCGCCCGGCGCCGGCAAGACCACCCAGGTGCCGCTGGCCCTGCTGGATGCGCCGTGGCTGGAAAGCCGGAAAATCATCATGCTGGAGCCGCGTCGCGTCGCCGCGCGCAGCGCCGCGCAGTTCATGGCGCGGCAGCTCGGTGAGGGCGTCGGTGAGACCGTGGGTTACCGCATCCGCTTCGAGAACAGGATCTCCGCGCGGACCCGCATCGAAGTGGTGACGGAGGGCATCCTGACCCGGATGCTGCAGGACGACCCGCTGCTCGACGGCGTGGGCGCGCTGCTGTTCGATGAATTCCATGAGCGCCACCTGGCCGCCGATCTCGGTCTGGCGCTGGCGCTGGATGTGCAGTCGCAGCTGCGCGAGGACCTGCGCATCGTGGTGATGTCGGCCACGCTCGATGGCGAGCGACTGGCGCAGTTCCTCGATGCGCCGCGCCTGAGCAGCGAAGGTCGCAGCTTCCCGGTGACGGTCGCGCATTTCCCCGCGCGCCGCGACGAGGCACTGGAGCCGCAGGCGCGGCGTGCGGTGGAGCAGGCCCTGGCCGAGCATCCCGGCGACGTGCTGGTGTTCCTGCCCGGCCAGCGCGAGATCGCGCGCGTGCAGACGGCGCTGCAGGCCGTGCTCGACCCGGCCGTCCAGGTGCTGCCGCTGCACGGCGAACTGCCGGTGGACCAGCAGTCGCAGGTGCTGCAGCCCGATCCCGGTGGTCGCCGCCGCGTGGTGCTGGCCACCAACGTCGCCGAATCCTCGGTGACCCTGCCCGGCGTGCGCGTGGTGATCGATGCGGGACTGGCGCGCGAGCCGCGCTACGACCCCAACAGCGGCTTTGCGCGCCTGGACGTGGTGAGCATCGCGCAGGCCTCGGCCGATCAGCGTTCCGGGCGCGCTGGACGCGTGGCAGAGGGCTGGGCCTGGCGCTTGTGGCCGCAGTCGCAGCGGCTGGAGGCACAGCGACGGCCCGAGATCGCGCAGGTGGAACTGGCCTCGCTGGCGCTGGAACTGGCGGCGTGGGGCAGTGACGACCTCCGCTTCGTCGATACACCGCCCGCCGGTGCCCTGGCCGCCGCGCGGGAGCTGCTTCAGCGCCTGGGCGCGCTCAGCGACAGCGACACGCTGACCCCGCTGGGCCGGCGTATGCTGACCCTCGGCACGCATCCGCGGCTGGCGGCGATGCTGATGGCGGCAGGCACTGGTGTCGAACAGGCGCTCGCCTGCGATCTGGCCGCGCTGGTGGAAGCGCGCGATCCCCTGCGCCAGGGCGGTGACGCACTCGCCGCGCGGTGGCGTGCACTGGCCGCGTTCCGCCAGGGGCGCGTACCGCACGACGCGAACCGCGGTGGCCTGGCCACGATCGATGCCGCGAGCAAACAGTGGCGGCGACGCCTGCGGTGTGATGCCGCGCCGCCGTCCTCGGTCGAAGCGCATCAACTCGGCGACCTGCTCGCACATGCCTTCCCCGACCGGATCGCCGCCCGCCATCCCACCGATCCACTGCGCTACCTGCTGGCCAACGGCCGCAGCGCGCGCCTGTTCGATCCCAGCGACCTGCGCGGGGAGCCGTGGCTGGTGGCGGTGGAACTGCGCCACGAAGCACGCGACGCGTTGCTGCTGCGCGCCGCGCCGGTGGACGAGAACCGCCTGCGCCGTGACTTCCCGGAGCGCTTCACGCAGGAGGATGTGGTGCGTTGGGACGGCGAAAAACGAGCGCTGGTCGCCCGCCGTGAAACCCGCTTCGATCGCATCGTGCTCGACAGCCGCTCGGCCGGCCGCGTGGACCCCGCCCACGCCGCGAAAGCCCTGACCGACGCCGTCGCCGAACTCGGCCTGGATGCCTTGCCGTGGACGGAGGGCCTGCGCCAATGGCAGGCGCGTGCGCTGGCGGTGCGCGCGTGGATGCCGGAACTGGATCTGCCGGACGTCTCCGATGCGGCCCTGATGGCGATGCTGCCGACGTGGCTGACGCCTGCGTTCAACGGCAAGACGCGCCTGGATGCCCTCGATGAATCCACCCTCGGTGAAGCGCTGAAGTCGCCGCTGCCCTGGGCGCAACGCCAGCTGATCGATCGCCACGCTCCGGTCCGCATTGCCGTGCCTTCCGGCATGGAACGTCCGATCCATTACGCGCTCGACGCCGATGGCATCACGCCGCAGGCGCCGGTGCTGGCGGTCAAACTGCAGGAACTGTTCGGCCTGAGCGATACCCCGCGCATCGCCGACGGCCGCATTCCGCTCACGCTGCACCTGCTCTCCCCCGGCGGTCGCCCGCTCCAGGTCACCCAGGACCTGCGCAACTTCTGGGCGAACACCTATGCGGAAGTGAAGAAGGAAATGAAGGGGCGCTACCCGCGTCACCCGTGGCCGGACGACCCGTGGACGGCCAACGCGACCCACCGGGCGAAACCGCGCGGCACCTGAGCACGCCCCCACCATCGTCACCGGATGCGCGCATTCATGGCTGGCGCCTGACCGTGCCGCGTCCAAGCCCGCCTCCACCGGTGGGGAGCGGCTACAGTCGTGATGCGGTCGTAGCAGGCGGATGACGCCCCGTACACGGCCCAGGCGACACACTGGAACAGAACCTCAGGCAAGGACCCCCCATGAGCAGATTGACTGTGATTACCGACCGCGCCCTCGAGCGCGCCCTGGACATCGCCAGCACCGCTGGTGACGGCCTCAAGCATGCCGGCAGCAACCTGCGCCACTTCGGCCCGCAGGCCACCGACTGGATCAAGACCGGCGCCGCACTCGGCGCGGTCAAGACCGGCAGCAAAGTGGCCGCCAAGGTGGTGCGCCGCAATCCGGCCGTGACCATCGCAGCCGCGGCCGTCGGCGTGGGCCTGCTGGGCTACGCGCTGTACCGCAAGCAGCAGAAGAAGAAGCTTGCCAACGGCGGCGTGGTGAACGGCCAGGCGCAGCGCATCAGCGCCCGCAACCGCCGCAACGAGACCGTGGTGGATGAAACCAGCGATATCGGCAGCGACGCCTGATCTGCTGACGCAACACTGCATGTGCATCGAAACCGCCGGTCTCCACCGGCGGTTTTTTAGTGTCCGATCTCCCGCCACTGCCCGGGCTGCAGGTCGCCGATCGCATGCTCGCGCATCGAGACGCGTACCAGTCGCAGCGTCGGCAGTCCGACCGCGGCGGTCATGCGGCGTACCTGGCGATTGCGGCCCTCGCGCAGGGTGATGGCCATCCAGGCATCGGGCACCGTCTTGCGGAAGCGCACCGGCGGCGTGCGCGGCCACAGCGCGGGCGGCGGTTCCAACCGTTCGACACCCGCCGGCAAGGTAGGCCCATCGTTGAGCAGCACGCCACGGCGCAGCGCCTGCACCTGTTCATCGGTCACCGTGCCTTCCACCTGCACCCAATAGGTCTTGTCGGCCTTGTGGCGCGGATCGGTCAACTGGTGCGCCAGGCCGCCATCATCGGTGAGCAGCAGCAGGCCTTCACTGTCGTAGTCCAGCCGACCGGCCGCATACACCGCCGGCGGCAACCCGAAGCCGGTCAGGGTCGCGCGCGGCGGCTGGCTGCGGTCGGTGAACTGGCACAGCACGTTGAACGGTTTGTTGAAGGCGATCAGCATCGAGGCAACAGCGGCGGTGGGATGGCCCATTGTCCCATCCCCGTGGCGCCGCCGCGATCCGCCCGATCGTCAGCCGATGACGTTCATCTTGAGCAGGAAGTAGATGAGCACCAGCACCACGCCACAGACATTGGCGATGCGGGCTTCACGTGCCCAGCGCCCCGTGGCGGGCGCGTTGAACGCGCTGCGCCCATCCAGCGCAGCGCCCGTGAACAGCAGCCCGAAGCCGGCCGCCCCCATCAGGTCGTAGCCGTTCTGCCCGTAAAACACGAAATCGACGATCTTGATCAGCGTGATCGCCGCAAGACCGATCAACAGTAGCTTCTTCAATGGTGCACTCCTTTACCGTCCCTGGAACGCGCGGGCCACACCCGCGCGCCGTGTCTCACGCGCGGGTTTCTTACTTGCCCGGCTTCACGAAGCGCAGCGTCATGCGGTCGCTTTCGCCGATCGCCTGGTACTTGGCCTCGTCGGCCGCGTCATGCTGGTTGGTCGGCGGCAGCGTCCACACACCGTTCGGGTAATCCTTGGTGTCGCGCGGATTGGTATTGATCTCGCTGCTGCCGGCCAGTTCGAAACCGGCCGCCTTGGCCATCGCGATCACCTGCTGCTGGCCCACGTAACCGGTCTTGTCGTCGGCCGGCACGTCGGCCTTGGCACGGTGTTCAACCACGCCGAGCACGCCGCCCGGCTTGAGCACCGAGTAGAAGCCCTTGAACATGCCCTCGGCCTGGCCGCTGCTGCGCCAGTTGTGCACGTTGCGGAAGGTCAGCACCACGTCGGCCGAGTTGGCCGGGCCGAACACTGGGGCCTTCGGGTCATAGGCGACTACCCTGCTCTTGCCGAACACCGCGGCGTTGCCGGCGAACTTCTTGTCCAGGCCCTCGCGGCTGCGCTGCTGGTAATCGCGGCCACGCCCTTCCGCCACGGCCATCGGATCGACCACGGCGGCCACGTACTGGCCCTTGTCGTGCAGCAGCGGCGCCAGGATCTCCGAGTACCAGCCGTTGCCCGGGGTGATCTCGATGACGGTCTGGCCCGGCGCGACGCCGAAGAACGACAGGGTCTGTGCCGGATGGCGGTACGCATCGCGCTTGACGTTGGCCGGATCGCGGCGGCTGTCCTGCACGGCTTTCTGCACGGCCGGGGTGATCGCGACCTGCGCGTTCGGGCCGGCGGGCTTGATGGCCATCGCGGGCGCGGCAAGCATCAGGGTGGAGACAGTGAACAGGCAGGCACAGGTCAACGAACGGGCTTTCATCGGCGGGGCTTCCGGTAGCGGGATGCGGCGAGACTAGCAGCCAAGCGTGCACAGGTGTTCACAAAGCGTTAGTGCGGCGCAGCAATCCGGAACACTGTTTTGTGCCTGCTGCCGCAACGCTGTCACCACGCCGGCCGTATCCTGTGAAAACGATTCCCAGGGAGAACATCACCCATGACTGCTACGCGCGAACTCGGTCGTTCCGGCCTCCATGTCGCCCCCATCGCCTTCGGCGGCAATGTCTTCGGCTGGAGTGCGGACGAGAAGACCTCCTTCGCCCTGCTCGATGCCTTCGTCGATGCCGGCTTCAACCTGGTCGATACCGCTGATGTGTATTCGGCGTGGGTGCCCGGCAACCAGGGCGGTGAATCGGAGACCATCCTGGGCCGCTGGTTCAAGCACAGTGGCAAGCGGGACAAGGTGGTGCTGGCGACCAAGGTGGCCAAGTGGGCCGAGCGCCCGGGCCTGTCCGCCGACAACATCACCGCGGCGGTGGAAGATTCGCTGCGCCGCCTGCAGACCGATGTGATCGATCTGTACCAGGCGCACGAAGATGACGAATCCACCCCGCTGGAAACCACGCTGGCCGCCTTCGGCCGCCTGATCGAACAGGGCAAGGTGCGTGCGATCGGCGCCTCCAATTACACCGCCGAGCGCCTGCGCGACGCCTTGAAGGTCTCCGCGGACTACAAACTGCCGCGCTATGAAACGCTGCAGCCGGAGTACAACCTGTACGACCGCGCCGGTTACGAGGCCGGGCTGGAAGCGGTGGTGCGCGAGGCGCAGCTGGGCGTGATCAGCTATTACTCGCTGGCCAGCGGCTTCCTCAGTGGCAAGTACCGCAGCGCCGCCGATGCGGCCAAGAGCAGCGCGCGCGGCCAGAAAGTGGTGGACACGTACGTCAATCCGCGTGGGCTGCGCATCCTGACGGCGCTGGACGACGTGGCCAGCACGCATGGCGTGAGCCCCTCGCAGATCGCGATCGCCTGGTTGATCGCACGCCCGGGCATCACCGCACCGATCGTGAGTGCGACCAGTGTCGAGCAGTTGAAGGATGTGCTGGCCGCCGCGAACGTCGCGCTGTCGGCGCAGGAGGTACAGCAGCTGGATGCGGCGAGCGCCGAACAGGCCTGAACCCGACGTTCTCTGTGTTACGGACAGCCGCCGCAGGGCGGCTGTTTCTGTTTCCGGCCGGGCCGGGCGCCCTCGCCTCAGCGACTGGCGCGGCTGTCCTCGGCGACCAGCGCGTGGTGCAGGCTCACGCCGGCGCGTACGCCTTCGGCACCGGCCAGGCTGATGTTGCCGACCAGGGTGGCATCGCCCGCCGCGTAGATGCCGGGCACGCTGGTCTGCTTGCCGGGGTCCACCTGGACCAGCACGCCGATCGGACTCTCTTCCAGCGCGCAGCCGAGCTGTTCGACCAGCGGTGCCGCCATGTGCTGCCGCGCGGTGACGAACAGCGCGCGCAGTTCGACCCGGCGCCCATCCGCCAGCACGGCGGCACTCAGCGCCGGCGCCTCGCCTTCCAGCCCGACCACGGCTGCGTGTTCGATGCTGACACCGCGGTGCTGCAGGGCCGCGAGTTCCTCGGGTGCCAGGGTCATACCGTGGGCGAACAGGGTGACCTCGCCCCAGTCGGCGAGCAGCGCGGCCATCGTGGCCGACTTCTCGTGTCCCCCCAGCAGACCGATCGCCCCGCCGCCGATTTCATAGCCATGGCAGTACGGGCAGTGCACCACGCTGTGGCCCCAGCGTTCGGCCAGGCCGGGCAGGTCAGGCAGTTCGTCGCGGATGCCGGTCGCCAGCAGCAGCTTGCGCGTGGCCCAGGTGTCGCCGTTTCCGGTAGCCACCACGAAGCCATCGACCGTCGGTTGCGCGCGGGTGGCGGTGTCGCTGATCCAGCGCACGGTGGGATAGTCGAGCAGCTGCGCCTTGGCGGTGCGCAGCAGCTCGGTGCCGGCGATGCCGTCCTGGCCGAGCACCCCGTGCGAATGCGCGGCGAAGCGGTTGCGCGGCAGGCCGCTGTCGATCACCAGCACGTCGCGGCGGGCGCGGGCCAGGATCAGGGCGGCGGACAGGCCGGCGAAACTGCCGCCGACGACAATCGCATCAAACGTCATGGGGAACTCCTGCAGCGTGATGGGCCAGGTGGCGGGCGAACTCGTCGCCCAGCGTGGCCAGGGTGGTGTCGCGCAGGCGGGCCTCAAGCAGGGCCTGGGCCTGGCGGTAACTGTCATCGAGCGCTTCGTTGACCACGCGCTGCACCGGGCAGCCGCGGCCGGTCTCGCGCGCACCGGTGTGCAGAAGCGCGGGCGCACCGATGGCGAGATAGACGTCGTGCAGGGTGATCTCCGCCGGCGACCGTGCCAGTTGGCTGCCGCCACCGTGGCCACGCACCGTGACCACCAGGCCGCCCTTGTGCAGGGCCGACAACAGGCGCCGGATCACCACCGGATGGGTCGGCAGGCAGGTAGCGAGCTGCTCGGAGGTGCGCGGGCCGTCCTGGCCGACCAGATGGGCCATGACGTGGAGCGCGTCGGAGAACTGGTTGCTGGATTTCATGTAACAACGATAGTTACATATGAGTTGCCTGTCCAGTCCTGTTTCGTTCCATGTGTGATCAAAATTCATCTGCACGCCATCGTCACAACATTTAATGGAACGGTAACCGTGATTGGCGTCGCACTTCAGCCTGTTCCTTACAGACCGATACCGCATCGCCCTTCCTTACTTTTGATCTCTCATGACGTCCTCCGCATCGGCGCGTCCACGCGCCCTGAGTCTTCAATTCAAACTGCTGGGCGCGCTGTCGCTCGGCCTGGTCATCATCGTGCTGGCCGCCTTGGCGGGGCTGGGTTCTGCCTGGCGCAACCTCTCTGCCGAGGTGCCGGTCGAGGTCGCCCGGCAGGCACAGGCCGAGCTGCTGCAGCGCGAGTTCCGCCTGCAGGTGCAGGAGTGGAAGAACGTGCTGATCCGCGGTGCGGACGCTGCACAGCGCCAACGCCACCTGGCGGCATTCGATGCGGAAGGACGCCGCATCGAAGCGTTGGCCGGCACGCTCGCCACCAGCCGCGATGAACAGACGCGCACGCTGGCCAACCAGTTCCTGGCCGAGCACCGTGCGCTGGAGGCCCGCTACCGCGGCGCGCTGGAGGCGTTCGCGGCCAGTGGCTATGACACCCAGGCCGGCGACGCGCTGGTGCTCGGGGCCGACCGCGCCGTGGGCACCACGCTGGATGCGCTGGCCGCGCGCGCCAGCGAACGTGCCACGTTCGAAACCCATGCCACCTCCGAGCGCGCGCGCGCCGCGCTGGTGGCATCGGCGGTCACCACGGCGCTGGCCGCCGTGGTGCTGATGACGGTGCTGGCGCTGTGGCTGCGACGTTCGGTGATCGCCCCGCTGATCGCGGTGGAAGCCGCCGCCCGCGCCGTCGCACGCGGCGATCTGGAGCATGCGGTGGTGGTGCGCAGCCGCGATGAGATCGGCCGCCTTGGCACCGCCATGGCCGAGGTCACCCAGACCCTCAAGGCCGTGCTGGCGGCACAGGCGACGATGGCGCAGCGCCACGATGCGGGCGAGATCAGCTACCGCATGGATGCGTCCGTGTTTCCCGGCGGCTACGGCCAGATGGTGCGCGACACCAACACCCTGGTCGCCAACCACATCCAGGTGAAGCTGCGGGCGATCGAGATCATGGGCCATTACGCGGTCGGTGACCTGTCGGTGGACATGGAACGCCTGCCCGGCGAGAAGGCGGTGATCACCCAGGCGCTGGATACGGCCAAGGCAAACCTCGGTGCGATCAATGCCGAGATCAAGCGGCTGGCCGCAGCGGCCGCCGTGGGCGATTTCAGCCAGCGGGGCGATGAAGCGCGCTACCAGCACGACTTCGGCGAGATGGTCGGCGGCCTCAACCGCCTGATGCAGACCACCGAGCAGGATCTGGGCGAGGTCTCGCGCGTGCTGCAGGCGATCGCCGGCGGTGATCTCAGCGCGCGCATGCACGGTGATTTCCACGGCGTGTTCGCGCGCATGCGCGATGACATGGCGCGCACCACCGGCCAGCTGACCACGATCGTCGGCGACATCAAGCAGGCCGCGCAGTCGATCCAGACTGCGGCCGGCGAGATCGCCGCGGGCAACAGTGACCTGTCGCGCCGTACCGAGCAGCAGGCGGCCAATCTGGAAGAGACCGCCGCCTCGATGGAAGAGCTGACCTCCACCGTGCGCCAGAACGCCGAGCACGCGCGACAGGCCAACCAGCTCTCGATCAGCGCCGCGTCCGTCGCTTCGCAGGGTGGTGAGGTGGTCGGCCAGGTGGTCACCACCATGAGCGCCATCCAGTCCTCATCGCGCCAGATCGCCGAGATCATCAGCGTCATCGACGGCATCGCGTTCCAGACCAACATCCTCGCGCTCAACGCCGCCGTGGAAGCGGCGCGCGCCGGTGAGCAGGGCCGTGGTTTCGCGGTGGTCGCCAGCGAAGTGCGTACCCTCGCGCAGCGCTCGGCCGGTGCCGCCAAGGAGATCAAGGCCCTGATCGATCAGTCCGTGGCCGATGTCGACAGTGGCGCGGCATTGGTCCAGCAGGCCGGGCAGACCATGGGCGAGATCGTCGGCAGCGTGCAGCGCGTCACCGACATCATGGCCGACATCGCCGCCGCGTCGCAGGAGCAGTCGGCCGGCATCGAGCAGGTCAACCAGACCGTCGTGCAGATGGACGAAACCACGCAGCAGAACGCCGCGCTGGTCGAGGAAGCCTCGGCGGCGGCGCGCAGCATGGAAGAGCAGGCCGTCGCCTTGAATGCGGCGGTGGATGTGTTCGTGCTGGATGCGGGACGCGGTGCGGTGGCCCGATTGCCTCGCGCCGCATGATGCAGCCGTAGTGCCGGCCGCTGGCCGGCAACCTTATGCAGCAGGCATTGCGAAGGTGCCGGCCAGCGGCCGGCACTACCGGACGTAGGGGGTGCCCACCATGGCCTCGGCCAGGTGATCGAGGAACGAGCTGATCCGCGCCGAGACCGCCGTGTTGCGGTAGTACACGGCGTGGATCGGCTGGCGCACTTCCACGGTGATATCCGGCAGCAGCTGCACCAGGTCGCCGGCCTCGCGGTCGCGGTGGGTCATGAAGTCGGACAGGCAGACGATGCCGACGCCTTCCAGCGCGAGCCGGCGCAGCGTTTCGCCGCTGGACACCGCCACCGCCGGGCGCACGTGCAGCAGCGCGTCGGTCGCGCCGGGCAATGGCCAGTGGTTGAGCGAATCGGGCTCGTTGAAGCCGAGCAGCGTGTGCTCACCCAGTGCCGCCACATCGCGCGGGGTGCCGTGCTGCTGCAGGTAGGCCGGGCTGGCCATCACGCGCAGGCGGCTGTGGGCGAGCGGCCGCGCATGCAGGGTGGAATCGGCCAGCGGCCCGATCCGGATGGCGACATCGGTGCGCCGCTCCAGCAGGTCGATGTAGCGCTCGCTGCTGTTGAGCTCCAGGGCCACGTCGGGATAGCGCGCCCGGTAGCTGGCCACCAGCGGGGCGATCACGTGCAGCACGAAGGGCATCGCCGCATCGACGCGCAGGCGCCCGGCCGGGCGTTGGCGCCGCGCGGCGATCTGCTCCTCGGCCGCTTCCACGGAGGCGACGATCGCGCGGGCCTGGGCGAGGAAGGCGTCGCCTTCTTCGGTCAGCTGCAGGCGCCGCGTGGTCCGGGTCAACAGCGTGGTGCCGAGCTTTTCCTCCAGCCGGCCCAGCGCCCGGCTGACCCCGGAGGTGGTCTGACCCAGTTGCTCGGCGGCGGCGGTGATCGAGCCGCTGTCGATCACGGCGATGAAGGCCTGCATCTCATCCAGGGTCGTTTTCATGGCGGCGGCACAGTGGAGGTGCTCCATTATTGACCATGGCGCAACAGTGATTGGCGTGAAGGCCGCTTTTTCCGCAAGAGTACGGCGCGCAGACTGCGCAGCCTCACTCCCCACCGGTATCCGTCCATGTCCCGTGGTATCCCCTTGGCCTTGTTGGCGTTGACGCTGGGTGCGTACGCCATCGGCACCACTGAATTCGTCATCGTCGGCCTGATTCCAACCATCGCCGCCGACCTCGGCGTCACCCTGCCCTCAGCCGGCCTGCTGGTGTCGCTGTATGCACTGGGCGTGGCGGTCGGTGCGCCGGTGCTCACCGCGCTGACCGGCCGGGTGCCGCGCAAGACCCTGCTGGTCGCGCTCATGCTGCTGTTCACCCTCGGCAATGTGATCGCCTGGATGGCCCCGGGCTACGGCTCGCTGATCGTGGCGCGCGTGCTGACCGGCCTGGCGCACGGTGTGTTCTTCTCGATCGGCTCGATCATCGCCACCTCGGTGGTGCCCAAGGAAAAGGCCGCCAGCGCGATCGCGATCATGTTCACCGGCCTCACCGTGGCGCTGGTTACCGGCGTGCCGCTGGGCACCTTCATCGGCCAGCACCTGGGCTGGCGCGCCACCTTCCTGGCCGTGGCCGCGCTCGGCGTGATCGCGCTGATCGGCAGCCTGCTGTTCGTGCCGCGCAATCTGCAGCGCAGCGCGCCCGCCACGTTCGGCCAGCAGCTCGCCGTGCTCGCACAGCCACGCCTGCTGCTGGTGTATGCGATCACCGCGCTCGGCTACGGCGGCACCTTCCTGTCGTTCACCTATCTGGCCTCGATCCTGCAGGACGTCACCGGCTTCTCCGCCAATGCGGTCAGCGGCGTGCTGCTGGTGTATGGCGTGTCGGTGGCGATCGGCAATCTGTGGGGCGGCCGGCTGGCCGACCGTCGCGGCCCGATCCCGGCACTGAAGCTGATCTTCGCGTTGCTGGCGGCCGTGCTGTTCGTGCTCACCTTCACCGCCTACAACACCTGGCTGGTGCTGCTGACCGTGCTGGCGCTGGGTGCGGTGGCCTTCGGCAACGTCCCGGGGCTGCAGGTGTACGTGGTCAAGCAGGCACAGCGGTTCGCCCCGCAGGCCGCCGATGTGGCCTCGGGCCTGAACATCGCCGCGTTCAACGTCGGCATCGCGCTCGGTGCCTCGCTGGGCGGCCTGGTGGTCGATCATTTCGGCCTGATGCACACCCCGTGGCTCGGCGCGCTGGTGGTGATGGGCGCCTTCGGCCTGACCGCATGGAGTGGCCGACTGGACCGCCGCGACGGTGTGGCCGACCGCGCCGAAGGCATCACCGTCGCCGCGCATTGATCGCTCCCGGACCGACGGTTCGCCTTACGCGACAGCAGTCGCCCAACGATTCGTTTCACGCAACCGCAGCCCACCAACAACGGTCGGCTCTACATCGCTTTACGGTGCACGGCGTAGCCTGCACCTCACCCCCATGAAGGAGTTTCCATGAGCATTCCCGCATTCGGCCTCGGCACCTTCCGCCTGAAGGGCCAGACCGTGATCGACTCGGTGCGCAACGCACTGGACGTCGGCTACCGCGCCATCGATACCGCACAGATCTACGAGAACGAGGCCGAGGTCGGCCAGGCCATCGCCGAATCCGGCGTCGCCCGCGATGATCTGTTCCTCACCACCAAGATCTGGATCGCCAACTTCCAGCACGACGCGTTGCTGGCCAGCCTGCGCGAGAGCCTGCGCAAGCTGCGCACCGACCACGTCGAGCTGACCTTGATCCACTGGCCGTCGCCGAAGGATGCCGTGCCGATGGCCGAGTACCTGGGCGCGCTGGCGGAGGCCAAGTCGCTCGGGCTGACCCGGCAGATCGGCATCTCCAACTTCACCATCGCCCAGACCCGCCAGGCCATCGACATCCTCGGGGCCGACGCGATCGCGACCAACCAGATCGAAGTCCACCCGTACCTGCAGAACCGCGCGCTGATCGCGTTCCTGAAGGAACAGGGCATCCATGTCACCGCCTACATGAGCCTGGCCTACGGCGAAGTGCTCAAGGACCCGGTGATCCAGGCCATCGCCGACCGCCACCAGGCCACCCCGGCCCAGGTCGCGCTGGCCTGGGCGTTGCAGCAGGGCTACGCGGTGATTCCGTCCTCGACCAAGCGCGACAACCTGGCCGGCAACCTGCTGGCGGCCGAGCTGCGGTTGAGCGATGAAGACATGGCGCAGATCGCCACGCTGGATCGCGGGCATCGCCTGGCCAACCCGGAAGCGATCGCGCCGGCCTGGGATTGATCGGTAGCGCCCGACCGTTGGTCGGGCGTGGGGGTGCGTGCCGACCAACGGTCGGCACCTACCGGAAGCGCCAGCGCCCGATCAACGGCGTGGACATCATCGGGTAGTGCCGGCCGCTGGCCGGCATCACCGGAAGTGCGTGGCCGGTATCACCGCAACCAGTCCCGCATTGCCGCGCTGACCTCGTCGGGCTTCTCCATCGGGGCCAGATGCCCGCAGTCCGGCAGCACGACCAGGTTCGAGTGCGGCACCAGCGCATGGATCTCCTCGCTGATCGCCAGCGGGGTGATGCGGTCGTTCGCACCGCACACGATCAACAGCGGATCGCGGTACCCGGCCAGCACATCATGGCCATCCACCCGGTCCAGTGCGCTCTGGCGCAGAAACACCTCCGCGCCCAGCCGCGCCGTCATGTCGCGCACGCGCTGGACCAGCACGTAGTCATCCAGCCGCGAGGCATCGATATAGCTGCGCATCAGGGTGTCGCCGAAGCCGTGGAATTTCCCGGGCAGGCGCACGCTGGCACGCTGGGTCTGGCGCTGCTTGGCACGCTCGGGCGAGTCGGCATGGATCGAGGTGTCGATCAGGGCCAGCCGCAGCACCCGTTCTGGCGCGGTGCGCAGGATCGCCTGCGCCACGAAGCCGCCCAGCGAGAATCCCGCCAGGGCAAAGCGCGCCGGTGCCTGTGCCAGCACGTCCTCGACCACCGCCTGCATCGTCTCACCGCGGGTCTGGTCGCCGACGATGCAGTCGGCGATATCGGACAGGTCGGCGATCTGCGCGCGCCAGAGTTCAGCGTCGTTGAGCAGGCCCGGGAGCAGCAGCAGGGGGAGGCGATCGGTCATTCCCTATTGTCGCCCCGCCCACGTGCATGCGCCGTACCGCGATCGGCTCAGTGCGTTGCAGGATCGGGCGCCTGCGGCACCTGGACGTCCTGCACCGGCAGTGTCACCACCATCACCGTGGAATCGTCCGGGTCGAGCTTGGTCTTGAAGCCCAGGCTCTGGCACATCGCCAGCATGGTGCTGTTCTCGCGCAGTACCTGGCCTTCGATGATGTTCAGGCCGAGCCACTGGGCGTACTCGATCATGATCGCCATCAGCCGCCAGCCGATGCCGTGGCCCTTGAGGTCGGAGCGGATCAGGATGCCGTACTCGCCGCGGTCGTAGTCCGCATCGGCGTGCAGGCGCACCGCGCCGAGCATGTCGCCGCTGCGCGGGTCGATGGCGACCAGCGCGATGGAGCGCGCGTAGTCGAGCTGGGTCAGGCGCGCGATGAATTCGTGGCTGAAGTGCTTCACCGACTGGAAGAAGCGCAGGCGCAGGTCGTCGTCGGTGACGCGCGCGAAGAACGCGCGGAACAGCGCGTCATCCTCGGGGCGGACCGGGCGCACGAAGGCCGGCGCGCCGTCGGACAGGGTGATGGTGCGCTCCCATTCCTTGGGATACGGGAACACCGCGAAGCGGGGATGGCCGCGGCCCTTGTGCAGCTTGCGCGACGGCTCGATCGCCACGCGCGCATCCAGCGCGATCACGCCATCACGGTCGGCCAGCAGCGGATTGATGTCGAGCGTGCGGATCTCGGGAATGTCGGCGGCCAGCTGGGCGAGCTTGACCAGGATCAGCGCGACCGCGCGTTCGTCGGCGGCCGGGACATCGCGGTAGGCCTTGAGGATGCGCGACACCCGCGTGCGCCCGATCAGTTCGTGCGACAGGCGCAGGTCCAGCGGTGGCAGGGCGATGGCCTTGTCGTCGATCACTTCGACGGCGGTACCACCACGGCCGAACACGATCACCGGGCCGAAGGTCGGGTCGTCGGCAATGCCGGCGATCAGCTCGCGCGCCTTCGGCCGCACGATGGTGGGTTGCACCAGCACGCCATCGATGCGCGCATCGGGTCGCTTCTCGTGCGCGCGCGCGATGATCGAGGTGGCCGCCGCATGCACCGATTGCAGCGTGCTGAGGTTCAAGCGCACGCCGTCGACATCGGACTTGTGCGGGATGTCCGCCGAGAACACCTTGATCGCCACCGTGGCGCCCTGCTCCAGCAACGGCTGGGCCAGGTCCATCGCCTCGTGGGCATCACGGGCCTGCATCACCGGGGCCGACGGAATGCCGTACGCGGTGAGCAGCTGGTGGGTGGCGATCGGGTCCAGCCACTGCTGGCCGGCGGCGAGCGCAGCGTCCACCAGCGCACGCGCGCCGGCGGTATCGACCACGAAATCCTCCGGCAGGCTGGGCGGGGTTTCCATCAACGCGGCCTGCGCATCCCGGTAGCGCACCAGATGCTGGAAGCCGCGGACGGCCTCGGCTTCGGTGGGATAGGTCGGCACGCGCGCGGCGTTGAGCGTGGCGGTGGCACGGTCGTCGTTGCCCAGCCAGACCGCGAATACCGGCTTGTCGCGGTGATAGCGGGGACGCAGGCCAAGCGTGCGGGTCAGCGCCTGGGCGGCATCGGCCGAGGAGGTGAACGCGGTGGGCACGTTGACCACCAGCACGGCGTCGTTCTCGGTATCGGACATCAGCGCTTCGATCGCGGCGGCGTAGCGGTCGCCATCGGCATCGACCACGATGTCGACCGGATTGCTGCGCGACCAGCCTTGCGGCAGCACCGCATCGAGCTGGGCGACGGTGGCCGGCGACAGCTCGGCCAGGCTGCCGCGCAGGGCCAGCAGCTGATCCACCGCCAGCCGCCCCACCCCGCCGCCATTGCTCAGGATCGCCAGCCGACGACCGGGGAACGTGCCGAGCCGGCCCAGCGTTTCGGCGGCGGTGAACAGTTCGTCCAGCGCGCTCACGCGCAGCAGGCCCGCGCGGTTGAATGCCGCGCCGTAGACCGCATCGGCGCTGGCCAGCGCCTGCACGTGGGTATCGGCATCGGGGTTGATGCGGATGTGGCGGCCGGATTTGACCACCACCACCGGCTTGGAGCGCGCGGCGGCACGCGCGGCCGACATGAACTTGCGCGCGTCGCGGATGTGTTCGACGTAGAGCAGGATCGCGCGGGTGCGGTAATCGGTGGCGAAGTAATCGAGCAGGTCGCCGAAATCGACATCCAGCGTGTCGCCCAGCGAGACCACGGCGGAGAAACCGACCGAGCGTGCCACGCCCCACTCCACCAGGGCCGCGGCAATCGCGCTGGACTCGGAGATCAGGGCCAGGTCACCGGCCTGCGGGAAATGCGCGGCGATGCTGGCGTTCAAGCGCGCGTGCGGGGCAATCACGCCCAGGCAGTGCGGGCCGAGGATGCGCAGGCCCTTGGGCCGGGCGGCCGCCTCCACCTGTGCGGCCAGCGAGCCCGGGCCTTCGCCCAGGTTGGCGGTGAGGATGATCGCCGCACTGACGCCG
Organism: Stenotrophomonas sp. TWI700; assembly: GCF_039673645.1. Lineage (NCBI taxonomy): Bacteria > Pseudomonadati > Pseudomonadota > Gammaproteobacteria > Lysobacterales > Lysobacteraceae > Stenotrophomonas > Stenotrophomonas sp. TWI700. Next base: position 104,747 of record NZ_JBDJMB010000003.1, on the reverse strand, counting down.
CGCTCGGCGGCGGTGGCCACCACCTGCGGCACGATGCTGGCCGGGGCGGTGATCACCACCAGTTCCGGCACCCAGTCCAGGTCCTTGAGCCGCTTCACGGTGCGGATGCCGTCGATTTCGCTGTATCGCGGATTGATCCAGGCGACCTTGCCGGGGAACCCGGTGTCGCGCAGATTACGCATCACCGCACGGCCGGCGGAGCGTTCACGCGGGCTGCCGCCGATCACGGCGACCGACTGCGGGCGGAAGACAGCTTGCAGGTGGTAGGTGCTCATGCGACCAGACAGTAACAGGGACGGAGGTGGTTAATAACCACCTCCGTCCCTGTTATTAACTACCTCCGTCCCCGTTAAAGGAGGGTGCCGCGCAGGATCATCGCGGCGATGCTGAAGTAGATGACCAGGCCGGTGACGTCGACCAGCGTGGCCACGAACGGGGCCGAGGCGCTGGCCGGGTCGAAGCCGAGGCGCTTGAGGATGAAGGGCAGCATCGAGCCGGACAGCGAGCCGAAGGTGACGATCCCGACCAGCGCCGCGCCGATCGTCAGCGCCAGCAGCTGCCAGTGCTCGCCGTAGTCGTGCAGGCCCAGCAGCTGCCAGGACACGATGCGGATGATCGCCAGCACGCCCAGGATCGCGCCCAGGGTGATGCCGGTCGGCACCTCGCGCAGCGCCACCTTCCACCAGTCGCGCAGGCGCAGCTCGCGCAGGGCCAGGCTGCGGATCAGCAGCGAGGTGGCCTGCGAGCCGGAGTTGCCGCCCGAGCTCATGATCAACGGGATGAACAGCGTCAGCACCACCGCACGCGCCAGTTCATCTTCGTAGTGCTGCATCGCGCTGGCGGTCAGCATTTCGCCGAGGAACAGCACGCTCAGCCAGCCAGCCCGCTTGCGCAGCATCTCGAAGAAGCCGATCTGCATGTACGGCTTTTCCAGCGCTTCCATGCCGCCGAACTTGTGCACGTCCTCGGTGGATTCTTCGATCAGGGCATCCAGGATGTCATCCACGGTGACGATGCCGAGCACGTGGTGCTGCGCATCGACCACCGGGATCGCGAGCAGGTCGTGGCGGCGGATCAGCTGCGCGACCTCTTCCTGGTCCATCTGCACCTCCACCGTCACCGGCGGGTTGACCTGGGCGACGTCGAGGATGGGTTCCTCCGGCAGCCCGGTGATCAGCCGGCGCATGGTCACCACCTGCACCAGCGCGCGGGTGTGCGGGTCCAGCACGTAGATCGCGTAGACGGTCTCGCGGGTGCGCTCGACCTCGCGGATGTGCTGCAGGGTGCGCCCGACCGTCCAGTCCGAAGGCACGCTGACGAACTCGGTGGTCATCAGCGCACCGGCGGTGTGCGCCGGGTAGCTCAGCAGCTGCTGGATCGCCTTGCGCGCTTCCGGGCTGAGCAGCGGGATCAGGCGCGCACGCTCGTCCTCGTCCAGCTCGTGGACGATATCGGTGGCGCGGTCGTCGGCCATCAGGCCGAGCAGGGCGGCCGCGCGGGCAACGGGCATCGCCGCCACCAGGTCGCCCCCGCGGTTGAGCTCGGGCTGTTCGAGCATCTTCACCGCACGCGGCAACGGCAGCGCGGCCAGCGTGTCGGCGGCGCGCGACAGGCTCAGCGTGTTGAGGAATTCCACCGCATCGGCGGTGTTGAAATTATCGAGGGGTGCGCTCAACGAGGCGGCATCGGCCACCGGGCGCAGCAGGTCTTTCTGGTTCATCGTATTCGCCTGTGGGTATCGCATTGCGCGACGCCAACGCTGGCGAACCGACCCGTGTCAGGCGGTCGCCATCGCTGGCGTCGAGCAAGGTCGACTTCTACTGTCGCTGGACATGGGTTGGAGACTCCGGAGGGGTGTACTGCCGACGGCGGACGCGCCAGCAGCGGCGGGCAGTCTGGACCCGGGTGTGACGCAGGTCAACCCTTGGGCCGCGGCCCGTTCGGGTGACAGTGGTCTTCGGCGTCCATGCCGGCCGCATAATGGGGCGTGGCCACGGCCACAGGCCCCGGCTGCCCGGGGAGGCTTTCCACCCGCACGGCACACGATCCCATGAGCAGGTTCTCCCATGCATAGCGGCGCGCTCGAGCTGGCCCTGGTGCTGCTGCTGGCCGCGGTGATCGCGGTACCGGTGTTCAAGAAGCTCGGCCTCGGCGCGGTACTCGGCTACCTGGCCGCCGGCGTGGTGCTCGGCCCGGATGGCCTGGGCTTCGTGCAGGACGCCGACCGCATCCTCGGTGCCGCCGAAATCGGCGTGGTGATGCTGCTGTTCGTGATCGGCCTGGAACTGTCCCCCGCCCGCCTGAAGGTGATGCGCCGCTCGGTGTTCGGGGCCGGCGCGCTGCAGGTGGCGCTGAGCGCGCTGGTGCTGGGCAGCCTGCTGATGCTGGATCACTTCCAGTGGAAGAGCGCGTTGATCGTCGGCATCGCGCTGGCGCTGTCCTCCACGGCGGTCGGGCTGCAGCTGTTGTCCGAACACAAAGCGATCAACAGCGATTACGGGCGGCTCGGATTTGCGATCCTGCTGTTCCAGGACCTGATCGCAATCCCGTTGCTGGCGGCGATCCCGCTGCTCGGCGGTGCGCGCAACGACACCCTGCAGTGGAATGACGTAGCGATCGCGATCGGTGCGCTGGCGGTGGTGATCCTGTGCGGCCGGCCGGTGCTGCGCCGGCTGTTCAACATCATCGCGCGCACGCGCAGCCCGGAAGTGTTCACCGCGACCGCGCTGCTGGTCGTGCTCGGCACGGCGTGGTTCATGCAGGAGGCCGGCCTGAGCCCCAGCCTGGGCGCCTTCCTGGCCGGCGTGCTGTTGTCCGATTCGGAATTCCGCCACGAGCTGGAATCGCAGATCGAGCCGTTCAAGGGCCTGCTGCTCGGCCTGTTCTTCATCGCCGTGGGCATGGGCATCGACCTGGACCGCATCGTCGCCGAGCCGATGATGATCGCGGCGGGCGTGGCGATCCTGCTGGTGGTGAAGTTCGGCCTGCTGTTCGGCATCGGCAAGCTGGCCAAGCTGCGGACCCGCCACGCGGTGCTGCTGGGCAGCGTGCTGTGGCTCGGCGGCGAGTTCGCGTTCGTGGTGTTCAACGAGGCGCAGCGCGCGCATCTTCTTGGCAACGCCAATCATGACCGGCTGGTGGCGATCGTCGGCCTGTCGATGGCGATCACCCCGCTGCTGATGATCGGCCTGATCCGCCTGCTGGGCCGCGACGAGGGGCCCAAGGCCCCCGCCCAGCCGGCCGACACCGTCGATATCAACGATGTGCAGCCCCAGGTGATGATCGCCGGCATGGGCCGCTTCGGCCAGGTGGTGGCGCGCCTGCTGACCGCGCAGAAGATCCCATTCGTGGCGCTGGAGTCGAACCCGGACACCGTCTCGGACCTGCGCCGTTTCGGCAACAGGCTCTATTACGGCGACCCGACCCGGCCGGAAATGCTGCGTGCCGCCGGGGGCGAACACATCCGCGTGTACGTGGTCACGCTGGATGATCCGGACGCCAACCTGCGGGCCACGCGGCTGATCCGGCGCATGTATCCGGATGCGGTGGTGCTGGTGCGCGCGCGCAATCGCCAGCATGCGTGGCGCCTGATGGACATGTCCGCCGAGCCGTTCCGCGAAGTGTTCGGCACCAGCCTGGAACTGAGCGAACGGATGCTGATCGCGCTGGGGCTGTCGGCGGAGACCGCGCGCAACCATGTGCAGCGTTTCCGCGAGCACGACGAGAAACTGCTGCGCGACCAGTACCTGGTCTACGACGACGAAGCGGCGGTGATCCAGACCTCGCGCGATGCGCGTGCGGACCTGATGCATCTGTTCGAGGCGGATGCGGAGAGTGATGGGAAGGGTGCGGACGGCACCCCACCGCGTTGATGAACCTGAGGGTGCACCTGCCCGCGCATCATTGAGCGCTGCCGGCCAGCGGCCGGCACTACCAGGCGGGGCTCAGCCGTTATCGCGCAGGAACCGGGCCATCGAGGACACCCCCGGCACCAGCGGTGCGAATTCGCCGGCGACGTCGATGAAACCACGCATCACCGCGATCTCGCGCGGGCTGCGGTTGAGTGCGTCGCGCACGTCCGGGTCGGCGCCGGCACGCAGCAGGCGCTGCACCAGCAGCGGCAGGCCGTGCAGGGCCGCCAGATGCAGCGGGCCGAAGCCACGCGGATCCCGCACGTCCAGCGAGACCTCTTCGTCCAGCAGGCGCTCCACCGCGGCGAGCACGATCTGCTCGTCGCAGGCGGTGCCCGGTTCGGCGCGGGCGCCGAGCAGCAGCAGCAACGGCGTGACCGAGCCGGCAGCGGCCTGGTCCGGTTCGGCGCCCGCCAGCAGCAACGTGTCGAGCAGCGCGAGCAGACGCGAGCGGTCGCGCGCACTGAAACCGTACAGCGCGGCGCAGTGCAGCGGGCCGAGCTGCTGGGCGTCGCCCGCATGGACGTTGGCACCGGCGGTGAGCAGGCGCGAGACGATGTCCGGCAGGCCCAGCGCCGAGGCCAGCATCAGCACGGTGACACCGCCCGGCAGGCGGTACTCGAGTTCGGCACCGGCATCGAGCAGGGCCGAAACGATATCGATCTGGCGCATGCTCACCGCGGCCGACAGCGGCGTGGCGCCACTGGCCGCGGCATGCTGCGGATTCGCGCCGCGGGTAAGCAGCAGGTCGACCACGGCCAGGTGACCGCCACCGGCGGCACGCAGCAGCGCGGTGCAGCCCTGGGCGTCGACCACATCGACGCCGAAGCCGAGATCGATCAGGCGACGCACGGCATCGGCATCGCCGGCCATCGCTGCAGCCGGCAGGTCACCGTCGCGCAGCGCGCGGCGCGGCAACGGCCATACCCGCCAGTCCAGCCAGTCGGCGAGGTCGCGGCGACCGATCGACAGCGCCACGCCCAGCGGCGTCTGGCCGTCGGCCGCACGCGCTTCGGGTGAGGCGCCCTGCTGGACCAGCAGCTTGATCGAGCCTTCGCGTGCGAGCGCGGTGGCCAGATGCAGCGCGGTCATGCCATGACTGTCGCGCGCTTCGCGGTCCACGCCCTGGGTGAGCAGCGCCTGCTGCAGGCGCAGCCAGCCCAGGCGCACCGCCAGCGACAGCGGCGGGTCGCCGGCCGGCGATGGCGCGAACGGATCCGCGCCGCGTTCCAGCAGTTCCAGCGCAAGTTGTTCCAGCCCGCGCGAGGCGTGGTCGTGCTGGGCGCAGGCGCTCAGCAGCCGCGCCAGGCCACCGCGGCCGGCCGGGGACAGGCCACGGCGCAGCAGCACCTGCAGCGCAGGCACCGCGTCGATGCCCCGCGCCAGCAGCGCGAACATCGGGGTATCACCGCAGGCATCGAGCACTTCGGGCGCCGCGCCGTGCGCGAGCAACCAGTCCAGCGCCTGTGGGTCCAGCGCCAGTTCGGCATCGTGCAGCAGCGCACCGAGTTCCTCCGGCGCGCACAGGCGGGCCAGCGCGGCCATGCCCTCCACGTTGCCGAAGCTCAGCGCTTCGCGCAGCAGTTCCAGCGGCGGGCGGTCCGGCAACGAGGGCGCGGCCGCATCGCTGTCAGCGGACATCACCAGGCCATCGCTGACCGCGGACGGCAGCGGGTAGGCGGGATCCAGCAGCGAAACGATCGCCCAGCGGCCGGCGCCGGCGGCGATGTCCACCGCACGGCGGCCCTGTGGATCGGCCACGTCGACGGCAATGCCCAGGTCGCGCAGGCGGCGCACCAGCAGCGGCGACACGTTGTCCGCCATGCAGGCCAGCAGTACCGCATTGCGTCCTTCGCCATCGACCGCATTGAGGTCGGGCTGGTGCGGCAGCAGGTGTTCCACCACGCCGGCACGGCCCCCGCGCGCGGCTTCCAGCCACGGCGTGCGCGCCAGTGCATCGCGCGCTTCCAGATTGGCGCCGGCGGCCAGCAGCACATCGATGATGTCGACATGGCCGGCCAGCGCGGCTTCGTGCAGCGCGCTGCGGCGCTGGCGGTCGCGCGCGTCGGCGCGGGCCTTGTGCTTGAGCAGCAGCTGCACACCGGCCGGATCGTCTTCTTCGGTACCGGCGGCGGCAAGCAGCACGGGCGTACCTTCGGCCGGCTCGGTCTTCGCGCCGCGTTCGAGCAGGAACTTGGCCAGGCGCCAGTTGCCGACCTGGCAGGCGACCGCCAGCGGTGACCAGCCATCGTCGTTGAGCGCATCCACTTCGGCGGCGGCATCGCGCAGCAACGCGGCGACGCCGGGATCGGAACTGCGCGCGGCATGGTGCAGGGGGGTGTTGCCTTCGCTGTCCACCGCACGCGGGTCGGCGCCGTTGGCGAGCAGGGTCATCACCGCCTCGGGGCGACCGTGCCAGCTGTCGCGGGTGGCGGCCAGCAGCGGGGTCATGCCGCGATGCGGCGCGTTGACGCCCACGCCGCGGGCGATCAGTTCACGCAGCAGGCGCAGGTCCGGCAGCACCGCGGCGAGCACGGCCAGGCTGCGCTGGTCGCGCCAGGCCGGATCAGGCAGGCCGTGCGGGTCCGCGCCGGCCTGCAGCAGCTGCAGGGCGCGGTCGACCCGGCCGCTGCGCGCGGCGTCGTACAGCGCCGGCTGCTGTTCGTGCAGGCCGATAGATTCGAGCGGCGTGGGCTCGGCGTGGTGCCCGGCGAACGGATCCTCGCGGTCGCCACTCATCTGGACCGGCAACGTCGCCGTCAACGTGTCGGCCGGGGCGATCGCCTGCAGGAGCACGTGCGCCAACGGCGACAGCAGCACGACCGCAGCGGCGATCGGCCAGTGCAGTGCGTCCGACACCAGCCCCGGCCACGCCGGCAGCACCACCAGCGCGCAGACCAGGACCACCAGCGCGGCGACGGCCAGGCCGCGCCAGGCGGTCAGGTCGCGCCCGGCCAGGGTCTGCCAGTGGCGCGCCAGGCTGCCTTCGCTGCGCTCCACGTCATTCCACAACGGCCAGGTCCGCCAGACCCCGAGCAGCGCGGCGCTGACCGCCACGCTCAGGCCCAGCACGGCCGCCAGGCTGCCGCTGTCGTGCAGTGCGCTCAGTGGCCAAGCCACCAGCAACGTCAGCAGCAGCGGGCCGAGGGACCACAGCGCCAGCAGCGCGGGAGCATCCTGGCGCGCCACCTGTGGCAGCGCTTGCAGCGGCCGGGTGCGGCGCCACCACGACACCGCCAGCGCGAACGCCGGCTGGGCCAGCGCGGCGCATACGGCACCGGGCACGCCACCGACGGCCGCAGCCAGGGCCAGCAGCACGCCGAGCGTGGCAGCGGAGGCAACGGCGCGGGGGCGTTGGGCGTCAGTCATTGCGTCGCGGGATCCGGACCGGCGCCAGCGGCGGCGGCGGAAGTTGCAGGTGGAATCCCCGCTCGGTCAGGTTCTGGCGCACTTGTGCGGCATCGGCCTGGGCGAGGCGACGGTCGGGAGTCAGGGCCACTTCGAGAACGAACTGGAACGGCGCCAGCGAGGCCTTCACCGCGTCCGGGATGACCGAGAAGTCATCACGAACGGCGAGATAGACGAAGCTGTCCTGCTTGCGTTGGCTTTTATAGACGTAGGCTTGCATGCCGCAGGGCTTTGCCCAGGGTAGTGAATGGCAATGATTGTGGAGGAAAGCCGGCACAGGTGAAAGCTGCGTGCACGGTCTGCTGTCGGTTTTCCGTCGCGGGACAGCATGAGGTTCATCAATGTCGCGATGTCGTTCAGCTGGGCGCCGCTGCAGTCTGCCCACGCCGCCGTGATGAATGCGTCGCTTTCCGCCGACCACCGCCCCGGAGGGACGGTGGTCGTGCGTGCTTACTTCACCTTGGCGTAGGTGCCCTTCAGCGCCACGCCGGCCAGGATCGCGCCCGCATAGCATTCGTAGTGGGTGGTGCTCTTGAACTCGTTCTTCTTGTAGTAGCTGACGATGTCGACCACGGCATTGGCACCGCGCGACTTTGCGCCATCCTGCAGCGCGCGCAGCGCCGACAGGGCCACCCAGCGGCAGGCCTCGGCATCGCTCTTGTTGGCGGCGTTGGTCTTCTTGTTGGTCACGTCCTCGCCCAGGCGTTCCACCACGCTGACCTTTTCACCGGCCAGATAGAACTTCACGCTGCCGTCGATGCCGACATTGCGGGCTTCAGCGGAGTTGACCAGCTCATGCAGCGACTGCTCGACACGGGTGTCGCGGGCCTGGGCGGTGCTGGCAACGGCGAGCAGGGCGGTGGCGGCGATCAGGGCAAAACGACGCATTCAACGTTCTCCTTGTTGGGGGGATGCGAGGGGTCTACGGAACAGCCGGCCCGCGACGCAGGCCGGAAACAGCGGTCAGTCCTGCCAGCGGCGGAAGATCAACGAGGTGTTGATGCCGCCGAAGGCGAAGTTGTTGCTCATGACGTAGTCGGTCTGCAATGCGCGGCCCTCGCCGGCGATGTAATCCAGCGCACCGCAGCGGGGATCGACCTCATGCAGATTCAGGGTCGGGGCGAACCAGCCCTCGCGCATCATCTCGATGCTGAGCCAGGCTTCGAACGCACCGCAGGCCCCGAGCATGTGGCCGACGTAGCTCTTCAGCGAGCTGATCGGCATGCCCGGCCCGAACACCTGGTGGGTGGCCTGGGTTTCGGCGATGTCGCCGTGCTCGGTGGCGGTGCCGTGGGCGTTGACGTAGCCGATCCGATCGGCGGCCAGCCCGGCATCTTCCAGCGCCAGCCGCATCGCCTGCGCCATGGTGCCGGCGCTGGGCTGGGTGACATGCTGGCCATCGCTGTTGGTGCCGTAGCCGACCACTTCGGCCAGGATCGTGGCGCCGCGCGCCTGCGCATGCTCCAGTTCTTCCAGGATCAGCGTGCAGGCGCCCTCGCCCAGCACCAGGCCGTCGCGGTGCGCATCGAAGGGGCTGGGCGTGGTCTGCGGCGCGTCATTGCGCACACTGGTGGCGAACAGGGTGTCGAACACCGCCGCGGCGGTGGCGTCGAGCTGCTCGGCACCGCCGGTGACCATCACCGTCTGCTTGCCGCTGCGGATCGCTTCATATCCCGAGCCCACGCCCTGGCTGCCCGAGGTGCAGGCGCTGGAGGTGGTGTAGACGCGGCCGGACAAACCGAAGAACACGCCGATGTTCACCGGCGAGGTGTGGCTCATCATCTTCAGGTAGGTGGTGGCGCTGATGCCTTCGGTGGTGTGCTCATGGAGCATCCGGCCGAACTCGGCGGTGGCTTCGTGGCTGCCCGAGGACGAACCGTAGGCGACGCCGGCCATGCCACTGCGCAGCACCGGATGGCCCAGCAGGCCGGCCGCCTCCAGCGCCCGTTCGGTGGCGCGCACCGACATCACCGCCACCTTGCCCATGCTGCGGGTGGTCTTGCGGTTGTAGTTGGACGGGAGCTCGAATTCCTCGGCTGGCGCGGCCAGGCGGGTATTCAGGCCATCGAACACTTCCCACTCGGGGATGTAGCGCACCGCGTTGGTCCGCGCCTGCAGGCGCGCGCGGATGCCCGCCCAATCCTGGCCGAGCGGGCTGATGGCAGCGGCGCCGGTGACCACGACGCGACGATCGGGGCGGGCCATCAGACCATGCCTCCGTTGACCGAGATCACCTGGCGGGTGATGTACCCCGCGGATTCGGAGAGCAGGAAGGACACCGCCGCAGCGACCTCCTCCGGCTGGCCCAGGCGGTTGGCGGGAATCAACTTGAGCGCGTGCTCGACCACTTCTTCATTGACCATCTCGGTCTCGATCAGGCCGGGGGCCACGCAGTTGACGGTGATCGCGCGGCTGGCCAGTTCCAGCGCCAGCGCCTTGGTGGCGCCGATGATCCCGGCCTTGGCCGCACTGTAGTTGGTCTGGCCGCGGTTGCCGACCAGGCCGGACACCGAGGACAAGGTGACGATGCGGCCCGGCCTGCGCCGGCGGACCAGCGGCATCACCAACGGATGCAGCACGTTGTAGAAGCTGTCCAGGTTGGTGTGGATGACGGCATCCCAATCCTCGGCCGGCATCGCCGGGAAGGCGCCGTCGCGGGCGATGCCCGCGTTGCAGACCACCCCGTAATAGGTGCCGTGCTCGGCGATGTCCGCTTCCAGCGCGGTGCGCGCGGCGTCACGGTCGGCCACATCGAACATCAGCACCCGGGCCTGGCGGCCCAGGGCCTGGATCTCGGCCACCACGGCCTGCGCTTCCTCGATGCGGCTGCGGCAATGCACCACCACATCGAAGCCGTCGCGCGCGCAACGCAGCGCCACGGCACGGCCGATGCCACGGCTGGCGCCGGTCACCAGCACGGTCAAATTCCCTGTCATGCCTCTCCAGTCTCCAGATAGGCCATCGCATCCGTGGGTTCAAACACGGAGACGTTGGCGACCGCCATTTCGATATCACCTGCCAGGATCCGGCAGGCGAACATGCCCAGGCCATTCTCGCCCAACAGCTCGCAGTTCGCCTCCACCCGCAGGCAACTGCCGGCGGCGAAGAACGGCTGGTGGGCGGTGTAACGGCGGGTGCCGAGCAGGAAGCCGATCGACGGCGCCCGGCCGGCATGGCGCGCGCGGCACCCGGCCCAGGCGGCGATCGCCTGGGCCATGTATTCGACCCCGACCCAGGCAGGCACACCGTCGGGGGTGCAGAACAGACCCTGCGCCGGCACGTCCACCTCGACCGCGATGGATGCGTCCTCCCAGGCCACCACGCGGTGGATCAGGCGCATGCTGTCGCGGTGCGGGAGCACCGCGTCGATGTCATCGGGCAGCGGCATGCTCATCCCCGGGCCAGCGCCAGCACGGCATTGCTGCCACCGAAGGCGAACGAGTGGCTGAGCACATGCTGCAGCGGCCGCGCGGCGCACGTGCCCGGTGCCACCAGCGCCAGCGCCGGCAACGCGTCATCGGCCTGCCCGTCCCACCAGTGGGTGGGCAGCTGCTGGTCCGGGTTGTCCGCCAGCGTCATCCAGCACAGCGCCGCCTCGATCGCCCCGGAGGCACCGAGCGTGTGCCCGGTCAGCGGCTTGGTCGAGCTGGCCGGCACCTGCGTGCCGAGCACCGCCGCGACCGCCTGGCTTTCCATCGCATCGTTATGGCCGGTGGCGGTGCCGTGCAGGTTCACGTAGTCGATCTGCGCCGCGGCCAGGCCGGCCCGGTCCAGCGCCTGCTGCATGGCATCGATCGCGCCGCGTGCCTGCGGGTCCGGGGCGGACATGTGGTGCGCGTCGGAGGATTCGCCCCAACCGGCGAGGCGCACCGGGCCCGGCTCGCGCGTCATCAGGAACAGCGCCGCGCCTTCGCCGATGTTGATCCCGCTGCGGTTCACCGAGAACGGATTGCAGCGCGACGCCGAGACCGACTCCAGCGCGCTGAACCCGGCCACGGTGAAGCGGCACATCGAATCCGCGCCGCCGGCGACCACCGCATCGACCGCGCCGGCCTGCAGCAGGCGCGCGGCCGACATCAGCGCCTTGGCGCTGGAGGAACACGCGGTGGAGATCGTCCACGCCGGACCGGTACTGCCGATCCGCTCGCGCACGAAGCGCGCGGCGGTCCCCATTTCCTGCTGCGCATAATGGAAATCGGCCGGCCATGTGCCGTCGCGATGGTAGCTGCGCAGCGCGCTCTCCGATTCGCCGATGCCCGAGGTGCTGGTGCCGATGATCACCGCCACGCGCTCGGCACCAAAGCGGGCCACGGCGGCAGCGACGGCCTCGCGGATCTGGCCGAGCGCCGCGTCGAGCAGGCCGTTGTTGCGGCCACGCAGCGCCACCGGCAGCTCGGCCAGGTCCGGCAACGGCGCATGGACCTCGCCCAGCGCCAGCGTGCGGCCGGGCAGGATGGCATCGTTGTCGCGCAATCCGCCGGGCTGTGGCGCGAACAGGCCGCCGCGCACCTCGGCGCGGTCGGCGCCCAGCGCACAGATCACGCCCAGTTCGTTCAGATAGACCGCACTGCTGCTCACTCTTGGCCCTGCCCCATGTCCATCGATTCGATCACCAGTTCATAGCCCTCGGCCAGGTTGCGCAGGCGCACGCGGCCATCGGGCAGCGTGTCGCGCACCAGCCAGGGTTTGCCGCCCTGCTCCAGGCTCCGCACGCCATCGGTCTCCTGCAGGGTCCAGCCGGCCGGCAGCGCGGCGCGGATCGCCGCCGCCGGCCAGAGCGAGAACTGCAGGTCGTCCAGCACGCGTTCACCGCGCACCTGCGGCGGCAGCCACGGCGCACGGGTCTGTTCCAGGTGCTGCCCGTCCCAGACCATGCGCACGCCGGTCTGGCCCATGACCTGTACGGCCAGCCGCACCTGCCCGGCATCCACTTCCAGCAGTGCGTCCAGCTCGCGCTCGTGGCTGCCGAAGCGGAACTGCAGGCGCTGCTGCAGCTGCACCGGCTGCGGCAACGCCGAGGGCGCCAGCTGCAGCGTGGGCAGCTGTACCAGCGGCGTGGGCATCCGGGTGCTGGCACACGCGGCCAGCAGCAGGCTCAGCAACAGGGTCAGGATCAGGCGCTGCACAGTTCCTCCAATACGCGCAGGCGCCGGCCACTGGCATCGGCGACATACGGGTTCTGCGTGTCCCACGCGTAGCCGGCCAGGATCGAGGAGATCATGCGGCGTACCTCCGGCTGCGGATCGGGATGGTAGATGATCTTCTGGAAGCCGCCGGCATACCAGGCCTCGACGAAGCGCCGGAAGGTCTTCACGCCGGCGCGCAGCGGCACCGAGAAGTCCTGCTCCCAGTCCACCGTGTCGCCGGCCTGTTCGCGTGCCAGGCAATCGCTGGCCAGCTGCGCCGATTTGAAGGCGATGGTCACGCCCGAGGAAAACACCGGGTCCAGGAACTCGCCGGCATTGCCCAGCAGCGCGTAGCCCTCGCCCCACAACGAAGAGACGTTGGCCGAATACCCGGTGATGGTGCGCACCGGCAGCACCGCCCACTCGGCATTCCTGAGCAGTCGGGTGAGGTTCGGGTCTTCGCCGACGATCGCCTGCAGCTTCTCCAGATCGGTACCGGGGTAGCGTTCGAAGAAGGCCGGCTCGGCCACCACGCCCAGCGAGCAGCAGCCGTTGGAGAACGGAATCGTCCAGTACCACACGTCCACGTGCTCGGGATGGGTGGTGATCAGGATCTTGTTGCGGTCGAAACCCGCGCCGGCTGGAATGTGGTCGCGCACGTGGCAGAAGATCGCGCCGCGCACCGGGAAGTTCGACGGCGACTCCAGCTTCAGCAGGCGCGGCAGCAGCCGGGCGAAGCCACTGGCATCGAGGATGAAGCCGGCTTCGATGGTGTATTCGCTGCCATCCGGGCGGCGCACCTGCACCTGCGCCGGGCGCCCGGGCTGCACCGACAGCACTTCATCGCCGAAGCGCAGCGTGGCACCCATGCGCTCGGCACCGCGCGCCAGCACGTCATCGAAGTCGGCGCGCTGCACCTGATAGGTGGTGCCCCAGCCAGGCGAGAACTTGTCGCGGAAGTCGAACTCGGTGGTCGCCTCGCCGCGCACGAAGGCCGCGCCGTTCTTGTACTGGAACCCGGCCTGCACCACATCCTGCAGCAGACCGGCGGCCTCGATGTACTCCATGCTCTGCGGCAACAGGCTCTCGCCGATCGAGAAGCGCGGGAACTGCTGGCGCTCCAGGATCAGCACCTGGCGACCTTGCTGGCGCAGCATCGCAGCGGCCACGGAACCGGCCGGGCCGGCGCCGATGACCAGGATGTCAGTACGTTCCACGTGCAGGTTCATCGGATACATCCTTGATCAGATCATGAAAGGGGAAAACGCGGTCGCTCAGTGCGGTGCGTCGTGCGGCGGTGGGCGGAACAGCGGCGAAATCAGCCAGACCAGGCCGATGCCGAACAGCAGGGTCAACCCGAACGCGCGCAGCGCCGGCGTGGCCGACAGCCCGAGCAGGCCGAAGGACAGCCAGGTACTGGCCGCCCCAACGCAGACCGCGAGCCAGGCACTGGCATCGCCGCGGTGTTCGATCAGGAAGATGCCGTAATCGATGCCCATGCCGAGCAGCAGCATCAAGGCGAGCACGTTGAACAGCTGCAGCGGCTGCCCGAACAGGCCCAGCAGCGCCAGCGTCAGCGCGCCGGCGACCAGGGTCGGCGCGAGCACGCGCCAGGCCTGCCCGCGGTAGCGCCAGTACAGCACCGCGAACACCAGCGCGATGCCGATCAGCAGCAGGCCGCTCATCAGCTTGCGGTAGTGCTTGAGCAGCCCCGAGAAATCGGCAGTGCGGTCGACCCAGCGCACGCCGTCGATGCCCTTGGCCTGCGCTTCCAGCAGCGTCAGCGCATCGGCGCGCGAGAGGTCGTCGACCATCACCACCGAGGCCACGCCCTGCCCGACCGTGCCCAGCCACAGGTGGCGGAACGGCCTCGCCGCCGGCGAGGCGAGGAAGGCCTCGGCCTGCAGATCCTGCGCGGCGTAGGCCGGGCGCAGCAGTGGCTCACCCACGGCCTCACCGACCTGGGCCAGCACCTGCGGCTCGACCCTGGCAGTCAACGCGGCGTCGGCGTGCTGCCGCTGCTGCGAAGGCAGCCAATCGCTGATCGCGCGGTACCCCCCGATCTGCTTGTCTGCCTCGAGCACGCGCAGCCGGTCGATCAGCGCTTCTTCGCGCTGCAGCACCTGTTCGGCGGTGTCGCCCTGCACCAGGTAGAACTGGGCCGGACTGGGCATGCCGAGCATCTGGCTGATGCGGATCTGCTGGGCGATCAGCGCGGGCGGCGACGACTGCAGGCTGCGCAGATCATCGTTGGTCTGCAGGCGGGCGATGCCGAGCACGGACAGCACGGTGACCACGCCCAGGAACAGCGCGGCCCTGCGCCCCTGCAGGCGCGGCCAGCGCTCCAGCGTGGCGCCGAGCCAGCGGGCGAACGCGGTGCGGCGGATCTCGCCGCCATCCAGCCACGGGAACCAGAAGATCACGGTGAGGAACGCGGCCGCGAGGCCGACCACCGAGAACAGCGCCATCTGGCGCAGGCCCGGGAACGGCGCCAGGCCCAGCGCGAGATAGGCCAGCGCACTGGTCAGCAGGGCCAGCCACAACCCGGGCAGCAGATGCCGCAGCAGCTTCCAGCGGCGGTCGGCGGGTTCGGCCTGGCGCGAGGCGAACCAGTGGATGCCGTAGTCCTCGGCAACGCCGACCAGCGACGCACCGAACACCAGGGTCAGCACGTGCACCTTGCCGAACACCAGCACGGTCACCGCCAGCGCGACACCGCAGCCGATCAGCAGCGAGGCGGCGACCAGCAGGATCGGGCGCAGCGAGCGGAACGCCAGCCACACCAGCAGCAGCACCGCCGCCAGCGAGCCCCAGCCGATCGTATTGATTTCCCAGCTGGCCTGCACCGCCGCCGCCTCGGCATGCAGCGGCACACCGGCACGCAGCACCTCCAGGCCCGGCGCCTGCTTGGTGGCGGCTTCCGCGGCCGTGTCCAGCAGCAGATCGATGTGCCGCTCGCCGTCGAGCTTGAAGGCCGAACCGACCGTGTCGTACTGCACGATCGACCAATGCTTGCCGTCGGCTTCCAGCAGGCCGTCATCGCCCATCTGCAGGCCCGAGCCCAGCGCGCGTTCCTGCCACCACTGCGGCCACAGCGACAGCGGATCCTGGCGCCATTCGGTCAGGCGCGGTGCGCCCATCGGACCGTACAGCGCCGCCAGTGCCGATGCTGCCAGGCCCTCGGTGGGTTCGTCCTGCAGGCGCTCGCGCTGTGCACTGGTCAGCAGGCGGTCGCGATACGGTGCGTAGAACGCGCGGGCCTGATCAAACCAGCCCTCGATCGAACCGCTCTGCTGCAGCAGCGGGGCCGCGCCCTGCTCTGCCTTGATGGTGCCGCGGAAGGCCGCCTCGGCCGCCTTGGTCCGTGCCGCATCGGTGCTGCCCAGCAGCACCACGATCTGACGTGCATTGGCATCGGCGATACGCCGGGTGACATCGGACAACAGGCGGTCATGCGCGTCCTGTGGCAACAGCGCGAGGATGTCGGTGTCGATCCGGGATTCGCTCTTCCACAGCTGCCACTGCTGCACGCCGAGGCCGACCAGCACCAGCAGCCACACAATGGCCAGCCAGCGCCAGATGCGCTGCAGGCGTCCGTTCGAGGTCAGCACGTCATTCAAACCTGCCGCCCTCGTCCGCGCTCAGCGTGGCCGGCGTCTCGCTCATGCCCGCAAAGTGGATGCGGGTGACGTCCTGGTTGGCCTCGTTGATCTGGACTTCGCGCACGTAGCGGTCGCCGCTCAGGGTGAGCTGCGCGAACACCTTGCCGAGCATCGCCGAGCGCGGGGTCAGCTGCATCTTCCAGGCGTTGCCCGGCAGCACCTCGACCTTGACCGTGAACTGCGCCGACAGCGCCTGCGCATCGCCGCTCATCAGCGCGAACATGATCGCGTTGACCGAGCGCATCGCTGGTTGCTGGCGGCCATCCATTTCGACCCGGCTGCTGCCATCGCGTTGCCGGCTGAGGATGCGGTCACGGGTGACCACCACCTCGGAGGGGAACGGCTTGAGCGTGGTCCAGATCACCCCATGCGCCTGGGCCAGCACGAAGCGGCCCTGCGAGCGCAGCGGGTTCTTGAAGCCGGCGACCTGCTTCTCCTGGGTGAACTCGCCGCGCAGCACGTCGACCTTGGCCACGCGCTGTTTGACGACCTCCACATCGGTGGCGGCCCACGCCGGGGCGACCACCGCCAGCATCACCAGCACGCACAGCGTGCGCAGGAAACGGTTCATTGCGGTTGCACTCCCAGACGCTCCCACAGTACCGGCGGGCACAGGTAGAGCATTTCATTGGTGGCCGCGTCGACCGCGACCTGGATGGTATGGGCGCGGGTCAGCGTGGTGCCGCTGTCCGCATCCAGGATCTCGTAGGCGATCTTCAAGCGGTTCTCCCACTCGGTGATCGTGGCGCGCACGCGCAGCGCCTGACCGTACAGCAGCGGCCGGATGTACTTCACCCGCGCATCGACCACCGGCCAGAGGTACCCGGAATCGCGCATCTGCGGGTAGTCGTAGTCGTGGCGCTCCAGCAGCGCGCAGCGCGCGATCTCGAAGTACTTGAAGTAGTTGCCATGCCAGACCACCTGCATCGCATCGCAGTCGTGGAAGGCCGGCGACAGCGCCACCTCGAAGCTCAGCTCAGGCGTCGACATACAGCTCCCAGCGCTGTGCGCGGATATCGTCCAGCAGGGCGCGCAGCTCGCCATCCAGCGCGCGGTCTTCCTCGATCAGGGCGATGCGCGCGGACAGGTCCTGGTACATCGCAGCCAGGTCGCCGTGCAGGGTCGCCTTCATGCCGACGCGCTCGCGCAGGGCCACGCCCTGGCGGGCGGTGATCAGCAGCGCGGCGACGACCTGTTCGGTCAGTTCGATCACGCGCAGGCAATCGCGCGCGGCGATGGTGCCCATGCTGACCTTGTCCTGGTTGTGGCATTCGGTGGAACGGGAGAATACCGAGGCCGGCATGGTCTGCTTGAGCGCTTCGGCGGTCCAGGCCGAGACGCTGATCTGCAGCGCCTTCAGGCCATGGTTGATCGCCGCACGCTCACCGGTGGCGGCCGACAGGTTGGCCGGCAGGCCGTGGTTGAAGCGCGCGTCCACCACCAGGGCCATCTGCCGGTCGAGCAGATCGGCCAGGTTGGCGATGGTGTTCTTCAGCGCATCCATCGCAAAGGCGATATGGCCCCCGTAGAAGTGGCCGCCATGCAGGATGCGCTCGCCTTCGACGTCGATCAGCGGATTGTCGTTGGCGCTGTTGAGCTCGGTTTCGATCAGCTGGCGGAAGAACGGCAGTGCGTCCTGCACCACGCCGATCACGTGCGGGGCGCAGCGCAGCGAGTACCGGTCCTGCAGGCGCTGTTCATTGCGCGGCGGGCGGTCGCTGTGCAGGTCCTGGCGCAGGCGCGCGGCGATCTGCGTCTGGCCCGGATGGGGCTTGGCGGCGAACAGCATTTCATCGAAATGGTGCGCGTTGCCGTCGCTGGCCAGCACGTTGAACGCGGTCAGGCGCGTGGCGAGCTTGGTCAGGTAATCGGCGCGGTCATACGCCAGGCAGGCCAGCGCGGTCATCACGGCGGTGCCGTTCATGATCGCCAGGCCTTCCTTGGGGCGCAACCGCAGCGGGGTCATCCCGATCTCGGCCAGCACCTCGGCGGCCGGGCGGCGCGCGCCCTGGTACATCACTTCGCGCTCGCCGCACAGCACCGCGGCCACGTAGGACAGCGGGGTCAGATCGCCACTGGCGCCGACCGAGCCCTCGGCGGGAATCAGCGGCAGCACATCGTGGTGCAGCAGCGTGGCCAGGCCCTGCAGCAGCGGGTGGCTGACCCCGGACATGCCGCGCACCAGCGAGGCCAGGCGCGCGGCGATCACCGCGCGGGTTTCCTGCGGATCCAGGAAGCGCCCCAGGCCACAGCCGTGATAGGTGAACAGGTGATGCGGCAGCTCGGCCACCAGTGCCGGCGGAATGTTCACCGTGCACGAATCGCCGTAGCCGGTGGTCACCCCGTAGATGACGCCATCTTCGCGCAGCAGGCGATCGAGAAAATCCGCGCCGCGCTGGATCCGCGCGGTGAATGCGGCATCGTCGGTGACGACGGCCCGGGCCTGGCGCTGCGACAGCGCGACCACGTCTTCGATGGTCAGCGGCGCATCGCCGAAGCGGACGGAGGGTGCCTGATCGGCCTTACTTGCCATGAGATGCCTGATCCCAGAAGGGGAAGAAATTGAACCAGTCCAAGGGTGCCTGGGTGACCTGAACTTCCAGCCACCGGGCGAAATGCTCGGCCTGCGCGGTCAGCGCGGCGTCACGCGAACCGCGCGGCAATACGATGCGGTCGGTGAACTGTTCGAAGCGCACCTGGTAGCCACGGCCATGATGCAGGCAGGCCATGGTGTAGACCGGGCAGGCCAGCGCCGCGGCCAGCACATAGGCGCCGATCGGGAACTGCGCGGTGTGGCCGAGGAACGGGGCCGGTACGGTGCGCCCGCCACGCAACGGCACGCGGTCGCCGACGATGGCCACGAAGCCGCCCGCCTCCACCCGGCGCTGCAGTTCGACCGCGGTGGCCGGGCCCATGTCGGTGACCTGCAGCAGCTCCACCGAGGCCAGCGGATCGAGCCGCTGCATCAGGCGATTGAAGCGCTGCGCGTGGGCGGTGTGCACCAGCACGGTGATGTGGAAGCCCGGCACCCGCTCGGCCAATACCTGGCACAGCTCCAGGCAGCCGATGTGCGCGGTGAGGATCAGGCCGCCTTCGCGGCGCGCGATCTTGTCCAGGACCAGGTCGCGCTGCAGGTAGATGTGCTCGGGTGGATAGCGGCCACCCAGGCCGAGCAGCTTGTCGAGCATGGTGTCGGCAAACAGCGCGAAGTGCTTCAGGCTCTGCCAGCGTCCCGGTGCCGAGGCGAACACGCCGGTATGCGCCTGCAGGCGCTGCAGGTACTGCAGCGAGGATTCGCGCGCGACCCGGTTGGTCAGCCAATGGCAGAGCACCACCGGGTAGACGCACAGGCGGAACGGCCAACGGCCGAACCACCGATGCACCCAGCACAGGAACAGCACGCCGGCGGCCGAGGTGGACTCGCCGATGTCGGCCCAGTGCGGCGCGCTTCCGGGTGCGGGCGTGGTCATGCGCGCGGACCCGCGATGCGCTGCCACAGCAGCCGCGGCGCGCGCCACAGCATCCCGAAGAACAGGCGCGCATGCATGCGGCTGATGCGCACGTTGTCGCGCCAGACATCGAAGTGCGACACGCCATCGCTGGGATAGGTGACCGCGGTCGACACGCTGATCACCTTGATGCCACGCCAGAACAGCCGCACCAGGATCTCACTGTCGAAGTCCATGCGCCGGCCGATGGTTTCCTCGCCGATCAGGCGCGTCACCGGTGCCAGCGGGTACAGCCGGAAGCCGCACATCGAATCGCGGATCTGCAGCGACAACGTATTGATCCAGACCCAGATATGCGTGGCATAGCGCCCATACAGGCGCGCCTTCGGCACGCTGGCGTCGTAGACCGGGATGCCGCAGATCACCGCCTCCGGCTGCGCCTGCGACAGCGCCACGAAGCGCGGGATGTCGGCGGTTTCATGCTGGCCATCGGCATCGATCTGCAGCACGTGGGTGTACCCCAGGCGCGCCGCTTCGGCGAAGCCAGCCAGCATCGCGCCGCCCTTGCCCTGGTTGATCGGCAGCCGCAGCAGCGTGACCTGCGGTGCGTGCGCGCGCGCCAGCGCATCGAGCACCTGCGCGCACGGCAAGTGAGAACCGTCGTCAACCAGCAGGCACGGCACGCCACTGGCCAGCACACCCTGCACCACCGCGCCGATCGCGTGCGCGTGGTCGTATACCGGGATCACCACCAACGGGGCGAAGGCCGGCCTGCTCACGCGGGTACCGGTGTCCTCACGCATCGCCGAACACCACCCGGCCGCTGGCGTGCACGCCATGGTCGGAGACATAGCGGAAGCTCATGGCGGACTTGGCTGCATCCCAGCCCAGGCTCAGCTGCAGGCGGTCGCCCGGGCGCGCCACGTGCTGGAACTTCACCGCGTCCATCCGCAGGAACCGCGGCGGCATCGTGAACGCGCTGCGGCCGTAGTGGATCGCCCAGTCCAGCTGGACCACGCCCGGCAGAATCTTCGCCTGCGGGAAGTGCCCGTCGAACGCGACCAGGTCCGGATCCAGCACGAACTGCAGCGCCGCGGTGGTGGCATCGCGCTGCTGCCACTCGGCCGTGGGCAGCACCGGGCGGAACAGTGCAGCCAATGCCGCGACCGTGACCTTGCCCTGCGCGTTGAAAGGCAGTTCGTCGATGAAACGCCAGCGACGCGGCCGGGTCACGGCATCGTGGCTGCGGGCCAGGTGTGCGATGAGCTGCTGCGCCTGGCGGCGGCGCTCGGCATCGTTCCACTGGGCGGCACCTGCAGCCTGCGGCACCACCACGGCGGCCAGCTGTTCGCGCGCGCCGGGCAGCACCAGGACGCGCACGTCCTGCACCGCGGGGTGCGCACGCAGCTGCTGCTCCAGGCCATCCAGCGAGACGCGGCGCTCTTCGATCTTGACGATGCGGTCGGCGCGGCCGAGCAGGCGGAAACTGTGGCCGTCATCGGCCACGGCCCGATCCTGGGTCAACCACCAGTCGTCGCCGTCCAGGTGCGGCGAGCGGACCGCCAGGCAGCCCGCGTCGATCCGCCACGCCACGCCCGGCAGCGGATGCCACTGCGGCTGTTCGGCACTCCAGCGGCGCCAGGCGATGCCACCGGTCTCGCTGCTGCCGAACACCTCGGTCGGCGCCACGCCCATCAAGGCGCGCACCTGCAGCGCGGCCTCGGTCGGCAGCGGCCCGCCGGAGGAGAACACCGCGCGCAGCTGGCCGCCCAGCGAGGACCAGTCCAGCTGCTCGGGCAGGCGTTTGAGATGGGCCGGGGTGGCCACCAGCACCGACGGTTGGCCGCCCAGCGCGCTGACCAGGTCTTCGTGGAAGAACCGCCGCGGTTGGATCGCGCGCCCGGCCACCAGCGGCCACAGCACCCGGAACAGCAGCCCGTAGATGTGCTGGTGCGAGACCGTGCCCTGCACCTGCGCGCCATCGAGCTGCTCGCCGAAGGCGGCCTGCAGCGCATCCACCTCGCGGGTCAGCTGGCGCATGCGCTTGACGATCGCGCTCGGCGCGCCGGTGCTGCCGGAGGTGAACACCACCAGCTCCAGCAGCGCCTCATCCAGCGGCTGCAGCACCCGCGCCGGATCGACCTCTGCATCGGGCTGCAGCGGTGTGTACCGCGCCGGCACGTCACCGGCGAATCCGGCCACGCGCGGGCTCAGCCCTTCCAGCGTGGCCGGCAGGTTGTCGCCGCCGAGGAACACGCGCTTGCCGGCATGCCAGGCGCCCAGCAGGGCGGCGGCGAAGGTGAGCGTGTCATCGAAATACAGTGCCCAGTCGGTGCCGGGCGCCCGCGCGAACGCCTGCTGCCAGCGCAGCACCTGCGCACGGAACTGCGGGTGGTCCACCACGGTGTCGCCGACGATGCCGACGATGCGGCCGGGCCGCGGCGCCAGCGCCAACCGGTCCAGTGCGATCCACTCAGCCATGCGCGTGCGCCGCCTTGACCCGTCGCCGGACCAGCCACTCCCCGCCAAACAGCGCACCCATCATCACGTAGGCCAACACTCCGTTGTAGAACGCCCAGACCTGGTTGGACGCCCACAGCGCCGTGGCCAGGGCCAGACTTCCATTGAGAACAAAAAAGCCGCACCAGATCCAGGTGACGCGGCGGGTATAGAGCACCGCGAACGGCGGCAGATCCGGCTCGCTCAACCGCGCCAGGCGCTCCACGGCACTGGGCCCGAAGCGCAGGCTGGTAGCGAAGATCACCAGCATCACCGCGTTCACCAGTGCCGGGTACAGCTTCAGCGGCAGCGCCTCGTTGAAGGCCGTGGCGATCAGGGCCAGCAGGCCGGTGCCGAGCGCGGCCACCCACCACACCGCCTGGCGGGTGGTCAGCGCGCGCAGCGCGGCCAGGGTGAACAGCAGCAGCGACAACCAGCGTGGCTCGAACCGGCCCAGCGACAGGTAGACCACCAGCGGGTATGCCAGCGACAGCAACGCAAATGCCGCGACGCGTACCCGGACCATGGTCAGTCTTCAGCGATGGCCGTCAGGCGGCCGCTTGACCGGGCAACAGCCCGTGCACCACATCGACGATGTCCTGCACGGTACGCACCTGCTTGAACGCTTCCGGCTGCAGATTGCGGCCGAGCAGCGGCTTGAGCTGCACGATCAGGTCGACCGCGTCGATGCTGTCGATGTCCAGGTCGTCGTACAGGCGCGCGGCGGGCGTGATGCGGCTCGGCTCGATCTCAAAGCTGTCCTTGAGGATCTTGACGATGCGCTCGAAAAGTTCGGTCTTGGTCATGGGTAAATCCTGACGCGCCGTTAGGACGGCTGGCGTGCGGCGACAAACTCGCTCAGGGCACGCACGCTGGAGAAATGGCGACGGGTCTCTTCCGAATCGGCTGACAGGCTGACACCGTACTTTTTCTGCAGGGCCAATCCAAGTTCCAGCGCGTCGATCGAATCCAGGCCCAACCCCTCGACGAACAGGGGGGCGGCGGGATCGATGTCTTCGGGAGTAATGTCTTCCAGTGAAAGCGATGAAATGATCAATTCCTTGATCTCGTGCTCAAGTGCCTGCACGGGTCGGGTCTCCAGCGAAGTCGAAGTAATGGGCAAGATGATCGGTCACACGCCTGGCCGCCAAGGCATCCCCCCTGGGCGCATCGCCGGTCTCGTTCAGAAACGGGGCAATCGGGAGATCTTCCCCGACTTCCAGCTGAACGTGAAATCGCCGTGATGGCACACGATACCATTTCTCGCCCTTGGTCAGGGTCGGCGGGGTGCAGGTGATCCGCACCGGGGTGATGTCCAGCCGGCCCCGCACGGCGATGTTGGCCGCCCCGCGCTGCAGCTTCGGCGGCTGGCCGGGCACCGTGCGGGTGCCCTCGGGGAAGATCACCAGGTTGCCGCCGGCCCGGACCGCGGCGATGCAGTCGTCGACCAGCCCGGCACCGTCGTCATTGGAGACATAGCCCGCTGCCCGGACCGGGCCGCGCATGAACGGGTTGCGCGCCACCGCCTGCTTGACCACGCAGTCAGCATTGGGAAGCTGGGCGATCAACAGCACCACGTCGATCAGGGTCGGGTGGTTGGCCAGGATCAGCAGACCGTTGCGCTGCAGGCGCTCGCCCCCGCGGATGTCATACGTCATCAGCCCGAGCCGGTGCATCAGGCCCACGTGGGTGGCGAACCCGGCCTGCACCAGCCGCCGGGCCAGCACGCGCCGGCGCACCGGATCGCGGATCAGCAGCAGCGACAGGAACAGCAGGCCGCCCAGCACCAGCCCGCCGATCCCGAAGGCGGCAAAGCTCAGGCCCGTGCCCAGCACCCGCCAGGTACGGTTGATCCGGGCCGGCCAACGCTCAGCCATGGCGCTGCCAGGTCCAATGCTGGCCGTCGGCATCCAGCCCCAGCGCAGGCCCGCCGTCGAGCAGGAAACGCAGGGCTTCCAGACCGTGCGGCAGCCCCTGGGAGGGTCGGTCCTCGCCGCCGGCGCCCCAGCCCAGCGACAGCCGGGTGCCCGGACCGTCAGCCGGGCCCAGCCGCCAGCACCAGGCGAAGAACGGGTCGGGCTCGTCGGCGAAGCCGGCGTAGATCGGTGGCAAGGGGGATTCATAGACCACCAGCCGCACCTCGGGCGCGCCATCGGCGAGCAGCCCGAAGGCCTCGACGCAGGCGGTCTCGACCGTGGCGCGGCCGGCCGCGAGGGCCAGATAGTTGCCCCGATGCCCGCGGGCGATCGAGTACAGCGCGGCGATCGCGTTGTGGACCGACAGCCCGAAGCCGGTCGGCGACATCGGCTGGTCCGCGCTCAAGGTGTTGAGCAGTTCCATCGAGCGGGCCACATCGCCATGGCGCGAGGCGAACACCAGCGGCGCCTGGCCACCGTCGTCGGGCTGCTCGCACCAGCACGCGGTCTGGATCGCCATGCGCCCCAGCCGTTCGATCCGGCGCCGCTGCATGGCCGGCACTTCGGACAACGCCGGGGTATCGTCGCCGGCCGGCAGCCAAGGGGCCTTCGCCCACGCCTGCCACTCCGCCCGGGTCGTGATGCCCGGCGCCCACGCCGCCCAATCGATTACTGAAAACTCAATCATTCCCGCCAACATGATGGATGGGTACCAAGAGAAGGCACGAGCCATGGTGGCAACGCAGAACGGCCCCCCATGCCAGCCATTCCACGCCTGTCGTCGACATCGCCTGGCACCGGTGGCGGTGCCGAGAAAGGAGCGCACGCTATCATGACACTCTCGGCACTGGCAGCATTCACATTCTGAAATGAGCAACACGATCGACAACGCAACGGCCCCGGCAGTCGCCCCCCTTTCCTCCGGATCTGCGTTGTTCCATGTCGCCTACGTCCCGGCGGCGCAGCGTGACGCGGCCCTGGCCGACCCACAGACGCTGGCCGTGTTCGGCTTCGGCCTGCCCCGCACCACGCTGGATGACCCGCGCTGGCTGCAGGTACCACTGGCGGAGCAAGGCCCGGCGCAGATCGAGGTCTGGCGCGGCGATACCCCCGTCGAGCACGGCGTCACCGACGGCGTGCGCTGGTCGCACAACGGCCAGCTGCTGTTCGGGGTGCTGGACATCGACGAGATCGACAGCGACATCGAGACCGCCGCGGCCGAGGCCTACGCGCGGATGAGCGCGTTCCTGTCGCGCTGCGGGTATCCGCATCTGTTGCGGACCTGGAACTATCTGGATGCGGTGACCGAGGGCGAGGGTGATCAGGAGCGCTACCGGCGTTTCTGCGTGGGCCGCGTGCGGGGCCTGCGTGAGCTGGATGAAGCTGCGCTGCCGGCGGCGACCTGCATTGGCCGTTTCGATGGCGAGCGTCGGCTGCAGGTGTACTGGTTGTCGGCACGCGAGCCGGGCCAGCCGTTGGAGAATCCGCGCCAGGTGAGCGCGTTCCGCTATCCACGCCAGTACGGGCCACAGTCGCCGAGTTTTTCGCGGGCGCTGCTGCCGCCGTTGGCCACGGGCCTGCCGTTGCTGCAGTCGGGGACGGCGGCGATCGTGGGGCATGTGTCGCAGCACACGGGGGCGGTGGATGAGCAGTTGCGGGAGACGCTGACGAATCTGCAGAGTCTGGTGGAGACGGCGCGCGGTCAGCGGCCGTCGCTGTCACCGGTGTTGGGTTCGACGTCGGTGCTGAAGGTGTATGTGCGTCGTGCGGAGGATATGGCGGCGGTGGCGGCGCAGATGGCGGCACTGCCGACGGCGCCGCCGTTCGTGGTGTTGCACGCCGAGGTGTGTCGTGCGGAGCTGCTGGTGGAGATCGAGGGGCTGCACGGCTGAGCCAAAAGCCTTGATTTGCCGGTCGTGCCTGGCCTGGGTCGGCGTGGGTGGGGTATCGGGACCCGCTGCAAGTCCCGCTCCGCGGCCCGGCCCAGCCGCTGACGGCTGTGCGTTCAGTCGCATGCGAGGCAGTGCCTCGCGAGCAATGCGCCTTCACCCATGTAAGCTCATTGCCATCCATGGCAACACATGGTCCCGCCACCCCACCCACACCGCCCCTTCCACAGTTGGCTGGTGCGCATGGTGAACATCAAATGCAGTGCCGGGTCGACGCTGTTTGTTTCTTCCCGATGCATCTGGCGATGCCACGCTCTGGCTCTGGTAGAGCCGACCGCTGGTCGGCTGCCTTTGACCCTTCTTTTGCGGCTGGCTTCTTCCAACCGACGACGCAAACTCTGCAGGGCGAGGGCGGTCAGACCCTGCCGGGACCGTTGGAGCGGCATGGGCCCGACGCACGCGTCGGGCGGGTTGGGCAGGACGCCCAACCCCGGTCTTGCCGTGTACGCAGGACTGCGTACACGTGCAAGCCGCTCACGAGCCCCCATGGATGGGTTTACGGCGCGTCCGGGCAGGGTCTGACCGCCCTCGCCCACACGGAACCGGGAATAGCCACCGCGCTTTCCTCAGTGATACCCCACATCCGCCCGCACCTTGCCGCGGAATACCCGGTATGACCACGCCGTATAGCCCAGGATCACCGGCAGCAGGATCACCAGCCCGACCAGGCTGAAACTCAACGACGATGCCGGCGCGGCCGCCTGCCACAAGGTCATGCTCGGCGGCAGCAGGTAGGGCCACATGCCCAGCACCAGGCCGATGAAGCCCAGCACGAACAGGGCCAGCGTCAACAGGAACGGCGGCAGGTCGCGCTTGGGGTGCATCGCGCTGCGCCACAGTGCCGTGGCGACCGCCAGGGTCAGCAACGGCACGGGAGAGAGCCACCAGAAATTGCCATCGCTGAACCAGCGCGCCATCAGGCGCGAATCCAGGAACGGCAGCCAGGCGCTGACCAGCCCCATGAACACGATCACCGCCACCACCAGCGGGCGGGTCAAGGTGCGGGCGAAGGTCTGCTCGCGGCCTTCAGTCTTGAGGATCAGCCACGTGCTGCCCAGCAGCGCGTAACCGAACACCACCGCCGCGCCGGTCAGCATCGAGAACGGGCTGAACCAGCTGAACGCGCCGCCGACGTAACGGCCGTCCACCACCTGCAGGCCCTGCACCAGCGCGCCCAGGATTACGCCCTGCGCGAAGGCGGCCAGCAGCGACCCCAAGCCGAACGCCACGCTCCACAGTTTGCGCGAGCGGTGCGCCTTGAAGCGGAATTCGAACGCCACGCCACGGAATACCAGCGCCACCACCAGCAGCAGGACCGGCAGGTACAGCGCCGACAGCAGCGCCGCGTAAGCCTTCGGGAAGGCCGCCATCAGGCCGGCCCCGCCCAGCACCAGCCAGGTTTCGTTGCCGTCCCAGATCGGGGCGGCGGTGTTCATCATGATGTCGAGCTGTTCTTCATCCTCGGCCATCGGCGCGAGGATGCCGATGCCGAGGACGAAGCCATCCAGCACCACGTACATCAGCACCCCAAAACCGATCACCGCGAACCATGCCACGGGCAGCCAGGTCGTCATTTCCATCTCAGCGCTCCTCCAGCGGTTCATCGGCACCGGACAGCGGCCGCGCCGGGGTGTGGCTGCCGGCATCCAGTTTCGGCGCCGGATCGTGCGGCTTGGGACCGGTACGGATGATCTTCACCAGGTACCAGACGCCCCAACCGAACACGAACGCATAGCCGACGATGTACACGCCCAGCGACAACGCAGTCATCCACGCGCTGTGAGGGCCCACCGCATCGGCGGTACGCAGCACGCCGTAGACCACCCACGGCTGCCGGCCCATCTCGGTCACGAACCACCCCGAGATCAGCGCGATGAAGCCACTGGGCAGCATCCAGTTCCAGCCGCGGATCAACCAGCGCGACTGCAGCAGTTTGCCGCGCCACCACTGGAACGCGGAGACCCAGGCCAGCAGCAGCATCAGCGTGCCCAGCCCGACCATCACCCGGAACGCGAAGAACACAGGTACCACCGGGGGCCGATCACTGGCGGGCACCGAGGTCAGCGGCTCGAAGCTGCCGTCCAGCGAATGGGTCAGGATCAGGCTGCCCAGGCGCGGGATCGCGATTTCGTAGTCATTGCGTTCGGCCTTTTCATTGGGCACCGCGAACACCACCAGCGGGACGCCCTTGCCCTCGCCTTCGGAGTGCCAGTGCGCTTCCATCGCCGCGATCTTCATCGGCTGGTGCTTGAGCGTGTTCAGGCCGTGCATGTCGCCGACGAAGATCTGCACCGGGACCGTCAACGCAGCGAAGCCGACCGCCGCCAGCAGCATCTTGCGCCCGGCCTCGCGGTGCACGTCCTTGCGCAGATACCACGCGCCCACGCCGCCGATCACGAAGCACGTGGTGATGAACGAGCCCAAGGCCATGTGCGCCAGGCGATACGGGAAGGACGGGTTGAACACCACCTGCCACCAGTTCTGCGGGTGCACGATGCCGTCGATGATTTCGTAACCGGCCGGCGTCTGCAGCCAGCTGTTGGAGGACAGGATCCAGAACGTGGAGACCAGCGTGCCCAGCGCCACCATGCAGGTGGAGAAGAAATGCAGGCGCGGCGAGACCTTGCCCCAGCCGAACATCATCACGCCCAGGAAGCTGGCCTCCAGGAAGAACGCGGTGAGCACTTCATAGGTCAGCAGCGGCCCTATCACCGTCCCGGCGACCTCGCTCAGCCGTGGCCAGTTGGTGCCGAACTGGAAGGCCATGACGATGCCGCTGACCACGCCCATGCCGAAGGACACGGCAAAGATCTTCTGCCAGAAGAAGTACAGCTCGCGCCAGACCGGATTGCCGGTACGCAGCCAGCGCGATTCGACAAAGGCCAGCCAGCTGGCGGTACCGATCGTGAAGGCCGGGAACAGCACATGGAAACTGATGACGAACCCGAACTGGATCCGCGACAACAACAACGCGTCCACGTGACGCCTCCGACTGGTTTCTGGAAATCCGCACCAGTCTGGGCCGGTATCCGTGAAAGGCACATGCGACCCGGTGACGCGCTGCTTCACTTTGTCGCAGGTGGAGGCCGGGTTCAGGGTTGGTCGGTGGTCCACCTCTCCAGCGGTGCCTGCCAGGTGAGGGCACTTGGGCGATCTCACGGATATCGAACTCTTCCACGCCGTGTAGGCCGATCATCAGGCGCTGGGATGGGCTCAGCCCCCAGCGCGGCGGTCAACTGCCGGCCTGGAGCGCCCGGCTGAGGTTGGGGGCCTTGGCTCCTCCTCCATCAGGTGGATTGCCGACACCCCCTCAACGCCAAGACAGCCTGCTGACCGCCAGCGATGATGCGGGTCTTCCGTGGCCCATCCTCCTCGGCGCCCAGTGCCTCGACCGGCCCGGCAGGGCTTGCTCGCCCCGAGGTGATCATCGCGCGCGCAGCAACTCCAAGGGCTCCTGTCGTGCAGCCCGCAGTGAGGGCTGCAGGCAGGCCAGCACGTTGGTCACCATGACGACGGACACTGCAACGGCTGCGGTGCCCGCACCCCAGCTGGAGAGTGCCTCCAAGCGGGAGAAATGCGTGATGGCCGCTGCAAGGGCAAGGCCAAGAAGCGCACCGGGCGCGGACAGCAACAGGTTCTCCACCAGGAAGTAGGAGAGGATGTCGCGCTGCCGGGCACCTAGTGCACGGCGAATACCGATGGCGCGGCGACGCCGATTTACCCAGGATCCGACCATGCCGGAAACCCCCACCATCATGATCACCAGCACAAGCACGGTCATCGAACCCAGCAGCCGGGCCTTGAACGTATCGGCCCGCAGGAACTCATCACGATACTCCGCCAGCGAACGCGCCTTCTCCGGATCCAGCATCCGGTAAGCCTCAAGGCCATACAGGCCCTCGATCGCACCATCGACGACCTGCCGGCCCAGCCCTGGCTGGGCGTGCATGGCAAAGTAGCGCTGACTTCCCCCCGGATAGCCTGGCTGGACGGCCCACTGGGTGTCGACCTCGCTCCCCATGGGCGAAGGGCCCGCCACGGCGTCGAACACACCGATCACAGTACGCACATCATCCGGACCGAGGTAAACCTGACGGCCCACAGCCGGCTCGTCGGCATATAGAACGCGGGCAAGCGCCTGGCTCAACAGAATCACGCGAGCGCCCGTGGCAACCTCCGCAGGATCCGCGTCCCGCCCCTGCAGCACGGGGATACCCATCGAGGACAGCCAGCGCTCGGTCGCGGTGATGACCGGGGGCTGCTGGCAGCCCTTCACCTCGATGGAGCCCGCAGAAATGGCGTCTTCCATGGCTTTTGCGCTGTTGCACAGGCCAAACCGCCGGGATCGCCCGCCGAACGGGATCGCATCGGCCGCCGCGGCGGCTTGGACTCCCGCCAACCTTGAGAGGAGCGCGAGGTCTTCGCGGATTGTCTCCGGCGAAGCCTGTTTGCCCACGGGGTCGGCGGCATGCACGATCCAGATGCGCTCCGCATCGCTGCTTACGCGTGCGCCCAATCGGGATTGACTATCCCTGATCACGGAGAGGGACAGAATGCACACCGCGCAAGCCAGCGCGGCTTGCGTGGTCAGCAGCAGCGCGCCGGGAAGATAGTGGCGCAATGCCTTGAGGATCAACATGACTATTCCCTATGGACTTGTTGCGATCTGCTGTACCGCGACCTGGCGCGTGCAGAGCCGAAGTGCCGGCACGGCTGCACACGCAAGTGCGGCCGCAACGCCGATGAGCAGGGCGAGCCCGGCAGTGACCGGCTCGACCACCGTCAGCGTGGATGCGACCACACGGCTGGACCGCACGAACTCCATCCCACCCACGTAAACCACGACGGCAACCACGCCGCTCAGGGCACCTGCCACGGCCGCTTCAAGCAGCAGCTGAACCAGAACATCAACGCGCCGTGCGCCGATGGCGCGGCGGATCGCCATTTCATGCCGACGGCGGTCGAGGGTGAGGTAAAGCAGCGCGCCAGCATTCGTCACGCAGACAGCCAGCAACAGGTAGGACAACCAGAGCTGGATCCGAGTATCGGGCGGGACCAGTCCCTTCAGATCCAGCCAATCGGCCATCCTCCAGACCTTGGCCTGGTCCGCAGGGAGCTCACGTAAGAGAGCGTGGGTACGCAGCATCTGTTCGTACTGCCGCACATCGTCGGTGGTCGGAAGCCACGTCCAGAGCTGCAGCCAGGCCATCGTCGGGCCCAACCGGGGTGTATCACCGCCATCGCCCCAGGCCGAGATGCTGCCATCCACCACCAAGTCGTCCGCTACCGCGGCCGCCAGCGGCAGAAACACCTCGTCCGGCTCGGCAAAGGCGCTGCCCGGCAAGTCTGCGTGATACATCGGGACCGGGTGCCAGGGCTTGGTTACGCCGATGACGCGGTACGAATGCCCATCCAGTTCAATGGTCGTGCCCAGGCAAGGCCCCGCACTGCACACCCGTGCGAGCAGCGGCGCGGTGACCACTGCCACGCGTTGTGCCCCCTCCCCTTCGGCGCGCGTCCACCCACGGCCTTGTTCGAGCGGTATTCCCAATACAGTGAACACGCCGTCGGTGGCGTAACGCGCGCGGACGTTGAAGGGCCGTCCGCTCGCATCCTTGACGGCAGCCCGGCCACCAGCCATGGCAACCTGCGGCCACTGCCTGCCCCCATCCAGCAACTGCCGCGCATCCGGCCATGTCAGATTGCCGCTCGCTTCGCCGCCCGCCCGACGCTGCGCTTCCGGCCTCACATCCAGCGCCGGACGGTACAGGTACCCACTGCGACCGGGCGCAGGATCATGAGTGATCTGGCGCACGATCGAATGCATGATCATCGTGCAGCCGACACCCGCGCCCAGAACCAGCGCTACGACGGCGTAAGCCATGGCGTTCTGCCGAAGGCGGCGCAGCGCCAGGAGAGCGTAGTAGCCGATCATCTTGACCCCTGATTGCGCGGTAGGCGAGCCATCAACACGAAGTCGCTCCTGCCGTTACGCCGCTGCCGCGGGTAACGGCGTAGGCGATACAGATGAACAGCATGATCGGGATCATTTCCTTCACGGTGATGCTCCGTTGGTGGATGTCAGTTACAAAGATGCACGAACCGGAGCATCGGTTGCAGTTGATGTCGCCGACCGCCTCGACTGGCCGCTGTGGTCGGTGGAAGCACTACGCCGCCAGTGTTTCCATCACCGCATCGCCAAAGGTCGCACTGCGCGTGGCATTGGCCATGTATGGACTGAAGGCACAGAACAGCGGCGGGGCATCCTCGCGCTCGTAGAGCAGCAGCTCGCCCATTTCACTTGCAAATGCCTGGCGGGCCCCGTCGGCGATGTGCTGGTACAGCGATCGATCCACCTCCACATTCCCACGTGGAAACTGCAGTTCGATGTTGCCTTCGTGGTAGATGCAGACGACGGGAGTGCCCTCGGGACGATCCACGTAGAACCTGTGCCAGTCCTTCTCTTCTTCGTTGAGGCTGTTTTCGGTCTTCCAGGAAAAGTATGACCACAGTGACTTCTGCAATGCATTGGTCAGCTTGGACAGGTCCGGGTCCACACGGCCAAAGCCAAACTCGAATGCGGGGAAGGCGATCCCGTTGCAGATGCCGGCCAGCTTGAACCACTGTGCGTTCAAGGGCAGCAGTGATCTGCTTACCCCCCTCGATCCGTTCTCGTGCGCCAGCGTATGTGCGCGTTCGAGCAGCGCCGACAACGCGATGTAGCCCCACAGGCCATGCAGGTCGGCCGCTTGCAGGCGACGTCCGGCCTCGCAGTGGTTGAAGTCGAAGACCCGGTTGATCACGTAAGCATCGGTGAATAAGGCAAGCAATGGCTCCGGATACGCGATGTCGGTCGGCGCATGGCCTTCGCCGATGGTCCAGTGCTTGCTGATTTCATCCAGGTGCACACACGTGACGCCAGGGCGACCGCGCAGCACTTCGGCCACGCCATCGAAGGGGTTGGTATGCAATACGACGATGGCGCGGCTCATGCAGCCCTCCGACGTTCCGGTTGTGGGATGGCTTTCTGCCTGTACCGCTGACGTATGTTTTCCTGCATGCAATCGACGATCTGCATGAAGCGCGGCGGCACCACCTCATCAAGCAGGAACATGCTGGACAGGGACTGGCCGAGACAGAAGCCCACGGCAACATCCAGGCGCCGGCGTTTTAGGCTGCGCAGGATTGCCTCATCTTCGATCGTGGCGTCGCGCAGGGCATGATCGAAGAGCTCATGCAATGCGTAGTAGACGAAGATCGCGTGTGCCAGCGAATGATTGGGAATGTAGTTCCCGGACCATGGCGAGACGGGCCTGAACCGGATCTCCGAGGACATGAACTTGCCGTGGATGGATTCATACGCAGACAGGAAGCTGTGCGTGGATTCGTGCAGGATCGCCTCGGCGCAGAGAACCACGGTCATTTCGCTTCGATGCACGTTGAGTATGCGGATGCAGCCGGTATGGATGGGCCGATACTCCGAGCCGAGGGGTACGCGCTCCACCGGCTCGTCCAAGCCAACCGACTTGCGCACCATGATGCGACGGGTGAACGACCTGATCATCAGTCCGAACAGCGGTGTCGCGGCGTCGATCAGCGCCATCGCGCGCTCCAGCTTGTCGGCGATCAGCTGGTGTTCGGTGTCGTCCACCTCAAGGCGGGCGCGGCAGAATGTACCGCTGTCCGGTTCGTAGCGCATCGACAGCGTACTGTCGACATCCAGCGCGATGACGCCGCCGATGGTCTGCCGTGACTCCAGTGACCAGCCGAGTTCCCCGCGCCTGGCGATGACATCGCCGAGCGGGCTGTCCACCCTGTCGCCGTCCGTGGTGACATCCCGGCCGGTGCGGATGCACGCGATGACATGCTCGCGTTCCAGAGCGTCCGCGAGGGCCTGCAGCAGGCTCCTCGTTCCCACGTGTTCACCCTCGAAGGCCATTCCGTCCGGTTCTTCCAGGTAACTGGATACGTCCGCGGACAGCAGGAAGCGGCCACGACTGACATCATCAAGACTCTGGTAACGCTCAAGCACCTTATCGATCAGGGTGCGCTGAGCATGGTCGGTGGCGCCATGGCGGGAAATGACCTCGCCCAGTTCAGTCGCCGTATGCTCGATCCAGCTCGAGAGCAGCGATGAGAAGATTTCCGGGGATTGTTGGTCCTGCTGCATGGCAAGCAGCAGGTGATCGAGCATATGAGACATCCTGTCTCCTCCTGGCAGCGTGATTGGACGGCCGCCATCAACAAGATGGCGGCCGCTTCCATCAGACGTCGAAGATGCCGTCGCCGTATTCGCCAGCGATCAACTTCTCCATGGAGTCGGAGGAGTAGAAGGTGCACTTGGTGCCACCGCTCGAGTACAGCGTGCACTCGGTGCCTGCCATCGCATCGTCGAGTTCGAGCTGGCCCTGGATATCCAGGTAGTCGATGTTCAACTCGAGCGATGGGCTGGCGATCTGCGAGCTGGTGACCACCAGGGTGTTGGCGTCCGAAGGCAGCTGACTTTCGGTGGCACCTGCGGTGCCGGCGATGCCCAGCATCGCGGCCAGCACGGGCGAGAGAAGGACCTTCTTGTCGATTTTCTTGGACATACGGAGACTTCCTTTCTATTGTTGAAGGTATAGCCACAGAAGGCCACATCCATTCTTCGGCATGCGCTCCTGCGACTGCCGTCGGACTCAGCCGACGCTTATTAGTTAACACTGCATAAATGCGCGGTCAAGGGGCTCTGGATCATTTTGTGACGTATCCATTACCACTGGCCCAGCCCGCTCGGGAGTCGGGCTGCTACGCTTGCCGGGTTTTCCTCATTGGTGCCGCCCGCAATGCCCAGAACGCTGCCTTTGTCCCTGCTGCTGCTCGCCGCTCTCGGCGGCGCTGCCCATGCGGCGCCGACGCCGATCACCATCGAGCAGGCGATGGCCGACCCGGACTGGATCGGTCCGCCGGTCGAGAGCGCGTGGTGGTCCTGGAACAGCCAGCAGGTCGAGTACCAGCTCAAGCGCAGCGGCAGCCCGGTGCGCGACACCTTCCGCCAGCCGGTGGCCGGTGGCGTGGCCGCCCAGGTCGGCGATGACCAGCGCGGCACCCTGGACGTGGACAGCCCGGTCTACGACAGCGCGCGCCAGCGCTCGGCCTTCGTGCGCAATGGCGATGTGTTCGTGCGCGACCTGCGCAGCGGCGCGCTGACCCAGCTGACCCGCAGCACCGAGAAGTCCGGCGCGGTCAATTTCTCCCGCGACGGCGGTGTGATCTGGCGCACCGGCCAGGCGTGGTTCCACTGGACCGCCGCCGCCGGCGTGCAGCAGGTGGCCAGCCTGAAGGCCGAGAAGAACCCGGACGACGCCCCCAAGGCCGACACCCTGCGCGAGCAGCAGCTGCGCACCCTGGCCACACTGCGCAACGACCGCGCCCAGCGCGAGGCGCTCAAGGCACAGGAAGCCAGCTGGCGCCGTGCCGACGGTACCCGCGCGCCGGGCCCGGTGTATCTGGGCGCCGACGTGGAGATCGTCGACAGCGTGCTGTCGCCCGATGCGCACACCCTGATCGTGGTGACCAAGCCGAAGAGCTTCGATGAAGGCCGCGGCGGCAAAATGCCCAAATACGTGACCGAATCCGGTTACGAAGAGTTCGAAGACACCCGCACCCGCGTCGGCCGCAACGATCCGGAACCGAACGCGCTGTGGCTGGTCGATGCCGTTGCCGGCACGGTCAAGCCGCTGTCGCTGGACGGCCTGCCGGGCATCGCCACCGACCCGCTGGCCGCGCTGCGCAAGGCGGCCGGCAAGGACGCCCTGAAGGGCAACCGCCCGGTGGAAGTGCTCGGTGGCCCCGGTGTGCCCGGCATCCGCTGGAGCCCCGACGGCCAGCAGGCCGCGATCATGCTGCGTGCCAACGACAACAAGGACCGCTGGATCGCCAGCGTGACCCCGACCAGCGGCAAGCTGGAGACGCGTCATCGCCTGACCGACAGCGCCTGGATCAACTGGAGCTTCAACGATTTCGGCTGGTCCAACGACAACCGCACGCTGTGGCTGCTGTCCGAAGAGTCCGGCTATTCGCACCTGTACACCCAGCAGGGCACGGCCAGGCCGCAGGCGCTGACCAGCGGCAAGTGGGAAACCTCGATGCCGGTCCCCAGCGCCGACGGCCGCGGGTTCTACTTCCTGTGCAACCAGCAGTCGCCGGGCGACTACGAGGTGTGCGCGGTCGACAATGCCAGCAGGCAGGTGCGTGAGCTGACCTCGCTCAATGGCGTGGAAGACTTCTCGCTCTCCCCGGACGGCCAGCAGCTGCTGGTGCGTTACTCCGGCGCCTACCTGCCGACCCAGCTGGCCGTGGTGCCCACCGCCGGCGGCCAGGCCAAGGTGCTGACCGATACCCGTAGCGCTGAATTCAAGGCGCGCGAGTGGATCCAGCCCAAGCTGGTGCAGGTGCCGTCCAAGCACGGTGCCGGCGTGGTCTGGGCCAAGTACTACGGCCCGGAGACCTTCGCGCCGGGCAAGCAGTACCCGATCGCCATGTTCGTGCACGGCGCCGGCTACCTGCAGAACGTGCACCAGCGTTACCCCGCCTACTTCCGCGAGCAGATGTTCCACAACCTGCTGGTGCAGAAGGGCTACATCGTGCTGGACATGGATTACCGCGGCAGCGAAGGCTATGGCCGCGACTGGCGCACGGCGATCTACCGCAACATGGGCCATCCGGAACTGGAAGACTACAAGGACGGCCTGGACTGGCTGGTCCAGACCAAGCAGGGCGACCGCGACCACGCCGGCATCTACGGCGGCTCCTACGGCGGCTTCATGACCTTCATGGCGCTGTTCCGCTCGCCGGGCACGTTCAAGGCCGGCGCCGCGCTGCGCCCGGTGGTCGATTGGCACCAGTACAACCACGGCTACACCGCCAACATCCTCAACACCCCGGACATCGACCCGGAGGCGTACCGCACGTCGTCGCCGATCGAATACGCCGAAGGCCTGCAGGATCACCTGCTGATCGCGCACGGGATGATGGACGACAACGTGTTCTTCCAGGACTCGGTCAACCTCACCCAGAAGCTGATCGAGCTGCACAAGGACAACTGGACGATCGCGCCGTATCCGCTGGAGCGCCACGGCTATGTGCGTGCCGATTCGTGGCTGGACCAGTACAAGCGCATCCTCAAGCTGTTCGAAGAGACCCTGAAGTAATCGAGCGATGACGTCGATTCCCCCTGACGTGCAGCACGCCGCGGCGACGATCGATATCGTCGCCGCGGTCGTTTTCGATGCCGGGCACCGCGTGCGCGCCGATGCGTACCGGGTGACGGTCACCGGCACGCCCCGGGCGCAGGCGGAAATCGCCGAACTGGCCTGGGTGCCGCTGCGTCCGCCGCATGGCGTGCGCTTGGCACCGCTGAGCGCAGACCCTATCCTGCCCGCGGCCGCAAACGCGGTGGCTGCGACCTAGACGTCGTGGCCTGCCCAACCAGGACACCGGATGTCAGCGTCGTTTCCCCCGCAATTGCCTTCGTTCATGCCACGCCCCAGCGGCGATGGTGCGCCTGCGTTCCTCGCACCCCTGCTCAAGTCCGTGCTGCTGGTCTGCCTGGCCTCGGCCGCGCTGTGGGCGGTGCTGGCGCTGATCTCCATTCCGTTGTCCGCTACCGACACCCTGCAGGCGATGCTGGCCGGCGAGGACCTGCACTGGCTGCCCGGCACGCTGCAGTGGCTGCTGGCGCATCCGGTCCTGGCCAACGTGCTGCTGTGCGTGTCGAGCCTGGCCGGCGCCGTGTCGTGCTGGGGCATGCTGCGCCGCTGGCGTGGGGCGTGGGCGTCGTTCGTCGTGCTGCTCGCCGTGACCGCCGTACTCAACGGAGTGGTGGTGTGGGCCGTCGACGATGCGTTCCGGCATGTGCTGGCGCAGCTGCCGGCGGAGACCTACTCGCTGGAGATCCTGCAACTGCGCAGAGACCTGCGGGTGCTACGCGTGATCTGGACGGGATTGACCGGACTGACCGCTGTCGCGTTCGCGGTGCTCCATGTCTGGCTGATCGTGCGCCTGTGTGCGCCGGATGTGCGTGCGCTGTTCCGCCGCTGAGTTTCCCCCGCAGCGCCCGCGTGCGCTGCACCACCCCGCAAGGATGATGCTGTGACTGTTTCGATTCCCCTCCTGCGCCGCCACGGCTGGCGCGCGACGCTGTTCACCCTGCTCACGGCGGTCAGCCTGCCCGCGGCGGCCCAGGCCATGGTCTGCGGCACCTTCCTGGCCGAGGACACCGGCACCACGCTGACGCTGGAGAGCGCCAACCAGGGCTATCGGCAGATCCCCGGGCAGGCGCCCGAACCTTACCTGCTGAGCCGCCTCGGCAATGAGTTGAAGCTGGCCGACCTGGACAACGGCGGCGTCGGCGCGCTGACCGTGGAGGACGGCGGCCGCCGGCTCAGCGACCGCTTCAACGCGTACCGGTTGCAGAAGGCCGCGACCTGTCGCCCCGCCACGGTGTTCCCCGCTGCGTCCTGCCGGGCCGAGATCGGCACCTGCCTGGACGACATGCTTTTCGCCGACAACGACCGCCTCCGCCAGTGGTGCCGCGAGGATGTCCCGGCCGCCTGCAAGCGCCTGCTGTCCAACTTCCAGTCCGAGGCGCAAGAAGCCAGGACGCTGGCCGCCACGCAGGACGACAGCCCGGATATGGCCGAGCCGGAGGTCTGCAAGCCCGACTCCGCCCAGTACGACCAGGCCGCCTGCCTGGAGGCCGCGCGTGACGCCATGGGCCAGGCCTTTGCCAAGGCCCTGCTCGGCGGGCTCGCCGCCGCCGATGCCTCGCCGTTGCCGGCCGCTCAGCTCGATGAGATCACCACGATCTGCCAGGCACAGACCGGCGGCACGTTCTGCGCCAAGGCTGCAGAAGCCCTGTGGGAGGCCGGCCGCCTGGTCCCCGCCCGCGATGCGCTGCAGCGGGCCTGCAGCCGCGGCAAGGACCCGCGCGCCTGTGAACGGGCGGCGCCGCTGGCCAAGCTGGATGCCAAGGCACTGACTCCGCAGGCGGCCACCGCCCTGCCCTGCGGCAGCTACGTGGCCAGCCAGGGCCTGATGGACCATCTGCCGTTCGGCGATGGCGGCATGCTCGCCAGCGGCTTCGGCGGCAAGCTGCGCGCGCGCCTGGTCGATGGCGACATCCGCGTGCGCCACGACCAGGGCGACGACTTCGTGTTCAAGCGCCTGGCCAACGGCAACCTGATCGGCATGGACAGCTGGAACCGCTTCAGCTACTACGAGCGCACCGGCGAGGCGCAGCAGTGCAGCGCGCCGGTGGTCTTCGTCGAAACCCCGCTGCCGCAGGACTGCCCGACGCTGGGCCGTGAGGGCGGCGCCCAGGCCTGCTGCGCGGCCGGCAAGCTGCAGGGCTGCAATGCCGCCGGCCACCAGCTGGCCCTGCGCGACCGCTGGGCCGAGGCGGCGCCGTTCTATCTGAAGCTGTGCACGGCCGGTGTGCGCGAAGGCTGCGAGAACCTGGCCAGCGTCTACGAACACACCGGTGACGAGGCGCTGCCCGAGCAGATGGCCGCCGTCTGCGCAAAGGATGGCAAAGGCACGCACGTCGCCTGCGATGTCCACGCGACCCGCAACTGGGGGCTGATGCAGGTCAGCGCCGGGCTGGAGCAGATCGCCGAGCGCATGGCGGCTGAAGGCGACGCGGATGCGGATGCCGATGTCGATGCCGAGGACACACCGTCCGAAACGCCCGCCCCGACGAAAAACAGCAAGAGCACCAACCGCAAAGGCGGCCGTTGAGCTCACGCGGGCACACGCAGGCCGTGCACCGGCCTGCGGTAAAGTAGCGCCCATGAACGACTTCGACCGCGTCCGCGCGTATCTGACCGACCTGCAGGACCGCATCTGTGCGGCGATCGAAACCGCCGACGGCCAGGCGCGCTTTGCCGAAGATGTGTGGCAACGCGCGGAGGGCGGCGGTGGCCGCACCCGCATCCTGCGCGATGGCGCGGTGTTCGAGCAGGCCGGGATCGGGTTCTCCGATGTGGCTGGCACGCGCCTGCCGCCATCGGCCTCGGCCAACCGCCCCGAGCTGGCCGGTGCCTCATGGCGCGCCACCGGCGTATCGCTGGTGTTCCATCCGGCCAATCCCTACCTGCCGACCACGCATGCCAACGTGCGCTACTTCCGTGCCGAGCGCGATGGCGTGGAGGTCGCATCGTGGTTCGGCGGCGGCTTCGATCTCACCCCGTTCTATCCGATCGACGAGGACGTGCGGCATTGGCACCAGGTCGCGCACGATCTGTGCGCGCCGTTCGGCGAGGAGCGCTATGCCGCGCACAAGCGCTGGTGCGATGAGTATTTCTTCCTGCGCCATCGCAACGAGACGCGCGGCGTCGGTGGGCTGTTCTTCGACGACCTGCACGGCGATTTCGAGCGCGATTTCGCCTATCTGCGCGCGGTCGGCGATGGCTTCCTGGAGGCCTATCTGCCGCTGGTCGAGCGTCGCAAGGACACCCCGTATGGCGAGCGCGAGCGCGAGTTCCAGCTGTACCGTCGCGGCCGCTACGTCGAATTCAACCTGGTCTACGACCGCGGCACCCTGTTCGGGCTGCAGAGCGGCGGGCGCAGCGAAAGCATCCTGATGAGCCTGCCGCCGCGCGTGCGCTGGGAGTATGGGTTCCAGCCGGAGGCCGGCAGCGATGAGGCGCGTTTGGCGGATTACCTGGT
Organism: Stenotrophomonas sp. TWI700; assembly: GCF_039673645.1. Classification (NCBI taxonomy): domain Bacteria; kingdom Pseudomonadati; phylum Pseudomonadota; class Gammaproteobacteria; order Lysobacterales; family Lysobacteraceae; genus Stenotrophomonas; species Stenotrophomonas sp. TWI700. The sequence continues at coordinate 64,118 of NZ_JBDJMB010000003.1, read as the reverse complement.
ACCGCGCGACTGGGTGTAGCAGTAACGGAGCAGTAACGGGGACGGAGGTAGTTAAGCGCGGGCGCTTAACTACCTCCGTCCCCGTTATTTTTTATTTCTTCGGGACGATCGTGATGTGCCCGTTGATCTCCAGCACCGCCAGGGCGACGTCGTCGATCGACAGGCAGCCCTGCTGACGCATCGCCGCGTCCAGATCGGCCGGGGTGACCAGTTCGCGCTTGAGCACCGAATCGAGCACCTTGCCGTCGCGGGCGATCAGGATCGGCTCGCCTTCGACCAGGGTCTCCACGCGACGGCTGCGCGTGCTCAGCCAGCCCACGCCGTAGTTGATCGAGATCAGGGTCGCCGCCAGCAGCAGGCCGCCCCCCAGGGAAGTGTCTTCGCCGAGCAGTGCGTTCTGCACCGCGTTGCCGAGCAGCACGATCAGCAGCACGTCGAACGGCGTGATCTGTCCCAGCGCGCGCTTGCCGGACAGCCGCACCATGCCCAGCACCACCGCGTACACCACCACCGCGCGCAGGATGAATTCCCACCACGGCATGGCCAATGTAAACAGGTCGCTCATTGCCTCTCCCCGGGCTGGTCAGGCCAGCATGGGCCGGCACCCGGCGCGAGGCAATGGCCGGGCGTCGCGGGCGGCATGTTCCAACGCCACAAATAAAAAGCCCCGCCAACCAGGGGGAGGTTAGCGGGGCCGGGGAACGGGCGCTTGGGGAGGAGCCCCCGTTCCGAGATCTGCTCCAGGGGATGGGAGAGATCCACAACAGGCATTGCGCCTGTCGAGGTCTATAAAAGCACCCCGAACATTGATAGTTCGTGAAGGGGCCCAATTAATCCGGGCCTCTTCCCATAAACATTCATCCAACAGTCAGATTATCGCGGACCACTGAACCGATTCAGCCTTTCGACTGTGATTCAGGCCTCAATGCGCCTCGTCCCAGTTGTCGCCCACGCCCGCATCCACCACCAGCGGAACACGCAGTTCGGCGGCGGAGGACATCAGTTCAACGACTTTCAAACGCAAGGTGTCGAGGAAACTGCTTTCGGTTTCAAAGACCAGTTCATCGTGCACCTGCAAAATCATCGTGGCCTGGTCGCCGTGGTCCTGCAGCCAGCTGTCCACGTTCACCATGGCGCGCTTGATGATGTCCGCGGCGGTGCCCTGCATCGGGGCATTGATCGCGGCCCGTTCAGCACCGGCCCGCAGGCCCTGGTTGCGGGCGTTGATGTCGTTCAGGTACAGGCGGCGGCCGAACAGCGTCTCGACATAGCCCTGCTCGCGGGCCTGCTGGCGCATGCGCTCCATGAAGTCGCGCACGCCCGGGTAGCGGCTGAAGTACAGGGCCACGTAGTCCTGGGCCTGGCCGCGGTCGATGCCCAGGTTGCGGGCCAGCCCGAACGCGCTCATGCCGTACATCAGGCCGAAGTTGATCGCCTTGGCGGCCCGGCGCTCGTTGGAGGTCACCTCGTCCAGGGGCCGGCTGAAGACTTCCGCCGCGGTCGCCCGGTGCACGTCCACGCCCTGCTCGAAGGCCCGCACCAGGCCCGGGTCCTCGGAAAGGTGGGCCATGATCCGCAGCTCGATCTGCGAGTAATCGCAGGCCAAGATCTTGCGGCCCGGCGGGGCCACGAAAGCGCGGCGGATGCGGCGGCCGTCCTCGGTGCGGATCGGGATGTTCTGCAGGTTCGGATCGGAGGACGACAACCGGCCGGTGGCGGCACCGGACTGGTGGTAGCTGGTGTGTACCCGCCCGGTGTCCTGGTTGATCATCTCCGGCAGCTTGTCGGTGTAGGTGCTGCGCAGCTTGGCCAGCCCGCGGTACTCCAGGATCACGCGCGGCAGTTCGTGCTGCTCGGCGATCGCCTCCAGCGCCTCTTCATTGGTGCTGGGCTGGCCCTTGGGGGTCTTCACCAGCGCCGGCAGCTGGAGCTCGTCGAACAGCACGGCCTGCAGCTGCTTGGGCGAATCCAGGTTGAAGGTGCGCCCGGCCAGCTCGGTGGCCTTCTGCTGGGCGGCCAGCATGCGCGAGCCCAGGTCCTGGCTCTGCCGGCGCAGCTCGGCCATGTCGATATGCACGCCATTGGCTTCGATCCGCGCCAGCACCGGCACCAGCGGCATCTCGATGTCGCGGTAGACGCTGTCCAGCGACGGCGTGGCCTGCAGCTGGGGCTGCAGCGCGTGGTGCAGGCGCAGGGTCACGTCGGCATCTTCGGCGGCGTAGCGGCAGGCTTCGTCCAGGCCGACCTGCGAGAACGAGATCTGCTTGGCGCCCTTGCCGGCGACCTCCTCGAACTTGATCGTGGTGTAGCCCAGGTAGCGCATCGCCAGCGAGTCCATGTCATGGCGCGTGGCGGTGGAATTGAGCACGAAGCTCTCGAGCATGGTGTCGTCGTGATACCCCTGCAGGTTCACGCCGTGGCGGCGCAGCACGTGCAGGTCGTACTTGCCGTGCTGGCCAAGTTTCTTCTTGGTGGGGTCTTCCAGGGCAGGACGCAGCGCCTCGAGCACCTGCTCGCGCGGCAGCTGCGCCGGCGCGCCGGGGTAATCGTGGCCGACCGGGATGTACGCGGCCCGGCCCGGTTCGACCGCCAGGCTGATGCCGACCAGGTTGGCGCGCATGGCGTCCAGTGCGTCGGTCTCGGTATCGAATGAGATCAGCTCGGCATCGGCCAGGCGCTGCACCCAGGCCTCCAGCTGCCCGGTGGTGAGCACCATCTCGTACTCGCCCGGCGCGGAGAGCGCCGGGTCGACCGGCACCACCGCCTCATCCGGCGTGGCGCGGGCGTAGCCGGCTGCGGTGCCGCGCAGGCTGACCGGGGCATCGCTGGCAGCGGCCGGGGCCGGCACGGGGCCGCCCAGCTCCTTGAGGGCCTGGGTGAAGCCGTAGCGCAGGTACAGCTCGCTCAGCGACGGCACGTCCGGCTCGCGCAGCGGCAGCGTCTGCGCCGTCACTTCCAGCGGCACATCGGTACGGATCGTGACCAGCTCGCGGTTGAGCGGCAGGCGCTCCAGCGCCGCGCGCAGGTTCTCGCCGATCTTGCCCTTCATGGTCGGCGCCGCCGCCATCACCCCGTCCAGGTGCTGGTACTCGGCCAGCCACTTCGCGGCGGTCTTGGGCCCGCACTTCTCCACGCCGGGCACGTTGTCGACCGCGTCGCCCATCAGCGCCAGCAGGTCGACGATCTGGTCGGCGCGCACGCCGAACTTCTCCATCACGGCCGCGTCCGAATCCATGCGGCTGCCGGTCATGGTGTTGACCAGCTCGATGCCCGGGCGGACCAGCTGGGCGAAATCCTTGTCGCCGGTGGAGATGGTCACCTGCAGGCCATCGCGGTGGCCCTGCAGGGCCAGCGTGCCGATCACATCATCGGCTTCCACGCCGGGGATGCGGAGGATGCTCAGGCCCAGCGCCTCGACGATGCGGCACATCGGCTCGATCTGCGGGCGCAGGTCGTCGGGCATCGGCGGGCGGTTGGCCTTGTAGTCGGCATACAGGTCGTCACGGAAGGTCTTGCCGGGCGCATCGACCACGAAGGCGACGTACTCGGGGCGCTCCTTCAGGGTGGCGCGCAGCATGTTGACCACGCCGAACAACGCGCCGGTGGGTTCACCGTGTGCGTTGGTCAGCGGCGGAAGCGCGTGGAACGCGCGATACAGGTAACTGGACCCGTCAATCAGGACTAATCGGCTCATATGACGATTCTACGCGCCCGGCCCTGACCGTCGTCGGCACCGGGCTCACGATCCATCGGGCATAATCAGGCCTTCTTCGCCCAAGGACTCCCGGCCCATGAAGATTCTGTTGCTCGCAGGCCTGCTCGCGCTGGCCGGCTGTGCCACCGGTGGTGGCGGCAGGCCCCCGGTCGATGTCTCGGGTGCCGACGTGCTCAAGACCGTCCAGGACAATGGCGACACCATCGAGGAATACCGGGTGGGTGGCCAGCTGCGGATGGTCAAGGTGACTCCGTCGCGCGGCGCGCCGTTCTACATGTACGACCAGAATGGCGATGGCCGCATGGACAGCGACAAGGACGGCGTCTCGCCGGTCTACTGGAAGCTCTACAGCTGGTGAGCTCCGCTGGTGTCCGCCCCGCCGCCCCGTGTCCGCACGCGGTGGCCGGGGCAGCAAGCCCGTCCCTGCACGTCTACGCTCGATGACCACATCCGAACGCCGCAACGCTCCGAATCCGGCTGAACTGCGCGCCGGCCTGACCGCAGAGCAGCGCCAGGCGGTGGAGACACTCGAACATTTCGGCTGGCAGCTGCGCTTCGTGCGCCGCCCCCTGTTCCGTGACCCGATCCCGGTGCTGTTCGACCGCAGCGGCGAGCGTTACGTGGTCTTGCAGCCGGATGGCACGCTGGATGAATCGCAGACGTTGAAGCTGCGAGACTGATCGGACGCGCACGCTGCGCAACGGATGCGTAGTGCCGGCCGCTGGCCGGCTGGGCGGGCCTCGGACTACCCCAGGAGCCCGCCCGCGGGCCGGACAACCGGGGGGTGCGGTACCGGATACCGGTTTCCCGTTACCGGATGACCAGCACCGGCACCGTGCTGCGGGCCAGCACCTCGGCGGTCTGGCTGCCGAGCAGTACCCGGGTGACGCCGCGGCGGCCATGCGAGGTCATCACGATCAGGTCGCTGCCGCGCTCGGTGGCGGTATCGATGATGCCGTCGGCGGCATAGCGGTCCAGCACGTGCACGGTGGCGGTACGCAGGCCCTGCGCTTCGGCGGCGGCCTTGGCCGGCTGCAGAACTTTCTGCGCGGTCTCTTCGCGGTCGGCCTTGTACTCGGGCGTGTTCATGTAGCCCACGCTCCAGCCCATGGCGTCGTACATGCCGACCGCCCACGGTTCGGAGACAGTCACGATATCGACCTCCGCATCGAGGTCCTTGGCCAGCTCCAGGCCCTTGGCCAGGCCTTTCTCGGCCAGCTCCGAACCATCGGTGGCAATCAGGATGCGCTTGTACATGGCAGAGCTCCTTGGGATCGGCAATGGGGACACCACCATTGCACACCCGATGTGGACGCGACGCCTTGAGCTGGATCAATCGCCGTGCGGCCGTGCCGGCACCTCCCGCGCGGGGTTGCCGACCACGGTCGCGCCGGCCGCTACATCGCGGGTGACCACGCTGCCCGCGCCCACCACCGCATCGTCGCCGATGCTGACGCCGGGCAATACGATCGCCCCGCCGCCGATCCAGACGTTGCGGCCGATCCGCACCGGCCTGGCCGACTCCAGGCCCTCGGCACGCGCCTGCGGATCGCGCGGGTGGTCGGCCGCGTAGAGCTGCACCGCGGGACCGATCTGGGTGCCATCGCCGATGCTGACCTCGGCCACGTCCAGGATCACGCAGTTGTAGTTGAGGAACACGCCCTGGCCCAGGCGGATGTTGTAGCCGTAGTCGCAATGGAACGGCGGCCGGATCACCGCGCCTTCGCCGACCGCGCCGAGCTGCTCGCGCAGCAGCGCGCGGCGCGCGGCCGGGCTCTCGGCCAGTGCGGCGTTGTAGCGGACCATCCAGACCTTGGCCGCGGCCATGTCGGCCTGCAGCTCCGGGTCGCCCGGGCGATACGGCTTCCCGGACAGCATCTTTTCCTTTTCGCTCGGACCCATATGGCCTCCTTCGGACAGAGGCTGATGATGCCGGTTGGCCGTCCGCCTGTCAGCGCGCCTTGTAGCGCGTGCCCAGCAATGCGACCACCGCGAAGACGATGCCACTCAGCCAGAACCACAGCGTCGCCCGGCCGATGTACACCACGCTGGGCGGCGGCTGGCAGCGCAGGCGCAGCAGATCGAAGTCGCCACCGCCGGCCAGGCAGGTCTGTGCGTGCTGGAACAGGGCCAGCACCGGCTCGGCCCAGCCTGCCGACCATGTCAGCAGGACCAGTGCAGCAAGCAGATACGGAATTCCCTTGTTCACGAGTGCGCTCCCAGCGGACAGGGGCAGACTCTGGGCGCCGGCCCGGGGAGCGACAAGCGGCACGCGACGAACTGCGTGAAATCCGGGATGAGTCGGGGGCGATCGGGGATGAAGCGAGGCGTCCTGGCTCACCGCAATGCGGATAGCGCAGGCATGCGCTGCCCGTGCCGCAGCGGCAGGCCACGCGCCGGACGGCTGATCAGGCGGTACGCACCACGCGTGCGCCCTGGCACAGCGGGTAGCTCGCCAGCAGATCGGCGATGCGCGCGTGCATCGTGTCGAACGAGGCGCCATACAGATACAGCGCGGTTTCGGTCGGGCCCTGCCACCAGCTGCAGATCTCGCCGTGGCCGTCGATGCGCTCGACGATCTGCTCGAACACATGGTTCGAATCGCACTGCTCGTAGACCTCGTCCGGCAGATCGGTGCCGTTGAGATACAAGGCCAGGCCTTCGGTCACACCGAACGGCTGATCGGGAGCGCCTTCGCGCTGGATCAGCGAACCCTTCGGCGCACCCAGCTGCTCCAGCAGCTCGATCACGCCGGGCAGCGAGGCCGGATCGTTCAACGCGATCTCGATATCGCCGTAATCCACTTCGCCTTCTTCGCTGAGCGCGGTGCCACCGCCGGTGATCTCGCCCAGCTCGGCACTGCCCAGCAGCGCATCCAGCGGGTCTTCGAACAGCTCATGGCGATGCTCGGGCTGGAGCCTGGCGTTCAATTTGACGGTGAGGTGCAGCGGCGCATCGGTCATGGCGGGGGCCTGTTCGAAGAGGGTGACGCCATTGTAGTGCCGGCCGCTGGCTGGCTCCCGACACCGCCACGGTAAAGCGTAGCCGGCCAGCGACCGGCACTGCCGCAGACACCGGCGCATCCGCCGGGCGCCTGCCTCGGCTCACCGCAGCAGCGGTGGCACCTTGGCCTGCAGCAACGCAATCAGCGCAGGTGCCATGAACGCGTAATCGTCCGGAATATCCAGGCACACGATGCGCTTGCCTCCGAGCCAGCGCTGGAAACGGCTGGCCAACCGGCTGCGGTGAGCGCGCTCCATCACGACGATCAGATCGGCCCACTGCAGCAGTTCTGGACTGACAGGTACGTCGGCATCAGGCTTGAGACCCGCGGAAGCGGTCTCGATGCCCGGCCAATCGGCAAACACCTGCTCAGCGGTCGGGCTGCGCAGGCGGTTCTGGCTGCAGATGAAGAGCACGTGGCGCGTCATCCGTGACACACCTGCTCAGAGCACCGTCAAATTGGCGTACGCCATCACCAGCCACTTGCTGCCGGCCTCGATGAATTCGACCTGCACGCGGGCGTGCTGGCCGCTGCCTTCGTAGTCGGTGACCATGCCTTCGCCGAACTTGGGATGGTTGACCATCGCGCCCAGCTTGAGCGGCGGTGCTTCCAGCGCCGTATGGCCCATCACCCGGTTGGCGCCGAGCGAGGTACCGCGCGAGACCTGCACCTTCGGGCGCACTTCGTTCACCAGCTCACGCGGGATTTCGCGCAGGAAGCGCGAGGGCACGTTGTAGTTGTCCTGGCCGTGGATGCGGCGCGATTCGGCATAGCAGAGCACCAGCTTCTGGCGCGCGCGGGTGATGCCCACGTAGGCCAGGCGACGCTCTTCTTCCAGTCGGCCACTTTCTTCCAGCGAACGTGCACTCGGGAACAGGCCGTCTTCCATGCCGGCCAGGAACACCAGCGGGAACTCCAGGCCCTTGGCGGCGTGCAGCGTCATCAGCTGTACGCCTTCTTCGCCGGCCTGGGCCTGGCCTTCGCCGGCCTCCAGCGAGGCGTAGGCGAGGAACGCGACCAGCTCGCTCATGTCCTGGGTTTCTTCGACATCGTCTTCGCGACGGACGAAGCGAGAAGCCACCGAGACCAGTTCGTCCAGGTTGTCCGCGCGCGATTCCGAATCCAGCGCGTTGCGGCTTTCCTTGGACCAGTGCTCGCGCAGGCCCGAGCGCACCAGCACGTGGTCGATGCGTTCGGCCAGCGTCATCTCGTCGGCTTCGGCCTGGAGCTGGTTGACCAGCACCAGGAAGCCGGCCAATGCGTTGCGTGCGCGCGCGGCGAGCGCATTGCCCTGGGTGGTCAGCATGGTGGCCTCCCACAGCGAGATCGCGTGGGAACGCGCCAAGCGGCGCACTTCATCCAGGGTGCGGTCGCCGATGCCACGCGTCGGCGTGTTGACCGCGCGCTCGAAGGCGGCGTCATCGTTGCGGTTGGTCATCAACCGCAGGTACGCCAGCGCATCCTTGATTTCGGCGCGCTCGAAGAAGCGCATGCCACCGTACACGCGGTACGGCACCTGCTCGGAGAGCAGCGCTTCTTCGAAGGCACGCGACTGCGCGTTGCTGCGGTAGAGCACGGCGACGTCGCCGTAGCTGCCGCCATCGCGCACCCACTGGCGCGCGCGCTCGACCACGTAACGCGCCTCGTCCATCTCGTTGTAGGCCGCGTACAGATCGATCGGGTCACCGTCGCCGCTGTCGGTCCACAACTCCTTGCCGATACGGTCCGGGTTGTGCGCGATCACCGCGTTGGCCGCGCCGAGGATGTTGGCGGTGGAGCGGTAGTTCTGCTCCAGTCGCACGGTCTGCGCGCCCGGGAAATCCTTGAGGAAGCGCTGGACGTTCTCGACCTTGGCGCCGCGCCAGCCATAGATGGCCTGGTCGTCATCGCCGACCACGAACACGTGGCCGGTATCGCCGGCCAGCACGCGCACGAAGGCGTACTGGATGGCGTTGGTGTCCTGGAACTCGTCCACCAGGATTTCGCGGAAGCGCGAGCGGTAGTGGGCCAGCAGCGCCGGGTTGTCGCGCAGCAGTTCATGCGCGCGCAGCAGCAGCTCGGCGAAATCGACCAGGCCGGCGCGATCACAGCGCTCCTGATAGGCGATATACGCCTGGCGCATGGTTTCCAGCCACGCGTCATGCGGCTCGGGCTGGATATGCTGCGGGCGACGGCCCTCGTCCTTCTGCTCGTTGATCCACCAGGCGATCTGCTTCGGCGGGAACTTGCCGTCGTCGATCTCCAACTGCTGGACCACGCGCTTGACCAGCCGCAGCTGGTCGTCCGAATCCAGCACCTGGAAGCTGTCGGGCAGCTTGGCGTCCTGGTAGTGCAGGCGCAGCAGGCGGTGGGCCAGGCCGTGGAAGGTGCCGATCCAGGCGCCACGGCTGCCCTGCGGCAGCTGCAGGTCGATGCGGTGACGCATCTCGCCGGCGGCCTTGTTGGTGAAGGTCACCGCAAAAATGCCATGGGTCGGCACGCCGCAGACTTCATTGAGCCAGGCGATGCGGTGGATAAGCACGCGGGTCTTGCCGGAACCGGCACCGGCAAGCACCAGATGGTGACCGGGCGGGGCGGACACAGCTTCGCGCTGGGCGGGGTTCAACCCGTCGAGCAAGTGGGAAACATCCATGTCCCCATTTTACCCTCGGGCGGGTCGCTCCGGGCCGTTACCCGGCGCCCGGATCGAACGGGTTCAGCCGCGCGCGGCCCGCTCGGCCTGTCCGCGCAGCTCCGGGATCGCCAGGCTCTCCCACAGGGTGCCGATGCGCAGGCTGCCGACCACCCGGATCGCCGGCTGCGGCTGGCCATGTCCATCGATCAGGCCGCCCTCTTCCACCGTCGTATCCAGGCCGAGGCCATGCGGCCCCGGGCGCGCATGGCCGTCGGCCAGCAGCTGCCGGATCAGCGGATTGCGCATGGACAGCGCGCGGGTCTCCACGCCGGTGGCGTTGATCACCGCCGCCACGGTCAGCGGTGGGAGCCCGTTGCCCGGGCTGCGCCCGTGCAGCTGCAGCCCGGTTTCCTGCACCAGCACCGTGTCCAGCCGGGCGCGGTGGCGCTGCAGCTGGCCGCTGCGCTCCAGCTCGGCGACCTGGGCATGCACCGATTCGGCGATGCGGTGGCGGTGCACGTCCCAATAGCGCACCACGTGGCGCAGGAAGCGGCGCTGGTCCCCCTCGCCCAGGCTCAACCACAGCGCCTGGCCCATCGGCCGGATGCGGTCCATCACGCTCTGCCACGGGATGCCCTGGGCGACGGCCGCGCGGGCCTGCCCGCGCAGTTCGCGCACGCGCTGGCGCAGCGGCATCGCCAACAGCGGCTGCGGATCGAAGCTGACCGCCGCGCCGTGGGCGTGTGGCAACGGCAGCAGCGCGTGGCGCGACAGGACGAAGATCCGCCCACGGTGCCCGGCGGCGGCCAGCGCGACCACGCTGTCGGCCATGCTCAGGCCGGAGCCGATGATGGCCAGATCGTCATCGCAGGCCAGCACGCGTACGCCGTCGTAGTCCCAGGCTTCCACCACCTGCGCGGGCGGCAGGGCATCGGCACCGGCAACCGGCAGCGGGCGCATGCTGTTACCGCAGGCCAGCACCACCCGCCGCGCGCTCCAGGTCATGTCGTCATCCAGCCGCAACTGCACGCCGTGTGCATCGGGCTGCAGCGCGAAGACCGGCTGTTCAACCACCTCCAGCGCCGCCGCGCTGTGCGCGCGCGCCTGCTCCAGCCGGGCGCGCAGGTAGGCGGCATAGTGGCGGCGCGGCACGAACTGGTCCGCGAGCACCGTGCGCGGCACGTCGGGAACCGCATCGCTGTCGAGCAGGTAATCGAGGAAATCCGCGGGCTGATCCGGCAGCGCGCTCATCTTGCCGGCCGGCACATTCAGCAGGTGCTCCGGCCACGGCGTGGCGTAGGCGATGCCTTCGGCCAGGACCGAGGCCGGCTCGAACAGCACGATGCGTGACGGCCGGGTTGCATGGCGCAGGGCCTGCAGCGCGACGAGGACGCCGGCAGCGCCGCCGCCGACGATGGCCAGATCACACTGGCGGTGGGTATCGGACGCAGTCATGTCCGGATTGTAGGCGATGCGCGTGGATCGGCCGTCCACGTGCGTCACAGCGCACTACATCAACGCATCGGCCAGCCGCGCGATCCCTTCGCGGCTGCGCTTCCATGCCGGTCGCTGGCGCCACGTCGCCAGGTCCAGCGGGTGCGCGTGTTCGAGATAGTCGGCTTCGATCTGCGCCAGCTGGCGCACCATGCCAGCGTCATAGCAGAGCATGCCGATCTCGGCATTGAGCGCGAACGAGCGGATGTCGAGATTGATCGAGCCGACCAGGGCGATATCCCCATCGACGGTCAGGTGCTTGGCATGCAGGAAATGCGGCGCGTACAGCGCGATCCGCACGCCGCTGCGCAGCAGTTCATCGTAGTACGCCTCCTGTGCCCACGAGGTCAGCCGCTGGTTGGTGCTGGCCGAGAGGATCAGCTGCACCTGCACGCCGGACAAGGCCGCGATGCGCAGCGCACTCAGGGTCGCTTCGTCCGGCACGAAATACGGCGTGACCAGCACGATGCGCCGCCGCGCCAGATGGATCAGCGCGTTGACCGCATCGCGCGCATTGCTGAAGGGATACGCCGGGCCACTGGGCAGCAGCTGGGTCGGCACGTCGGCCGAGCACACCGGCACCGCGGTGAGTACATCCAGGCGCTGCCCGGTTTCCATGTACCAGTCGCTGGCGAACACCGCTTCCAGATGCGCCACCACCGGCCCGCGCACGCGCGCCACCAGCTCCTTGTTGGGGTAGCCGGCGACGAACTGCGGCCGCGCCAGGTTCTGCGAGCCGATATAGCCGACGCGGTTGTCGATCACCGCGATCTTGCGGTGGTTGCGCAGGTCCATGCGGCCGCTGCGGCGCCAGCGCAGGCCGCCGGGCAGCATCGCGCGCACGTCCACGCCGAGCGCCTGCAGGCGGCGCCGATAGTGGCGCAGCCCGCGCTTGGCGCCGACCGCATCGAGCAGCAACCGGCAGTGCACCCCACGCGCCGCGGCCCGCTGCAGCGCCTGCACGATGGCCTCGCCGACCGCATCGTCGAACATCAGGTAGTACAGCAGGTGCACGCGCTCGCGCGCCTGGTCGATGTCCTCGATCAGTGCCTGCAGCGAGGCGTCGTAATCGGTGAGCAGGTCCACCGCGTTGCCATGGATGGGCATGAAGTCGCCCTGGCGCTCGATCAGCGGCACGATCTCGGCGGTGGCCGTGTCCGGCGGGGGCGTCCAGCGCAGCGGTGGCTGCAGGGCCTGCTCCTCGCGGATCACCTGGGACGCTTCGGCCTGGCGCTGCACGCGCTGGCGCGACAGCCACGGATGGCCGAACAGCAGATACAGCGGCAGCCCGAGCAGCGGCACGAAGCCGACCAGCAGCAACCAGCTGCGTGCGGCACCGGGCGTGGTGCGGCTGGGAATCCACAACAGCGCGGCCAGCCGGATCAGCCAATCCAGCATCAACAACCACGAACCCAGCAGCCACTCGAACAGCATCGCGTCGCCCGTCGGGAGGGAACCGCATTCTGCCATGGGCCGCTGCATGCAACCGGTAGTGCCGGCCGCTGGCCGGCTCCACGTATCGCCGGCCCAACAAAAAACCCGCCACGAGGGCGGGTTTTTCGTCGGGAAGCTCAAGAATCCTTGCGGATTACTTGATCTTGCCTTCCTTGTACAGGACGTGCTTGCGCACGACCGGATCGTACTTCAGGAATTCCATCTTCCCGGGGGTGTTCTTCTTGTTCTTGTCCGTCGTGTAGAAGTGGCCAGTGTTGGCCGTCGAAATCAGACGGATCTTATCGCGCTTGCCTGCCATGATCGTTTACTCCTCAGACCTTTTCGCCGCGCGAACGCAGCTCAGCCAGAACGGAGTCGATGCCGTTCTTGTCGATGGTGCGCAGGGCATGCGCGGAAACACGAAGCTTGACCCAGCGGTTTTCGCTGGCAACCCAGAAGCGGCGCTCGTGCAGGTTGGGCAGGAAACGACGACGGGTCTTGTTGTTGGCGTGCGAGACGTTGTTACCCGTCTGCACTCGCTTGCCGGAAACTTGGCATACGCGGGACATTGCGCACCTCGATAAAGTAGTTGTCAGCCCATAGCCCGGGCGACGGCGGCCTCGGCGGTTTCCCGCCACACGTCATGAGAATCAAAGGGTTACGCTGTCGAGGGCGGACCGTATGACGTGTTCCCGGCCACCGATCCAAAGGTTTTTGGACACAGCGAGCCGCGCATTATGCCCGCTCCGGGGTCCTGCGGCAAGCTGGCCTGGCCCAGGCGCGCCATCCCGGTCCCGTGACAGCCCCTCCGCTAGGCTGCCCGGGCCTGCAACCCGGACCTGACGATGACCCCAGCGCCTTTGCTCTCCTTCCCCCACGGCCTTTCATGAAGCTGCTCGCCCTGACCTACGGCACCGAAGGCGACACCCGCCCGCTGGTGATGCTCTGCCATGGGCTGATCGGCGCCGGCCATGAGGTGCTGCTGCTGGCCGAGCGCGGCACGCTGGAGACCGCGCGCCAGCTGGGCGTCCCGCATGCCGCGCTGGAGGGCGACATCCATGACGAGGTGGTGGCGTTGGTCTCGCGCGGCAACGCCCGGCTCGCCGCCTCGCGGGGCCTGGCGCGGATGGCGCAACGGCACGTGCCCGGCTGGATGCGCCAGGCCGACGCGGCGGCCGCCGGGTGCGATGCCGTGCTGACCGGCGGGCTGGCCGCCTTCGTGGGCCTGACCGTGGCCGAACACCATGGGCTGCCGGTGATCGGCACCGGGATGATCCCGCTGACCCCGACTGCCGGCTTCCCCTCGCCGTTCCTGCCCCGGCTGCGCCTGCCCGGCGCGCTCAATCGCCTCAGCTATACCTTGGTCAACCAGGCGGTGTGGCGGACCTTCCGCCGTCCGATCAATGCGGCGCGAGAGGCTCTAGGCATGCCGGGGCGCGCCTCCCCCTGGCGGGATCTGCCGATGCTGTACGGCATCTCGCCGAGTCTGCTGCCACCGCCGCCGGACTGGCCCGCCAACCACCTGATCTGCGGCCAGTGGCGCGCGCCCGAACGTGCCTGGCAGCCGCCGCCGGATCTGCAGACCTTCCTGGACGCTGGCCCCGCGCCGGTCTACCTGGGGTTCGGCAGCATGACCGGCTTCGATCGCGACCAGGTGCTGCCCGCGCTGCTGGCGGCATTGGCGCCGCGGCGGGTACTGCTGTTCCCGGGCTGGGCCGGGTTGCCCAGCGCCCCGCTTCCGCCCAACGTGTTCGTGCTCGGGCCGACTCCACACGAAGCACTGTTCCCGCGCTGCGCGCTGGTCATCCACCACGGTGGCAGCGGCACCACGCATTCGGCCTGCCGGGCCGGGGTGCCGTCGCTGGTGATGCCGTTCGCCGCGGATCAGTTCTTCTGGGCGGACCGGCTGCAGCGGTTGGGCGTGGCACCGGCGGCGCTGTCGCCGAAGCGGTTGGACGCCGGGACACTGGGGCGGGCTATCGCGTTTGCAGAACGTGCCGATACCCGCGACCGCGCGGCCGCGCTGGGTCATGCGATGGCTGCCGAGAACGGCGTCAGCACCGGCGTCGCTGCCATCGAGGCATGGCTGTCACCTCGATAGCAGCGGCCACGGCGCACACGGATTTTCTTGCGCCGCCTGAAGAATCACCCGACCAACGGTCGGGTGCTACCCGACGATCAAGGATTACCCAGCAGCCCGTGCCGCGTCGTCCTTCCGATGCAGCCACCGGTACAGCACCGGCAGCACCAGCAGGGTCAGCAGCGTGGACGAGACGATGCCACCGATCACCACGGTCGCCAGCGGGCGCTGCACTTCCGAGCCGGCGCCCACGTTGAAGGCCATCGGCACGAAGCCGAGCGAGGCCACCAGCGCGGTCATCAGCACCGGGCGCAGGCGGCCCAGCGCACCGTCGCGTACCGCCTCCGGCAGCGGCATGCCTTGCTCGCGCAGGCTGCGGACGAAACTGATCATCACCAGCCCGTTCAGAACGGCCACGCCGGACAGCGCGATGAAGCCGACGCCGGCCGAGATCGACAGCGGAATGCCGCGCAGCGCCAGTGCGAGCACACCGCCGGTGAGCGCCAGCGGCACCCCGCTGAACACGATGGCCGCATCCTTGACCGAGCCGAACGCCCAGAACAGCAGCGCGAAGATGATCGCCAATGTCACCGGCACCACGACCGACAGGCGCTGGCTGGCCGAGATCAGCTGCTCGAAGCTGCCGCCGTACTCGATCCAGTAGCCATTGGGCACCTGCACATCGCGCCCGATCGCCTGCTGCAGGTCACCGACGAATCCGCCGAGATCGCGATCGCGCACGTTGGCAGTGACCACGATCCGGCGCTTGCCGTTCTCGCGGTTGATCTGGTTCGGCCCTTCGCTGTTGCTCAAGGTCGCCAGCTCACGCAGCGGCACCGTGCGTGCACTGCCGCTGGTCCAGCTGCCCGCTCTGCTGGATTCATCGGCCGCATCCGCAAGCGCCGGTTCCAGCGACACCGGCAGGTCCGCCAGCGCGGCCGGGTCCTGGCGCAGTGCTTCCGGCAGACGCACCACGATGTCGAAGCGGCGGTCGCCTTCGAACAACTGCCCTGCCACCTGCCCGCCCACGGCCGTGGCCACGGTCGACTGCACCTGCCCTGGATTCAACCCATAGCCGGCCAACGCGGTGCGATTCGGGGTGACGGTCAGCAGCGGCAGTCCGCTGGTTTCCTCCACCCGCACGTCGGCCGCGCCCGGCACGGTGCCGGCCACCGCCGCGATGCGCTTGCCGACCGACAGCAGCGTGTCCAGGTCATCGCCGAACAACATCACCGCCACGTCGGCACGCACGCCGGAGATCAGCTCGTTGGTGCGCATCTGGATCGGCTGGGTGAACTCGTAGTTGTTGCCGGGCAGCTGCTCGACCGCTTCTTCCAGCTCGCCGAGAAGGGCCGCACGTGATTTGCGGGGATCCGGCCAGGCCTTGCGCGGTTTCATCATGATGAAGGTATCGGCGACCGAGGGCGGCATCGGATCGGAGGCGACCTCCGGCGTACCGATCTTGGAGAACACCTTGTCCACCTCGGCGAACTGCACCAGCCGGTTCTCGATCTGCTTCTGCATCTCGATCGACTGGGTCAGGCTGGTCCCGGGGATGCGCATCGCGTGCATGGCGACATCGCCTTCGTCCAGGTTCGGCACGAACTCGCTGCCCAGCCGCGTGGCCAGCAGACCGCAGCCGATCACCAGCACCAGCGCACCGCCGACCATCCAGCGGCCGCGACGCAGGGCGAAAGCGAGCATCGGCTCGTAGCGCCGGCGCACCCACGCCATCAGGCGGTTCTCCTTTTCCTGCACACGTCCCCCGAGGAACAGTGCGATCGCGGCGGGAACGAAGGTCAGCGCCAGCACCATCGCACCGGTCAGGGCCAGCACCACGGTGATCGCCATCGGGTGGAACATTTTTCCTTCCACCCCGGTAAGCGCGAAGATCGGCAGGTACACCGCGGTGATGATGCCCAGCCCGAACAGGCTGGGGCGGATCACCTCGGCCGTCGCGCTGGCGGTTTCGGCGAAGCGTTCTTCGCGGGTCATGTCGCGGCCGAGCACATGCTGGCGTTCGCCGAAGCGGCGCAGGCAGTTCTCGATGATGATCACCGCCCCGTCGACGATCAGGCCGAAGTCCAGCGCGCCCAGGCTCATCAGGTTGGCCGACACACCACCGCGGGCCATGCCGGTCAGCGTGAACAGCATCGCCAGCGGAATCACCGCCGCGGTGATCAGCGCCGCACGGAAATTGCCGAGCAGCAGGAACAGCACCACGATCACCAGCAAGGCGCCTTCGATCAGGTTCTTTGCGACCGTCTCGATGGTGCGGTCCACCAGCGCGGTGCGGTCGTAGCTGGCGGTGACGGTGACGCCCTCGGGCAGGCTGGCCTGCGCCTGCTGCAGGCGCGCCGCCGCGGCCTGGGCGACGTCGCGGCTGTTGGCCCCGATCAGCATCACCACGGTACCCATCACTACTTCATGGCCGTTCTGGGTGGCCGCGCCGCTGCGCAGCTCCGGTCCGTCCTGCACCTGGGCGACGTCGTGCACGTGGATCGGCACGCCTTCGCGGCGGGCCAGCACGATGTTGCCGATCTCCTCCAGGTTGGCGACCTGGCCGGGAATGCGCACCAGGAACTGCTGGCCGTTGCGTTCGATGTAACCGGCGCCGACGTTCTGGTTGTTGGTCTCCACCGCCTGCGCGACATCTTCCAGCGTGAAGCCCAGCGCGCGCAGCCGGGCCGGGTCGGGGGTGATGTGCACCTGCCGCTGGAAGCCACCGATGGTGTTGACCTCGGTCACGCCGGGCACGTTGCGCAGCTGCGGCCGGATCACCCAGTCCTGCAGGGTGCGCAGATCGGTGGCGGTGTACGCCGTGCCGTCGGCCTTGCGTGCCTTGGGATCGGCATCGATGGTGTACATGAAGATTTCGCCGAGGCCGGTGGAGATCGGTCCCAGCTGTGGATCGAGGCCGTCCGGAATCTGCGACTTGACCTGCTGCAGGCGTTCGGCGACCTGTTGGCGCGCGAAGTAGATGTCGGTGCCGTCCTTGAACACCACGGTCACCTGCGAGAGCCCGTAGCGCGACAGCGAACGCGCCTGCTCCATGGCCGGCAGGCCGGCCATCACCGTTTCCACCGGGTAGGTGATGCGTTGCTCGGTCTCCAGCGGCGAATAGCCGGGGGCGGCGGTGTTGATCTGCACCTGGACGTTGGTGATGTCCGGGGTGGCGTCGATCGGCAGCCGGGTGAAGCTCCAGCTGCCGATGACGATCAGCACCACCGTCAGGGCCATCATCAACCAGCGATGGGCGATGGCGGCGCGGATGATGCGCTCAAGCATGGGGGCGCCCTCCGTCTGCGGGGCACGGCAGCACGTCAATGTTCATGCGATGCCCCTGCCTTGCCGATATCGGCCTTGACCACGTAGCTCTGCTCGACCACGACGTCTTCGCCGAGGGTCAGGCCATCGAGAACTTCCACCTTGCCCGCATCGCGCGCACCCAGCGTCACCGCACGCGCGGCATAGGTATCGCCCTGGCGCACGAACACCACGTCCTTGCCGTCCATCGTCTGCAGCGCGCTCAGCGGCACCACCTGCGCAGCCGGTGTGGTGGCCACGACGATCCGCGCCTTGACCGCGGCACCGGGCCGCCACTGACCGTCGTCGTTGCGCAGCGTGGCGCGGGCGACCGTGCTCTGGCTGGCGGTGGCGGTGCCGGGCAGCACGCGTTCCAGCGTGGTGGCCTGGCTGACGCCGTCGGTCATCCGCGACACCGTGACCGGCACGCCCGCGGTGATGTGCTGGGTGTCGTTGCCGAAGATATGCAGGTCGACCCACAAGGTCGAGAGATCGCCGATCTCGAACAGCGGCGTGCCCTCACCGGCGACGCCGCCGACCTGGGCCTGGCGCGCGAGCACCACGCCGCCGATGGTTGCGCTGACGGTGTAGGTGGTGAGGCTGAGGTTGCTCTCGATGCTGGCCAGCACCTGGCCAGCGCGCACGCGGTCGCCGACGTTGGCGCGCAGCGAGCGGATCGGGCCGGGGAAGCGCGCCATCACCTGGGCGACGCGGCCATCGACCGGGGTCAACAGGCCCTGCACCTCGTGTTCGTCGGCGATGGTGCCGGCCACGACCGGCGCAACGCGGATGCCGGCCTGTTCGGCCATGGCCGCGGCGATGGTAGTGCTTTCCGGCGCGTCGTGATCGTCGTGGTCATCGTCGTGCCCAGCCTCGCCATGGGCGGCATCCGTTTCGGCTGCCTTGGCTGGTACCGCGGTGGGCTCAGTGCCGCCGCAGCCGGCGAGTGCCAGCAGGGCGATCAACAGGCTGCCGGCCAGCAGGGTACGGGTCATGTAAGCGGTCATCGGCGGTCCTCCGTGGACACGGTGTCGGTCGCGGCGACCATGCTCTGGCCGGTCAGGCGCTGGATTTCGATCAGGGCGGTCTGTGCGGCGATGGCCGTTTCCAGCTGGCGCTGGCGTGCCTCGATCCGCATCGCCTGCAGCTGGGCCCATTCCATGTAACTGATCGCGCCGGCACGCCAGGCCTTCTCGGCAGCGTTCTCGGCCCGCTGCAGCTGGGGCAGCACATCGCGCCCCATGCGGGTGACTTCCAGCCGCGAGGTCAGGTAGCGGCCATGCGCTTCGGCGAGCGTGGCGTACAGCTGCAGTGCGCGCGCATCGCGCTCCACGCTGTTGAGCGCCAGTTCGGCTTCCGCCGCGCGGATCTCCGGCCCGGCACGGCGCACGCTGCCCAAGGGCAGGCTGAAACCCGCGACCAACGAGGTGTCGCGGGTATCCCGGCTGTTGCGCACGCCGACCTGCCAACTGACATCGGGCCGCGCCTGGGTGCGGGCCAGCTGCACCTGCGCCTCGCGGATGCGACGTTCGCCGGCCAGCACGGCCAGTTCCGGGGTGCGCTGCAGTGCGTCGGCGAGCACCGCGAAGTCCTGCAGCGCGGGCAGCTGCATCGGGTCGCCAGTCACGGCATCGAAGCCAGGATCGCGCTGGCGCCACAACGCCGACAGCGCCGCACGCGCGGACTGGTCCATCTGCTTGGCGCGATCGCGGTCCAGTTCGGCCTGGGCCAGCATCGCCTGGGCGGTCATCAGCACCGATTCCGGCGAGGCACCGGCCTGCAGGCGCAGCCGTGCGGCTGCGACCGCGCGCCTGCGCTGTTCGATATCGGTCTCGGCGATGCGCAGTTGCTGGCGCGCGTCGGTCACCGCCAGATAGCGGCGTGCGACCTCGGCCATCAGGTCCAGCCGCGCGGTTTCGCGCTGCGGGGCCAGGCTGTCCAGGTTGGCCTGGGCCACGGCGCGGCGGGCATCCAGCTTGCCGCCACGCTCCAGCACGCCGGCCAGGGTGACGGTGGCTTCAGCCGCATCAAAGCCGCGGCTGTCGCCGGTGCCCAGCGCGTTCTCCAGCTCCACGCCCAGGATCAGCGGGGGCGGGAGCCCGGCCGCGTCACGGCGGGCTTCCCACACCGGGCGCTGGGCCTGCGCCAGGCGCAGGTCGGGGTGGTACTGGGCAACGCGCGCGATGGCGTCGTCGAGGGTCAACGGTACGGCGGGTGTCGTGCCCTGTGCGTACACGCACGGCACGAACGCAATGGCAGCCAAGGCTGCCAGACGCATCCACATGGGAGTCTCCAGAAAACGATCAGATGGCAAACGGCGGCGCGCGGCCGCAGGGCATCAGATCGCTATCGGGGGACGCAGCAGGTTCTCGGGCGGCTGCGAGCGCAGCTGCGCGATCAGCCCGGCAGGGACACCGTGGCTGGGGGCAGCCGGCAGGCTCCAGGCCATCGCGGCCATCGGCAGCACGCCGCCGTGGCCATGGCAGTGGCCGCAGTGCACCAGGGCATGCAGCCAGTCGTCGTTGCCATCGTCATCGCCTGGCGCAGCGGCCGCCGCGTCGTCCAGGCTGCCATGCAGCTCGCTGCTGTCCGCGTGCACGGTCAGGTGGATGTCGGCCAGGGCCGAGGCCAGCGAACTGCCGAACACGCCCACACCGACCACCACCAGCATCAGCAGGCGGAGCAGCAGGGACGGACGCGGGCGGGCACGACGGAACATGGCCCGCAGGGTAGCCGGGTGCGAAGCCGTTACACAATCGCAGCGCGGTCCGGTGGTTCACGTTGGCGGGGGCCGGCACGATGACCGGCCCCCACGCGGATCAGCTGGCCGCGGCCTTGCGCTGGGCGATGAAGGCCTGGATCTGTTCCTCCAGCACCGGCAGCGGCACCGAGCCCTGGCTGAGCACGGCGTCGTGGAAGGCCTTGACGTCAAAACGGTCGCCCAGCTCCTGCTCGGCCTGCGTGCGCAGGCGCACGATCGCGATCTCGCCGAGCTTGTAGCTCAGCGCCTGGCCCGGCCAGGAGATGTAGCGGTCCACTTCGGTGGTCACTTCATGCTCGCTCAGCGCGGTGTGGTCGCGCAGGTAGGACAGCGCCTGCTCGCGGGTCCAGCCCTTGTGGTGCACCCCCGTATCGATCACCAGGCGCGCGGCGCGCCACATCTCGTAGGTCAGGCGGCCGAAATCCTCGTACGGGGTTTCGTAGATGCCCATCTCCACGCCGAGCTTCTCGCAGTAAAGGCCCCAGCCTTCGCCGTACGCGGAGATGTAGTTGTTGCGACGGAACGCGGGCTGCTCGCCCTGCTCTGCCGCGAGCGCGCCCTGCAGCGCATGGCCCGGATCGGACTCGTGCAGGGTCAGTGCCGGCAGGTTGTACAGCGGCCGAGCCGGGAGGTTGTAGGTATTGAGCCAGTACGTGCCCATGCCACCGCGGCCCGCGGTCCAGAACGGGGCGATGTCCGGCGGCACCGGCACGATGGTGAAGCGTGCGCGCGGCAGCGTCATGTACTTGCCGATCACGCCATCCACGCGCTTGGAGATCCAGGCGGCGCGGTGCAGCAGCTCGTCCGGGGTCTTGGCATAGAACTGCGGATCGGTGCGCAGGAAGGTCAGGAATTCGGCGAAGCTGCCCTTGAACTCGACCTGCTTGATGATGCCGTCCATCTCGGCCTGGATGCGCGCGACTTCCTTCAGGCCGATCTCGTGGATCTGCTGCGGGGTCAGGTCCAGCGTGGTGTATTCGTGGATCTGCTGCTTGTAGTACGCCTTGCCGCCCGGCATCGCCTCGGCGGCCAGGGTGGTGCGCGCCTGCGGCACGTACTCGCTGACGAAGAAGGTGCGCAGCTTGGCGAAGGCCGGCACCACGCTGCCGCCGATGGCCTGGCGGGCCTGTTCCTGCAGCTGCGCCTGCTCGGCGGCCGGGATGCCGGCCGGCAGCTTCTTGAACGGTGCGTACAGCGGCGACTGGGTCGGGTCCTTCAGTTCGGACACGGTGGCGATGGACACCTCGCGGCCATCGAGCACCGCACGCGGGACGCTGAAACCGCGCTTGAGGCCGGCGCGCATGTTCTCGGTCTGCTGGTCGAAATAGCGCGGCACATCGTTCAGGCGCGCGATGTAGTTGCGGTAGTCCTGCGCGGTCTTCATCTCGCGCCGCGCCATGAAGGACAGGTTGGACCAGAACGAGGAATCGGCATTGAACGGCATCTCATAGCCGCGCAGGCGCACATCGGCCGCCAGGTTGAACACCTGGTCGCGGTAGATCGCGTAGTTGATCCGGTTCTCGGCCGAGAGCGCCTGGGTGTCGACCTTGTCCAGCTGGGCCAGCACGTCGTCCCAGACCTTCAGGCGTCCCTGCTGCGCGGCCGCGCCGACATCCGGCATGCGGGTGGCGTTGGCCGGGCCGTCGCCATCTTCACTGGCTTCACCCCCCCCAGCCTCGCGCCAGGCCCACTCCTTCTCGTAGATGGCGCGGAACTGCGCATCGGCGGGAGCTTCAGTGGCCAGGCTGGCCGGGGCGGCGGCCGGGGCAGCCGGAGGCGCGGCCAGGGCAGCGCCGGCAGGAAGGGCCAGGGCGAGCAGCAGCGCAGCAACGAGCGGTGATTTCACGGTCAGGGGTTCCCGAGGGACGGCAAACCCCGATGATGGCACCAAGCGGCCGGGCGCTGCATGGATCAAAGGTCCTGCACGGCTTCACCAAGAGCATCCACGCATGGCGTGGATCCACCCTAGTGGCTGGCCTTGTCCCGCTTCCATCCGCGGTGCGCGATATCCAGCTTCAGGCTGTACAGCGCGGTGAACGCCGGGAACAGGTTCTGCAGCACGCCCACCGAGTCCTGCTTGGCCGAGAACAGGAAGTAGCTCAGCGTCATCAGGCTGCCGACCACGCTCATGTACCAGAACAGGCGCGGGATCACCGGCTTGCCGGCGCGGCGCGAGGCAACGAACTGGACCAGCCAGCGGCCGCCGAACATCAGTGCGCCGGTGTAGCCGATCAGCTTCCAGCCCGTGACGTGCAGGCCGGTCCAGTACAGCCAGGTCAGCGGCTGGTCGAGCCAGTGCAGTTCCATCAGCGCTCTTCCACGGCGGTGCGCTTGCTGCGCGTGATCAGCCAGGCGACCCCGCGCAGGTCGCGGATGCCGACCAGGGCGCGGCCGAGGTTGTTGTACTTGGATACACCGGCGGTGCGATGGCGGTGATTGACCGGCACGCTGATCGTCTTCCAGCCGGCACGCTGCATCAGCGCCGGCAGGTAGCGGTGCATGTGGTCGAAATACGGCAGGTCCAGGAACGCGGCACGCTCGAACAGCTTGATGCCGCAGCCGGTATCGGGCGTGTCGTCGCGCAGCATGCGCGCGCGGATCGCATTGGCCCACTTGCTCGCCCAGCGCTTGCTGCCCGAATCCTGGCGGTGCACGCGCCAGCCGGCGAACAGCTTCACCTCGCTGGCGGCCGCCGCGCGCGCGGCAAGCAGCTTGGGGATGTCGGCCGGGTCGTTCTGGCCGTCACCGTCCAGGGTCGCGATCCAGGGCGCGCGGGCGTGCTTGACGCCGTTGCGCACCGCGGTGCTCTGCCCGCTCTGGGTGACGTGGTGCAGCACCCGCAGTTCGGACGTGGTGGCCTTCAGGGACTGCAGCACCACCAGGGTGTCGTCGCGCGAATGGTCGTCGATATAGACGATTTCGAACTCGATCTGTCCGCGCAGTGCGGTGGTGATCTCGTTGATCAGGGGCGTGACGTTGTCGCGTTCATTGAAGACCGGGACGACGACCGACAACTGGGGTTGGCTCATGGTCGGACTCTGCGAATGGCCAGGATCGAAAAAGAGCGCGCATTTTCCGCACCCGAGGTTATCCGAAGATGAATGGGTGCGTGTGTGTCAGGCGTGAGCACCGAAATAATCGCGGCACCAGGCCACCACCGGCGGCAGGCCGCGCTCGATCGGCATGGCCGGCTCGTAGCCGAAAGCGTCATGCGCCCGCGTGGTATCGGCCATGGTGCGGACCATGTCGCCCGGCTGCATCGGCTTGTAGACCTTCTGCGCCGGGCGTCCGGCGGCAGCCTCGATGACACCGATGAAGTGCTCCAGCTCGATCGGCGTGTGATTGCCGAGATTGAAGACGCGGTGCGGAACGACCTCGCTGGACGGATGCGCCAGCGCGCCGAGGATACCGTCCACGATGTCGGAGACATGTGTGAAGTCGCGCTGCATTTTTCCGTCGTTGAAGACCTCGATCGGGCGGCCGGCCAGCACCGCGCGCGAGAACAGCAGCGGTGCCATGTCCGGGCGGCCCCACGGGCCGTACACGGTGAAGAAGCGCAGGCCGGTGGCATGCAGGCCGAACAGCTGGGCGTAGGTGTAGGCCATCAGCTCGTTGGCGGCCTTGGTCGCGGCGTACAGCGAGCGCGGCTTGTCGATGCGCTGGTCTTCGGAGAACGGCGGGGTGGCCGAATCGCCGTACACCGAGCTGCTCGAGGCATACACCAGATGGGCGACGCCGCGATGGCGGCACAGCTCCAGCATGTTGACGAAGCCGGTCAGGTTGCTGTCGACGTAGGCATGCGGATTTTCCAGCGAGTAACGCACGCCGGCCTGCGCGGCCAGGTGGATGACCCGGGTCGGCTGGACCTCGTCGAACAGCGCGGCCAGGCCCTCGCGGTCGGTCAGGTCGAGCACGCGGATGTCGGCCTGCGGGCACAGCGCGGCCACGCGATCGCGCTTGATCTGCGGATCGTAGTAGTCATTGTAGTTGTCCAGGCCGACGACGCGCTCACCGCGCGCGAGCAGGGCCTTGCAGGTGTTGGCGCCGATGAAACCGGCTGCGCCGGTCACGAGAATCGTCATGGGGTCCGCCCGTCGTACCGCCACGTATCGATACAGTGCTTTCCCGGGATGCACGCGTGGCGATCCGCGCATCCCGGTGGCCACCTCACCAGAGGCTGAGCGGCGCTTCCTTGGCCAGGGTGGCCTTGCGTTCCTTGCTGAAATCCCACCACGGCCGCGGCGCCTCGCCCTGCATGAAACGCAGCACCGACAGGAACACATCGATCACGCAGGGGTCGTGCATCACGCCGGTGCGCAGACACAGCTGTGCGTACATGTCATAGGCATCGCGACCGCGCAGGTGCGCTGGCACGCGGATGCCGATCAGACGGAGATCTTTCTCACAGGCCGGCCCGACATTCGGCAGGTCGGTCAGACGCAACAGATGGTTGCGGTCGACCTTGGTGGGGTTCATTGCTTGGGGGGAATCCTCTGACGCCTGCGGGGGACTCAGCCCTTCTGTGCGCGAAGTCGGTCGAGCACGCCATCCAGCGTGTCCAGGTCGGTGTAATGGATGATCAGCTTGCCCTTGCCGCCACGGCCGTGGTTGATCGCCACGCGGGCGCCCAGCGACTCGGACAGTTCGGTTTCCAGCGAGGCGATGTCGGCCTGCGGCGCGGCGGCCGCGGGTTTCTTGCGCAGCGCGCCCGGCACCTTTCCAGCGGCGAACTGCTGCGCGCGGTGCTCGACTTCGCGCACCGACCAGCCCTGGTCGGCCGCTTCCTGGGCCAGCTTGCTGGCCAGTTCCGGCGCCAGCGTCAGCAGCGCGCGGGCATGGCCCATTTCCAGCCGGCGGGTTTCCAGCAGCAGGCGGATCGCGATCGGCAGCTCGAGCAGGCGCAGCAGGTTGGAGACCGCCGCACGCGAGCGGCCAACGGCCTGCGCGGCCTCGGCGTGGGTCAGCGCGAATTCGGTGATCAGCCGCTGCAGCGCTTCGGCTTCTTCAAGCGGGTTGAGGTCTTCGCGCTGGATGTTCTCGATCAGCGCCATCGCGATGACGGTGCGGTCTTCCAGCTCGCGCACCACCACCGGCACTTCATCCAGGCCGGCCAACTGCGAAGCGCGCCAACGGCGTTCGCCGGCCACGATCTCGAAGCGGTCCGCGCCAAGCTGGCGGACCAGGATCGGCTGGATCACGCCCTGCGACTTGATCGACTCGGCCAGCTCGCCGAGCTTGGTCTCGTCCATGTCGCGGCGCGGCTGGTACTTGCCCGGCTGCAGGTGGCCGACCGGCAGCTTGCGCAGGATTTCACCCGGCTGCGGCTCGACCACCGCTGCTGCCTGCACCTGTGTCACCGCCCCCTTGGGCCCCAACAGCGCGTCGAGGCCACGGCCGAGGCCGCGTTTCTTGCCAAGGGCAGGCTTGGTGCTCATCAGGCGGTCTCCATGGCCTTGTCGGCCTTCTTGCGTTGGTTGTTGCGACGGATGATCTCGCCGGCCAGGCCGAGATAGGCAACGCCACCGCGCGAGGCACGGTCGTAGCCGACGATGCTCTGGCCATGGCTGGGCGCCTCGGCCAGGCGCACGTTGCGCGGCACGATGGTGCGGAACACCTGCTCGCCGAAGTGCTCGGTCAGCTCGGCCGACACGGCGTTGGCCAGGTTGTTGCGCACATCGAACATGGTGCGCAGCACGCCCTCGATCTCCAGCGCGGGATTGAGGTTGGCGCGCAGCGCTTCGATGGTTTCCACCAGCGCGCTCAGGCCTTCCAGCGCGTAGTACTCGCACTGCATCGGCACGATCACCGAGTCGGCGGCGGCCAGCGCGTTGAGCGTCAGCAGCGACAGCGCCGGCGGGCAGTCGATCAGGATGTAGTCGTATTCGTCGCGGATCGGGGCCAGCGCGCGCTTGAGGCGCTGCTCGCGCTCGCTCTGGTCCATCAGCTGGATCTCGGCGGCGGTCAGGTCGATGTTGCCCGGGAGCAGGTCGAAGCCTTCCGGCGTCTTGACCCGGACCTCGGCCGCAGTGCTTTCGCCCAGCAGCAGGTCACAGGTGGACGCGGCGACTTCACGCTTGTCCACGCCGCTGCCCATGGTCGCATTGCCTTGGGAATCGAGGTCGACAAGAAGCACGCGCTTGGGTGCAGCAGCCAGGGAGGCGGCCAGATTGACGGCGGTCGTGGTCTTGCCGACGCCACCTTTCTGGTTGGCGATGGCGATGATGCGGGCCATGCGGGTGAGCCTCATCGGCAGGGAGTGGGACTGGTCATTATGCGTATATGGCGCGTGTCATGCACTGTGAGATGCGCGGCAGGCACGCGCCGCAATGCCGCAGCCGCGCCCACGGGCACGCCGGCGGCGCGGCGCAGGGCCAGGCCGGGAGAGGCGCAGGACGACCGTGGGACAGGCGATGCGGGCAGTGAAGTCACCGGCTCACGGGCCGGTGACCACCACCAGATGGCGCTCACCGGTCAACCCGGGGACGCTCAGCGGCACCACCTTCTCCACCGACCAACCGGCCGGCAGCTGCGCGATCTCGTCGTGCGGGTACACGCCTTTCATCGCCAGCAGGCGGCCACCGGGGCGCAGCAGATGCCCACCGACCCGGATGATCCCGGCCAGGGTGTCCATCGCGCGCGCGGTCAGGTGGTCATACGCGGCCGGTTCGGCCAGCGCCTCGGCGCGCGACTCGGCCACGCGGGCATTGCCCAGGCCCAGCTGGCGCACGGCCTCGCGCATGAAGCGGGCCTTCTTGCCGTTGCTCTCGACCAGGGTCACCTGCAGCTGCGGGCGCGCGATCGCCAGCGGAATGCCCGGCAGCCCGGGGCCGGTCCCCAGGTCGGCCAGGGTGCCGGTCTCCAGGTAGGGCTGCATCGCCAGCGAGTCGAGCAGATGGCGGGTGACCATCTCCAGCGGGTCGCGGATCGCGGTCAGGTTGTAGGTACGGTTCCAGCGGTCCAGCAGGGTCAGGTAGGTCAGCAGCGGCGGTGCCAACGCGGCCTCCAGGCCCATCGCCGACAGCCCGCGCTCCAGCGCGTCGGCCACGCCGGACGGAAGTGTGTGATCAGTCATGCCGTGATTATCGCATCTTGCCTGCAGCGGCAGCGGCGCCCGGAGACGACTGGCATCCATTACAGGGCATGGAACGCCAGCGCGGCCCGGAAATCATCGGCCGCCTGCCACTCATGCAGGTGCCAGCGCTCGGCAGGCCCGAGTTCGGGGTCGCACCAGGCCAGATGCAGGCCACCATCGATGCCCGGCGCGAGCTGCAGCCGGTGCAGGCCGAACGAGATGCCCTGCCCCTGCGCCTTGAGCAGCGCTTCCTTGGCGCACCACACGCGGAAGAACCAGTGGTTGCGGGCGGGCCCGTCCAGCGACTCCAGCCAGGCGATCTCGGCCGGGTGGAAGAAGCGCTGGACGATCTCCAGCATCCGCGGACGCGGGCGCAGCGGCTCCAGGTCCACCCCGAGCCGGACCCCCTCGCCCAGGGCGACCAGCAGCAGCCCGTGGCTGTGGCTCCAGCCGGTGCCCACATGCGCCAGCGGGCCATGCAGCTCCGGCCGGCCACGCGGGTCGCGCTGCAGCGGCAGGTCCTCCGGTTCGCCACCCAGCTGCCCGGCCAGCAGCACCCTGGCCTGTGGCTCGCCACGGGTCCCCACCACGTGCGGCAGGCGCCAGACCGTGACCGGGCCGAAGCGCCAGGGGCCATCGAGGGTGGCCGGCAGGCTCATGCCACGCCCCCGCCATCGCGGCTGCACGACGACTTCACGGGGTGTGCCGTCAACTGCACAGGTTGCAACCGCACAGAGGGAGTCAACGCTATGGGCATCATCATCTGGTTGATCGTCGGCGGCATCGTGGGCTGGCTTGCCAGCATCATCATGAAGCGGGACGCGCAGCAAGGCATCATCCTCAACATCGTGGTCGGCATCATCGGCGCACTGCTGGCCGGTTGGCTGTTCGGCGGTGGCATCAATGAAGCAATCACCATCCGTACGTTCCTGTTCTCGCTGATCGGTGCCGTCATCCTGCTCGCGATCGTGAACCTGTTTACGCGTCGAAGCGTCCGCTGACGCGCTCACGTACTTCGTTCGATCAACAAGGCCCGGCACTGCCGGGCCTTGTTGATTATGGCGTAGTGCCGGCCGCGGGCCGGCACCCCACGCACTGCGGGTCCCTCATGAGCCGGCCAGCGGCCGGCACTACGCCAGCGTTACCCACGCCGGGGCGTGGTCGCTGGGGCGGTCCCAGGTACGCGGTTCGCGGTCGATGCCGGAGGCCAGCGCGCGCGCCTTGAGCGCGTCGGAGACCAGGGTCAGGTCGATGCGCAGGCCCAGGTTGCGGCGGAAGCCGGCCGCCCGGTAGTCCCACCAGCTGAACACGCCTTCTTCCTCGCTGTGCAGGCGGAAGGCATCGTGCAGGCCCAGCTGCAGCAGCTTGTTCAGGGCGCCGCGCTCGGCGGTGGAGGTCAGGATGTGGTTCTCGTTCCAGACCAGCGGGTCGTGCACGTCGCGGGCATCGGGCGCGATGTTGAAGTCGCCCATCACCACCAGCTCCGGGTACCTGGCCAGCTCGGCCTCGACCCAGGCGTGCACGGCCTCGAGCCAGCGCAGCTTGTAGGCGTACTTGTCGGTGCCCACGTCCTGGCCGTTGACCACGTACAGATTGATGATGCGCACGCCGTTGACGGTCCCGGCGATGGCGCGCTTCTGCTCATCCTCGAAGCCGGGAATGCCGATCTGCACGTCCTGCGCCGGTTCGCGCGAGAGCAGCGCGACGCCGTTGTAGGTCTTCTGCCCGGCGAACACGCTGCGGTAGCCCAGCCCGGCCAGCACCGTATCGGGGAACTTGTGGTCCTCCATCTTGGTTTCCTGGATGCCGACCACGTCCGGCGCGAACGCCGTGAGCCATTGTTCCAGGTGCGGCAGGCGCACGTTGAGCGAGTTGACGTTCCAGGAGGCGATTTTCATGCGGGCATTCTACCTGTGGGGCGCGCCTTCGTCGGCGGCCCCTACCGCACCATCATCTTCAACATCCCGGCGATCTTCGAATACGGCGGCTTGAGCAGATCGCTGGCGGCCCAGCGCGACTGCCACAGGATCGGCAGCTGCTTGCTCATCGCATCGAAGCCGGCACGCGCGTGGTACGCGCCCATGCCGCTCGGGCCAACGCCGCCGAACGGCAGCCCATTGACCGCGAAATGCAGCAGCGTGTCGTTGACGGTGACGCCGCCGGCCACGACCTGCGCCAGCACCCGTTCCACCTGCGTACGTTCGTGACTGAAAACGTACAGCGCCAACGGACGGTCACGTGACTGCACGTCCGCGATGGCAGCGTCCAGATCCGGATACGCGCAGACGGGCAGGATCGGACCGAAGATCTCTTCGCGCATCAGGGCCAGATCGGCCGGCGGATCGAGCACGATGGTCGGCACGATCAGCCGTTCGCGCTGGGCACGCTCAGGATCGACGGTGGCCAGTTCGATCACCGGAACGCCCCGCGCGCGGGCCTCCTCGAGATAGCCGCGCAGCCGCTGGTACTGGCCCTCGTGGATGATGCGGGTGTAATCCGCGGTGTCGCTGAAATCGCCATAGCGCGCCTGCACCTGGATCTGCAGCTGCTGCACCAGTTCGCGCTGGCGATGGCCGTCGATCAGCACGTAGTCCGGCGCGATGCAGGTCTGCCCGGCATTGAAGAACTTGCCGGTGGCCAGGCGCGCGGCGGCCTTGTCCAGCGGGTAATCGCTGCAGACGATGGCGGGGGATTTACCGCCGAGTTCGAGGGTCAGCGGGGTCAGGTGCTCGGCGGCCGCCGCCATGACCTTGCGGCCGATGGTGGTGGAGCCGGTGAACACCAGGTGGTCCAGCGGCGACCCGGCCACGGCACTGGCGAGGTCTCCATCGCCCTGCACGACCGCCACGCGATCCGACGGGAACACCTCGGCCAGCAGGCTATGCAGGAATGCACTGGTGCGCGGCGTGTGCTCGGACGGCTTGAGGATCACGTGGTTGCCGGCGGCGATCGCGGTCGCCAGCGGGATGAGCGCCAGGTTGACCGGATAGTTCCACGGCGAGATCACCCCGACCACGCCCAGCGGCACCGGCCGGGTCTGCGCACGTGCCGGCCAGAACCGCCAGCCGACACCGACCCGACGCGGTCGCATCCAGCCGCGCAGATTGCCGCACAGATGATCGATATCACCGAGTACGGTCATGCCATCGGCGATCAGCGATTCGTGGGTGGAGCGGTGGCCGAAGTCGGCCGAGATCGCGGCCGCCATCTCCGGCAGGCGGGCCTTGAGGGCCGCGCGCAGGCGCTGCAGGTCACTGCGGCGCTGTTCCAGCGTCGGGCGATTGGCCTGCCAGGCGGTACGCAGGGCGTGCAGGATCGCGGGAAGCGCGGCGGGATCGGTGTGGGCATCGCTCATGGCCCGACTATAGCGGCAGGCTGCGTGATGGCGGGATCGGTCGTGGGGGGCGCGGGCCGGGAACCACCCCCCCCGCGCCCGGGCAATGTAGGGAGCCCGCCCGCCGCCCCCGCTACCCCCCCAAAAAAAACCTCGCACGCGTCGCCGTCGATTGATCGGGAGCCGGCCAGCGGCCGGCTCTACCCTCGGAAACAGAAGGGGCCGCGATTCGCATCGCGGCCCCTTCGTCATGCCGTGGCGATCACCGTTACTTGGTGATGTCCACATCCTTGGTTTCATGCAGGAACAGGCCACCGACCACGACCGTCATCAACGCGATGATGATCGGGTACCACAGGCCGTAGTAGAGGTTGCCGGTACCGGCCACCAGCGCGAAGGAAATCGCCGGCAGGAAGCCACCGAACCAACCGTTGCCGATGTGGTACGGCAGCGACATCGAGGTGTAGCGGATGCGGGTCGGGAACAGCTCGACCAGGTAGGCGGCGATCGGGCCGTAGACCATGGTCACGTACAGCACCAGCAGCCACAGCATGAAGATCGTGCCCGGGATGTTGATGCGTGCGTTGTCGGCCTTGGCCGGGTAGCCCGCCGCAGCCAAGGCACCCTTGAGCTCCCCGCCGAAGGCATCGCCCTTGGCCTTGAGCTCATCCTTGGTCAGGCCGGCGGCCTCGAACGAGGTCACTTTGGAGGTGCCCACGTTGACCACCGCCAGCGAACCGGCCGGTGCCGGCTGCACTTCATACGGCACGCCAGCCTTGGTCAGGGCCGCGGTGGCCACGTCGCAGGAGCTGGTGAACTTGCGCATGCCGACCGGATCGAACTGGAACGAACAGGTATTCGGATCGGCATTGACCAGCGCCGGCGAATTGGTGCGCGCTTCTTCGATCGCCGGATTGGCGAAGTGGGTCAGGCCCTTGAAGATCGGGATGTAGGTGATGGCCGCCAACAGGCAGCCGGCGAGGATGATCTTCTTGCGGCCGATACGGTCGGACAGCCAGCCGAAGAAGATGAAGAACGGTACGCCCAGTGCAAGCGCGGCGGCGATCAGCAGGTAGGAGGTGGTGGCGTCGACCTTGAGCATGCTGCTCAGGAAGAACAGTGCGTAGAACTGGCCGCCGTACCACACCACGGCCTGGCCGGCTGCGGCGCCGAGCAGGACCAGCAGCATCAGCTTGAGGTTGCCGTCCTTGAGGCTGTCACGGAACGGGGTCTTGGAGCCCTTGCCTTCAGCCTTCATCTGCTGGAACAGCGGGGATTCGCTCAGCTGCAGACGGATCCACACCGACACACCCAGCAGCACGATCGAGACCAGGAACGGAATGCGCCAGCCCCAGGCTTCGAACGCTTCATTGCCCAGGAAGTAGCGGCAGGCCAGGATGATCAGCAGCGACATGAACAGGCCGAGCGTCGCGGTGCACTGGATGAAGCTGGTGTACAGGCCACGCTTGTCGGCCGGTGCATGCTCGGCGACGTAGGTGGCCGCGCCACCGTACTCGCCGCCCATCGCCAGGCCCTGGGCCAGGCGCAGGATGATCAGGATCACCGGTGCGGCAAAGCCGATCGAGGCGTAGTTGGGCAGCACGCCGACCAGGAAGGTCGAGATGCCCATGATCAGGATCGTGACCAGGAAGGTGTACTTGCGGCCGATGCGGTCGCCGAGGCTGCCGAAGAACGCCGCGCCGAACGGACGCACGAAGAAGCCGGCCGCGAACGCCAGCAGGGCGAAGATCATGCCCGTGGTTTCATTGACGCCGCTGAAGAACTGCTTGGCGATGATCGCGGCGAGCGAGCCGTACAGGAAGAAGTCGTACCACTCGAAGACGGTACCCAGGCTGGACGCGAAGATGACCTTCTTGTGTCCCTGGGTGAGTTGGGCTTTCGCCGGTGCAGGTGTTGTTGACATGGGACGCTTCCCCTCCGAAGCAATCGTGGTGGTGTGCCGGCTGTACGCCGGCACGCGTTTTCTGTTTTAGAAGCTGTATTTGGTCGTGAACTGCAGGCGGCTGATATCGCCCTTGCGGCCATCCTCGATCTCGCGCACGCCGTACATCAGCTCGGCGCCGACATCGACCTTGGGCATCGGCGTGTAGAACACGTTGCCGCGGATGCTCTGCACGCTCTTGGTGACCAGCGGGCCGAGGCTGCCGTCGTTGTCGTAATCGCTGCGCGCGTAGATCAGGTTGGTGCGCAGCTTCGGGGTGAAGGCGTGGCGCCAGCCCACGTAGCCGGCCAGCACGCCGGTCGGGTTGAGTTCGTCGCGGGCGATGTCATACGCGGTATCGGCGGTGACGCCCAGGCCGATGTAGCGCGCGATGCCTTCGCCGCCGGTGACCTGGTAGTGCAGCGTGTCGGTGTCGCCCATCACCCACTTGCCACCCAGGGTGAGGCCGCCGCCGATTTTGTCCGCGTCGGCACCGCTGATCTGGTTGTCGACCTTCAGCTGGCGGACCACGCCGCCGACGCCGAAGGTGCCCCAGTCACCCTTCCAGCCATAGCGCAGGGTCAGGTCGGGCAATGCGCCGCGATCGGAGTTGCTGGCCACGTTGGTCCACGCACCGGTGACCGGATTGCGGGCGCCGGTGAGCAGCGTGGTCTCCGGGTTTTCCAGCGCGACGCTGAAGCCGCCCTGGGTGTAGCGGATCTGGGCCTGGCGCACGAAGATCACGCCGTCGGTCGGGCCGACGAAGTCGGCGGCTTCCGGCAGCGAGGCCGCGTCCATGAAGTTGGACCAGGTCTGGCCGGCCATCCAGTTGTTCCAGTACATGTACGCATGACGCAGGGTCACGCCGTAGGTATTGGTCGCGGTCTGGTTGCCCAGCGAGTTGCCGAAGAAGTCCATCTCGAAGAACGCACCGGACTTGTTGCCGGCCTCGCTGACATTGTCGATGCCCAGGTTGAAGCGCGAGAACTTGGCGTGGGCGTTGTAGTCCACGTCCGAACGCTCACCGCTGCCGCCGGCACCGGCCACCGGGGTCTGGCCCGGCAGGTACAGCGCGCGGCCGGTGGCATCGTCGGCCAGCTGGCCGTCGCCGGTCTGGGTGGCCAGGAAATCGGCCTTGATGAAGCCGCCGATCTTGACCGTGGTACCCGGCGCAGCGCCCGGGGTGATGGTGGTGACCTGGATCGGCTGCTTGCCGGCCGGCACCGTGGCAGCCACCGGCTGCTGCGCCTGGACCGTGCGCACGGCAGTGACCTCGGTCTGGGCCTGGCTGATCTGGGCCTGCTGTTGCTGCTGGTTGGACAGCAGCAGCTGGACCTGGCGCTCCAGCTCCACGACGCGGGCTTCCAGCGCTTTCTCTTTGGCGGTTTCGGCGAACGCCATGCCTGGCGCGATCAATGCGACGAACATGGCGGCGGCCAACGGCCGGCGTGTCGTCCTCAGCAAACGGTGGCTCATGTTGCCCTCTCTCCCGGGTGGCAAGGTGATGCCGCGCATGGGGCACGGTCGACCCGAGGGTGCGGCGCGTTGACGCACCGAAGCTATTGGCCATTAGTCGTACTCGCCCCCCCGGGGGCGAGTACGACCCGGGCGCCGGCAGGCGACCGGCAGGTGCCGAAGGCACCGTGCAGGTACCGACCGTTGATCGGTACGCAGCGCCTCACGACCAACGGTCGTGAGCTACCGCAGCGAACGGTCATGAGCCATCGGGGTCCCCGGCCGTGTCCCATCAGGGCGTTCGGCGTTCGACCATGGTCTAACCACCCCGATACCGCGCAGGCGGGTGGATGCGGCAAACTGAGGGGGAGAGGTCGTCACTTATGTTGCGACCGCACAACCCAAGTCAACGTGCAAGTGAGGGTGCCATGGCTGATCTTTACCCCGTCGACGCCGCGTTCGCCGCGGCATCGCGGATCGACAGGAACACGTACCAGCAGCTCTACCGCGAATCGGTGGAGCATCCGGATGCCTTCTGGGGCAAGGCCGCCGAGCGCCTGGACTGGTTCAAGAAGCCCACCCGCATCAAGAACGTCAGCTACCAGCTCGACGATTTCCGGATCAAGTGGTTCGAAGACGGCGAGCTCAATGCCAGCGTCAACTGCCTGGACCGCCAGCTCGACACGCGTGGCGACAAGATCGCGTTGTTGTTCGAACCGGACAGCCCCGATGCACCGGCCCAGGGCGTCACCTACCGCGAGCTGTATGAGCGCACCTGCCGCCTCGGCAACGCGCTGCGCAACCTCGGCGTCAAGAAGGGCGACCGGGTCACCATCTACCTGCCGATGATCGTCGACGCCGCCGTGGCCATGCTGGCCTGCGCGCGTATCGGTGCGATCCACTCGGTGGTGTTCGGCGGCTTCGCCCCGAACTCGATCGCCGACCGCGTCATCGACTGCGGCAGCAAGCTGATCATCACCGCCGACGAAGGTCTGCGCGGCGGCAAGAAGATTCCGCTCAAGGCCAATGTCGATGCCGCGCTGAAGCTGCCCGGCACCACCACCGTGGAAACGGTGCTGGTGGTCCGCCACACCGGCGGCGCGGTGGACATGCAGGCCCCGCGCGACCGCTGGTTCCATGACGTGGTGGATCCGCAGCCGACGCAGTGCGAACCCGAGCGCATGAATGCCGAGGATCCGCTGTTCATCCTCTACACCTCCGGGTCCACCGGCAAGCCCAAGGGCGTGCTGCACACCACCGGCGGCTACCTCCTGTACGCGGCCTACACCCATGAAGCGGTGTTCGACCTGCGCGAGGACGACATCTACTGGTGCACCGCCGACGTCGGCTGGGTCACCGGCCACAGCTACATCGTGTACGGCCCGCTGGCCAATGGCGCGACGTCGGTGATGTTCGAAGGCGTGCCGAACTACCCGAACACCTCGCGCTTCTGGGAGGTGATCGACAAGCACCAGGTCACCATCTTCTACACCGCCCCCACCGCGATCCGCGCGTTGATGCGCGAAGGCGATGCACCGGTGAAGCGCACCTCGCGCAGTTCGCTGCGCCTGCTCGGCAGCGTCGGCGAACCGATCAATCCGGAAGCGTGGCGCTGGTACTACGAGGTGGTCGGCGACAGCCGCTGCCCGATCGTGGATACCTGGTGGCAGACCGAAACCGGCGGCATCCTGATCTCGCCGCTGGCCGGCGCGGTCGATCTCAAGCCGGGTTCGGCCACCCTGCCCTTCTTCGGTGTGCAGCCGGCCCTGGTCAACGCCGACGGCGAGATCCAGGAAGGGGCCACCGAAGGCAACCTGATCATCCGCGATTCGTGGCCGGGCCAGATGCGTACCGTCTACGGTGACCATCAGCGCTTCATCGATACGTATTTCCGCACCTACCCGGGCAGCTACTTCACCGGCGACGGCTGCCGTCGTGACGAAGATGGCTACTACTGGATCACCGGCCGCGTGGACGATGTGATCAACGTCTCCGGACACCGCATCGGCACTGCCGAAGTGGAAAGCGCGCTGGTCTCGCACCCGAAGGTGGCCGAAGCGGCCGTGGTCGGCTTCCCGCACGACATCAAGGGCCAGGGCATCTATGCCTACGTCACCCTGATCGCCGACGAAACGCCGAGCGATGAACTGCACAAGGAGCTCGTGGCCTGGGTGCGCAAGGAGATCGGTCCGATCGCCGCGCCCGACCATCTGCAGTGGGCGCCGGGCCTGCCCAAGACGCGCTCGGGCAAGATCATGCGCCGCATCCTGCGCAAGATCGCCGAGAACGCGCCGGATCAGCTCGGTGACACCTCGACCCTGGCCGATCCGTCGGTCGTGGCTTCGCTGGTGGAAGAACGCAAAGTGAAGTAACCCTTCCCCGTGAAGGCGCAGGATGGGGCCGCGTCATCGCGTTCGCGCTGTCGCTCCCACGATCCGCAAGCGGATCGTGGGCCCCGCCTCACCAGCACCCACACCCCGCCGCTTCGCGGCCGCCCCCTGAGTCAGGGGGCTGTCATCTCGATAGACTTTTTCGTTGCGTCGCTGCACTCCTCCGCAACATGGCCCCCACCATGACGACCCTCCTGATTGCCGATGACCATCCGCTGTTCCGCGAAGCCCTTCGCGGGGCCGTGCAACGCGTCATCCCCGGCGTGCAGCTGTACGAAGCGGACAGCGTGGAAGCGCTGTACCAGCTGGCCGACCAGCACACCGACGCCGACCTGGTCCTGATGGACCTCAACATGCCCGGTGCGCAGGGCTTCAACGCGCTGGTCCACATGCGCGCCCTGCACCCGCAGCTGCCGGTGGTGGTGGTGTCCGCGCGCGAGGAGCCGACGGTGATGCGCCGCGCGCTCGACCATGGCGCCTTCGGCTTCATCCCCAAGTCCGCCGATTCGGACACGATCGGCCATGCGCTGGGCACCATCCTCGATGGCGAGACCTGGGCGCCGCCGGAAGCGCACAACGTGCCACCGACCGGCCGCGAGGAACGCGAGATCGGCCAGCGGCTGCGCGAGCTGACCCCGCAGCAGTTCCGGGTGCTGCAGATGCTCGGCGCCGGTCGCCTCAACAAGCAGATCGCCTACGACCTCAACGTGTCCGAAGCGACGATCAAGGCCCACGTCACCGCGATCCTGCGCAAGCTCGGCGTCACCAACCGCACCCAGGCGGTGCTGATGGCCGGCAAGCTGGCCATCGATGACGAACAGATCGTGTTGCCGCCCGAAGAAGAGTAGATCCACGCCATGCGTGGATGTCACGAGACCGGAACGAACAGCATCCACGCATGGCGTGGATCTACGCGCGTTATAGCCGGAGCTATGAATTGCAGCGTTACCTGCGCAATTCGCGATGAACGCTCCACGCTGCACCCCCGGTGCTAAGCTTCGCGTCCCCTTGGGGAGTAGCCGGATTCCTGCTGAAGGAATCGCCCGCATCAACATACTCGGCCAGTGCGCCGTGGTGCGGGTAGCCATCTTGGTTGGCGAGACCAGCGGTCCGCGTGCGCAACGACAGGTTGGGCGCGTTCGCGGTCCGTTGCTCGCCATCGCCCGACCTGCCGCGTACCCCCATGTCGCCTGTTTCGATCCTGCTGATCGGCTTTGCCATGTCCACCGATGCCTTCGCCGCGGCGATCGGCAAAGGCGCGGCCATGCGCAGACCGCGCTTCTCCGACGCGCTGCGCGCCGGCCTGATTTTCGGTGTCATCGAAGGCATCACCCCGGTGATCGGCTGGCTGCTCGGCCGCGCCGCACTGCAGTACGTGGAGGCCTTCGATCACTGGATCGCGTTCGGCCTGCTCGGCGCGCTGGGCGTGCACATGATCATCAACGGCCTGCGCCCCGATGACGGCGCCGAGGACGAAGACACCAGCAAGCACCACGGCTTCTGGCGCCTGGCGATGACCGGTTTTGCCACCAGCATCGATGCGATGGCGGTCGGCATCGGCCTGGCCTTCCTCGACGTCCATATCGGCGTGATGGCACTCATCATCGGCCTGTGCACCCTGACCATGGTGACCGCGGGCATCATGCTCGGCCGCGTGCTGGGCGGCATGGTCGGCAAGCGTGCCGAGATCATCGGCGGCCTGATCCTGATCATCATCGGCTCGACCATCCTGTACGAACACCTCAGCGGCGCCATCGCCTGACCGGCCTCCGCCACGGCCCCGCGGCTAGAGATCGCCCCGGGTGTCGTGGAAGGCAGCCAGGAAGGCGCGCAGCGAGGCCGGCTTGATGGGCTTGGTCAACAACCGGTAGCCGCGATCACGTGCCATCCGCTTGAGCTCATCGCGCCCATCGGCGGTGAGCAGCGCGCCGGGAATCGCACGCCCGGCCTTCTGGCCCAGTGCCACCAGCGTGTCCAGCCCGTCCAGGCGGTCGTGCAGGTGGTAGTCCACCAGCATCACATCCGGCCGCTCGACCACTTTCTCCAGCGCCTGGTCGACCGTGCTGGCGGTGATCACCTGTACCTGCCAGCGTCCCAGCAGCGCCCGCATGCCGTCCAGGATCTCCTGGTCGTTGTCCACGCACAGCACGCGCATGCCGGCCAGTGAATCGGCGCGGGTGACCGGGCTCGGTGCCGGCAGCGCGGTCGCCGTCGGCAGGGCCGGCGCGGCCACCAGCGGCAGCAGGATCGAGAACATGCTGCCGCTGCCGACCCGGCTGCGCGCGTTGAGGCGGTGATCGAGCAGGCGCGAGATGCGCTGGCAGATCGACAGCCCCAGCCCCAGGCCCTGCTCACCCCAGTCGAACGGCTGCTGGTAGCGGTGGAACTCATCGAAAATCTGCTGCATGTGATGCTCGGGAATGCCGGGGCCGGTATCCCACACCTGCAGTTCCACCTCCGGCCCGCGATGGCGCACGGCCAGTACGATGCGGCCCTGGCGCGTATAGCGCAGCGCATTGGCCAGGAAGTTCTGCAGCACGCGGCGCAGCAGGCGGCGGTCGCTGCGCACCCAGGCCGGACGCGCGAACAGGTCCATGCGCAGCCCGCGCCCGGCGGCGACCGGCGAGTACTGCGCGGCCAGCTCGCGCATCAGCAGGCTGACATCGAAATCGCCGATCACCGGGTGCAGCCCACCGGCATCCAGGCGCGAGACGTCCAGCAGGCCGTCCAGCAGCTCCTCGGCGGCGCGCAGCGATGCGTCCACACGCTCGGCCAGGTGTCGCTGCTCTTCGTTGTTGTGGTGGCTCTCGCGCAGCGCCGAGGCGAACAGGCGGGCGGCATTGAGCGGCTGCAGCACGTCAT
Organism: Stenotrophomonas sp. TWI700; assembly: GCF_039673645.1. NCBI lineage: Bacteria > Pseudomonadati > Pseudomonadota > Gammaproteobacteria > Lysobacterales > Lysobacteraceae > Stenotrophomonas > Stenotrophomonas sp. TWI700. The sequence goes on along the minus strand of NZ_JBDJMB010000003.1, from coordinate 24,655 downwards.
GGCTGATCGCGGCCAGGAAGCGCGTCTTCGACTGCTGCGCCACCTCGGCTTCGTGCGAGCGCTCGGCCACGCGCTGCTCCAGGGTTTCGTTGGCCTCCAGCAGCGCGCGCTCGGCGTGCTTGTAGTCGGTGATGTCGTTGTAGCTGGTGACGTAGCCACCGCCGGGCAGGGCCTGTCCGCGCATCTCGATCACCTTGCCGTCGCTGCGGGTGCGTTCGAAGATGTGCGGCGAGCCGGCGCGCATGTAGCCGATGCGGCGGTTGATCTGCAGTTCGATGTCGCCCTCGCCCAGCTCGCCGCGTTCGGCGTTGTAGCGGATCAGGTCGGCGACCGGCCGGCCCACGTAGAGCATCCCGTCGGGGTACCCGAACATCTGCTGGTAACGGCGGTTCCACGCGGTAAGACGCATGTCCGGATCGACCACGCTGACCCCCGCGCTGATGTTCTCCAGCGTGGTGGAGAGGATTTCGCGGTTGAAGCGCAGCTCCTGCCCCGCCTCGTCGAGCACCGCGACCACTTCGCCCAGGTCCATGCCCGAGCCGCGCAGCAGGCTGGTCAGCAGCAGGCGTGCCGAGGCCGCACCGATCGAGGCGGCCAGCAGGCGCTCGGTGAACTGCACCCAGGCGCGGTCGGCCGGCGCGGAGGCCTGCAGCTCACGGTCCATCGACTGGGCCTGCTCGAAGAAGGACCGGCGGGCATGGCGGTCACCAACCACGCGCGAGGCCAGCGCCAGCAGGTCGCCCACATGCACGTTGCCCGGCCAGGCGCCGGCCACCGAGGGCCGCTGCGCGTACGGGTCCAGGAACGGGGCGGCGCGCAGGCGCTCGTCCACGCCCGGGCGCCAGCGCACCGAGACCAGCACCATCGCCGCGACATTGACCAGCAGCGACCAGAAGGTGCCGTGGGTCAGCGGGTCCCAGCCGCTCATGCCGAACAGATGCTGCGGCTGCAGCCAGCCGATCCCGAACGGCCCCTGCACCAGCCAGGCCTCGTCCATCCACCCGGCGTGGGTCAGCGCGGGCAGCAGCAGCGTGTAGACCCACGTGGCGAAGCCGAGCAGCATGCCGACCTCCACGCCCCGGCGGCTGGCACCGCGCCAGTACAGCCCGCCGATCAGCCCCGGCGCGAACTGCGCCACCGCCGCGAACGCCATCAGCCCATACGACGCCAGGGTGCTGTCGTTGCTGCTGCCGCGGTAATAGCTGTAGGCGACCAGCGCCAGCAGCAGGATCGCGGTACGCCGGATCCACAACACGCGCGAGGCGACATCCGCCGCTTCCTGATGGTCGCCACTGCGGCGCAGCAGGACCGGCATCACCAGGTCGTTGCTGACCATGGTGGCCAGCGCGATCGAGGCCACGATGACCATGCCGGTGGCCGCCGAGAAACCGCCGACGTAGGCGATCAGCGCCAGGAACTTGCGTCCTTCGGCCAGCGGCAGCGCCAGCACCATGCTGTCATCGGCGACACTGCCACCGGTGCCGAACAGGGTCACGCCGGCGGTGGCGATCGGGATCACCATCGCCGAAATGATCACCAGGTAGGCACCGAACATCCAGCGCGCGCGGCGGATGTCGCGCACGTCGCCACACTCGACCACGGCCACGTGGAACTGGCGCGGCAGGCAGATGATCGCCAGGAAACTCAGCAGCGTCTGCGAGATGAAGCCCACCGGCGGCAGCCCGGTGAACAGCGTATGCGCCGACTCGATCACCGCATCGGTACGGTCGTTGAGCCACAGGTAGGCGAACAGCCCGAGCGCGACCATCGCGATCAGCTTGATCATCGATTCCAGCGCGATCGCCAGCATCATGCCGTGGTGGTGCTCGGTGGCATCTACCTGGCGGGTGCCGAACAGCGTGGCGAACAAGGCCATCAGCAACGCAACGTACAGCGCCGGATCGGTGAAGAAGCCGGTGGGGCCGACGTTGCCGGTCAGTACCTGCAGGCTCATCGCCACCGCTTTGTACTGCAGGGCCAGGTACGGCACGATGCCGATCAGCGCGATCACCGCCACCAGGGCGGCCAGGCGGCGCGAGCGCCCGAAGCGCGAAGAGATGAAATCGGCGATGGAGACCACGTTCTGGCTGCGGGCGATCAGCGCCAGGCGCTCGATGATGCGCCAGCCGAACACCCACAGCAGCAGCGGCCCCAGGTAGATCGGCAGGTAGCCGATCCCGTTGCGCACCGCCGTGCCGACCGCACCGTAGAAGGTCCACGACGAGCAGTACACCGCCAGCGCCAGGCTGTAGACCACCGGCCGCAGCCACGGCCGGTTCGGATACATCGGGCGACGGTCGCCCCACCACGCCACGCCGAACAGCAGCGCGGCGTAGACCACTGACACCAACAGCAGGATCCAGCTGGAGACCACGCGGGTGTTTCCGTGAGAGCAGCCCGCAGTGTAGGCCACGACCGTGGGTCGTGGCGTTCCAGGGCGGGCCGCCGTGCCTTATTCGGCGGGGACGCCCATTTCCTTCAGCAGCTCGGGTGCGGGGTAGACCTTGGCCAGCAACCAGCGCAGGTAGCGCATGTCCACGTGCACCGCGCGCTTGAAGCGCGGATCGAACCACCAGCTGGCGCTGACCGACTCCCAGTTGCTGTCGAAGTTCAGGCCGATCAGCTCGCCCTTGGCATTGAGCACCGGCGAGCCGGAGTTGCCGCCGGTGGTGTCCAGGTTGGTCAGGAAGTTGACCGTCTGGGTCTTCAGCACCGGATCGGCGGTGGAGCCGAAATCACCCTTGGCGATCGCGTCCAGCAGCGGCTTGGGCGCATCGAACGGGTAGGCGTTGGTGTTCTTCTCCACGATGCCGGCCACGGTGGTCACCGGGTCGAAATGCACCGCATCGCGCGGGGACAGTGCTTCGACCTTGCCGTAGCTGATGCGCAGCGTGCGGTTGGCATCCGGGTACACCGCACGGCCCTGCTTGGCACGCCAGGCGAACAGCGCCTGCATATAGGCCGGGCGCAGGCGCAGCTGCTCGCCCTCACGGGTCTTGCGCTCGTCATCCAGGCGCAGCTGCGCGGCGACCAGCGGGCCGGCCAGGTCGATCAGCGGATCGCGCGCCAGTGCCTTGCCCTCTTTCGCCGCAGCAAAGCGCGACAGGCGCTCGGCTTCGTCGCCCAGATGCGTGCTGGCGTACAGCGTGTCCAGGGTCTTGGCCAGCGCAGCCGGGGTGCGCCCGAAGGCGGCATCGAACTCGGGCACGCGCTGCGCCTCCGGCAGCTGCTGGTAACGGGTCAGCAGCGTGGTCAGCAGGGCCTTTTCGATGGCCGGATCGTACCGGCGCTGGACCTGCTTGAGCACGCCTTCGATCAGCGCCAGATCGCGCTGCTGGTAGCCGCTGTCACGCTCGGCATCGGGCTTGGCCGATTCGATGCGCAGGCGCTCCAGGGTCAATGCCGAACGCAGCAGCTGGCTCTGCGCCGAGAGCAGGTCGAGCAGCAGATCGCGCTCGCCGACCGAGGCACCGCTGGACAGCGAGGTCAGCAGTGACTGGATACCGCCCTGGTACTTCGCATCGGTGGCCTGCAGCATCGCCGCTTCATCGGCGGCACGCTGCGCCTTGGCATCGCTGCGCAGCAGGCCTTCCAGCTCACCGGCGGCCCGCTTGCGGTTGTTCTTCAGCGACTGCAGCTGTGAGGCGTACCGGGTACGTGCCTGGGCGTCCTTGGCACTGGCCGACTCGATGGTGTCGATCATCTGCTGGAACACCGCCACGCGGCGCGGCAGCACCGCATCGATCTGGCTGGCGAATTCCGCCGCCGTGCGATGGCGGTAGGTGATGCCCGGATAGCCGGCCAGCATCGCGTAATCGCCGGTCTTCGGGCCGTCGATCGCCATCTTCAGGTGGGCCGGCGGGTGGTAGGGCACGTTGTCCACGCTGTACGGCGCGGGTTTGCCGTCCTTGCCCACGTAGGCGCGCAGCAGGGTGAAATCGCCGGTGTGGCGCGGCCACATGAAGTTGTCGATCTCATCGCCGTAGTTGCCGATCGCGCGCGGCGGCGCATAGACCAGGCGCACATCGCTCAGCTCGAGCTGGCGGATGCGATAGAAATCGGTGCCGTAGTACATGTCCGCCACGCTGCAGCGGATGTTGCCCTCCTTCTCGCAGTCGGCCACCAGCTGCTTGCTGGCGCGGTCGACCGCGTCGAAGTACGCCCGGCCGGTCTTGCCGCGGGCATCGCGCAGCACGTCATCGGTGACCTTGTCGAACCCGACCGTGACCAGCACGCGGAAATCCGGGTTGGCCGCGCGCTCATCGCTGCGGCCCTTGGCGATGAAGCCGTCGTTGATCAGGTTGTGCTCGGCCGAGCTGTTGTACTGGATCACGCCCATGGCGACGTGGTGGTTGGTCAGCAGCAGGCCGTCGTCGGAGACGAACGAGCCGGTACCGCCACCGGCCCGCACCACCGCACTCAGCGGCGGCGCGGTGACGTTGGCCAGGTCGCCCGGGTTGCCCTTGAAGCCGGCCGCCTTCAGCGGTTTGGCCAGGTCCGGCAGCTGGGTCGGCATCCACATGCCTTCATCGGCATGGGCGCCGGCGGCGAGGGTCAGGCCAAGCGCCAGCGCGGCGGTGAGGGGTTTGCGTGAAGACATGGGCACATCCGGTACGTCAGAACAGCCCGAGACCTTAGCCGCTGCGCCCGGCAGGGGCAACGGCCGATGGTTGGGCAAGCACCCGCATCACGACCAACGGTCGTGATCTACTTTTCTTTTCGCCAGTTCAGCGACCCGCGGTTCTCCACCGTGCTCGATTCCAGCTCCACATCGAAGCCGCGGCGCAGCAGGTATTTCAGCGTCAGCACCGAGCCACTGCCGACCAGCGAGACGCCGTAGCCGATGTAGAGCTTGGGCGAGATGTACTTGCCGAAGCCGATCACCGAGCCGCCCAGCGCGCGCGACTGACTCACGCCGGCGTCGTCCAGGCCGAGCTTGGCGCCCAGCTGCGAGGCGAGCAGGCCACTGCCGGCCGACAGCGCCGCCGAGGCCGCGTTGACCTGCTGTGCCTGGTCGCTGCTGGCACCGGTGAGGCTGCGGCCCAGCACCAGGTAGGCCAGTGCTTCGGACTGCGACATCGCCGGTTCCGACCACACATCCACGCGCGGCGACTGCGCCCGCCCGGTCACGTCGATGCCGGCGGTGACATCGCCGACGGCGCGCTGGGCACGGATGTTGATGCGCGGATCGGAGACCGCGTTGTAGTTCCAGTTCAAGTTGCCGCGGGTGATGGTCAGGTCCTGGCCGTAGGCCTTGTAGCGCCCACTGACTTCCAGCCCGCCGTTGGCGGTCATCTCGCGCCCGGGGCGCGCCCACACCTGCATCTTGCCGGTCAGCGCACCCTTCAGGCCGAACCCGGCCATCTTGACCTTGTCGCCCAGGCTCACGGTCAGGTCCATGTCCAGCGGCGAGCTGGGGCCCTCTTCCGGATCCACCGGATCGAGCACCACCACGTCTTCGGAGACCGAGGTGCCACGATCCAGGCGTTCCAGGTCCAGGTCCGCTTCGGGCACATGCACGGTGCCGCGCAGCTGCATCGCGCTGCCGGCCAGGGTGAAATCCAGGTTCGGATTGGCGATCACGCGCAGTTCGCTGGTATTGGCCAGCAACACGTTTTCGCCGTGGATATGCAGCTGCAGCGGTTGGGCATCGCCGAACCACGACAACCCGCCATCGACGTACAGCGTGCCCTTGCCGGAGTTGGCCTGCGCGGTGATCTTGGCCGAACCATCCGGCTGCGCGGTGAAGCTGCCCTTGCCCTCGGCGAAGGTGAGCCCCAGCGCGGGGAACTCACCCTTGAACTTGCTCAGTGTCGCCTCACCACCCAGCGACGGCGTGCCGCGCGTGCCGCGCAGGCTCACGTGGCCTTCGATCAGCCCGGTCGGGCGCACGATGTCCGGCGAGAACAGCTCCAACCAGTACAGCCGCGCGATGTTCATGTACAGCTCGCCGTTGAGGGGTGCGTTGGCGTCCCAGCCGGTCTGCACCTTCGCATCGACGAAGCCGTCGCCCTGGAAACCGACACCGAGCTTGGCGTTGATCTGCTGCGGGGTCATCTCCAGGTTCACCGAGAACTGGTCGTAGCGCACCAGCTCGCCACGCGCGTTGTCGCCCAGGCGCACCCCGCCTTCGCGCGAGGTGACCGAGGCGCTGCCTTCCCACGCGTTGCCGCGGGGGCGGATGCGCCCATCCAGATTCACTTCTCCGCGCAGGTAGATGCGGCGCCCGGACTGCGGCGGCAGCCACGGCTGCACCAGCGCCAGCGGCAGCGCATCGCCGCGCACCAGCAGGCCTTCGCGTGGCCAGTTCGCGCTGGCGCACAGCGCGCCACCGGTGGCCGACCCGAGGCAGGCATCGCTCAGGGTGAAATTGCTGCCCTGCACGCTGAAGGTGGCCGGTGCGCGCAGGCTCCAGGCATCGCCCTTCATCGGTGCGATGCGCAGCGCGGTGAGATCACCGCGCCAGGCCTGGCCCTGCTGGCGCACGCCGCCCTGCAGCGCGACCGCACCCAGTTCGTTCTTGGTCTGTGCATCCAGGCGCAGATTGGAGAGACTGCCGCGGGCATCCACGTTGAGCGTGTCCAGCAGCATGCCGACCTGCACCTTGCTGCCCTGCACCGCCAGCGTGCCGCTGTCGCCCTGCCACGGCAGGCGCCCCTTGATGCTGATCGCCTCGGCGCTCCAGTCGTCCCAGCGTAGGCCGCTGCCGACCAGATCGGCGGTGATGTCCGGCGCGGTACGCGCGCCCTTGATCAGCACGTGGCCGCGCAGGCTGCCGCTGCTGTTGGGCAGCAGGTCGGCCAACTGCACCGGATCCAGCTGCGCATCGATATCCAGGCGGTCGCCGACCGAGCCCTTGGCGGTCAGTCGGCTGCTGCCCACCGCGAGCTTGAGATTGCCTTCGCCCTGCTCGCCGCGCAGCGCGAACCTGCCTTGCGCATCCAGCGCGCGTTTGCGCAGCGTGCCCTTGATGCCCGGCACATCGACCGTGGCTTCATAGCTGCCGGCGGTGCCGACCGGACTGCCTGCCGGCGGCGGCAACTGGCGGCCCTTCGATGCAAACGAACCGGACAGCTTGCCGTCCCAGCCCGGGGCGAAGTAGCCCGGATCGAAACCAGCCAGCTTGGCGGCCACGTCCCAGTCCAGCTGCGGTGCCCAGGCCACCTGGCCGGTGACATCGAGCGAACCGCCCGGCGTGCTCGCCTGCAGCTGTTTGATGATCGCGGCCTGATCGTTGCCGCGCACGTCGAAGGTCAGGTCGGCGACCTGTTTCTCGCGTTCGACCGAGGCACGGCCAACCGCCGCCCATGCCTTCAACGTACCGGCCAGGCCCATGCGCGCTTCTTTCAACGTCACCGGCACCGGCGCCGCGGCGCCCGGGGTGGTGGTATCGGCGGCGGGCACGAAGGTCAGGTCGTTGGCGACGATGGAGAAGCGCAGGCTGGCGTTTTCCTTGTCGGTGAAATCGGCGACGCCTTCCAGCCGCGCCTGCCCACCGAAACCCTTCACCTGCAGCGGCGAGACGGTCAGCACCTGGTCGGCCAGGCCCACCTTGGAGGGCGCCAGTTCCACCGCGATGTCGCCCTGTTTGAAGCTGCCCTGCAGATTGGCCTGGCCGCCCTTGCCTTCGGCCTGCACGTCCAGCGCCATCGGCGTGCTGGTGCTCGCATCCATGCCCGGTACCAGCAGCGCCAGGTCAAGTTCCCTGCTGCGCGCGGTGAGTTTCCACACCGGATCGGTGCGGCCATCGAAGACCAGGCTGGCCTGCAGCGGCGCCGGCGCGTTGCCGGCGATCGCCACTTCCATATGACCCAGATCGCCGCGTGCGACCAGGCCGAGCCGCGCCGGGGTGCGCCCGCGCGGGGCCGGCATCAGCGCGCCGATGGTGATGTCGGTGTCGTAATCGCTGCGCGGCAGATAACGGCCGTCCACGCGGAAATCGCCCATGTCGCTGTCGACCTTGAGCTGGGTCGCGCGGAATTCGCCATTGGCGATCTCCACGCCGCCGCGCACCTTGGCGATGTCGATCAGCGGCTGCTGCGCCTGGGTGATGCGGAAGCCATCGATGATGATGGTGTCGGCCTGGATCGCCAGCGGCATTTCGATCTGCGGCAGCGAGTCCGGCCACGAGGGCAGCTCGAACGGCTCATCGCTCTTGGCCAGGTTCAAGGTCGCGTTCTTGATCTGCAAGGCATCGAGCTGCAGCTTGCGACCCAGCAGCGGCCGGATGTCCGGATCCAGATAGGCGCGCTCGGCGGTGAAATGGATGTCGTCGTAGCGGAAGTCCAGATCGTGCAGCACCAGCGGCCCGGCGACCGGGCCATCGACCTTGCTCCAGGTCAGCGTAGCGCCGACCGGCAGCCGCGCGACCACCTGGGCCAGCAGCACATCACGGCCGGCCACGGTCTGCAGCAGCCAGTACAGCAGCAGCAGTGCCAGCAGCACCAGGCCGAGCACAGTGAAGCCGGACCACGCCCAGAAGCGGCGCTTGCGGTAGAAACGCACGCGTGGCGGCGGCGGGGCAGCAGGTGCGGAAGGCGTCGGGGTGCTCACAGGTCCGCTCCGATGTTCAGGTACAGCTGGAACTGCGAATCCGGATTGTTCAGGCCGTGCGCGACATCCACGCGCACCGGACCCACCGGCGATTTCCAGCGCACGCCGAAGCCCACGCCGGTGTGCAGGTCGATGGTGTTGTCGAACGCGCTGCCGGTATCGACGAACACGGCCGCGCCCCACGGCCCGCCCTTGAAGTAATGCTCATACTCGGCCGAGCCGACCACCAGGTTCTTCGCGCCGAGCGCGAATTTGTCCGGCGCTGCGGTGCGCGGGCCGACTTCGCGGTAAGCGTAACCGCGGATGCTGCGGTCGCCACCGGCGAAGAAGCGCAGGCTCGGCGGCATCGCCACCAGATCGCTGGTCCAGGTCGTGCCACCCTCACCGCGCAGGATCAGGCGGTCGGTGTCGCCGATCGGTACATACCAGCGCAGCACCATGTTGGCCTGCACGAAGCTGGTGTCCGAGCCGGCGCCCTCGATGCCGCCGCGCAGGGTCGCGCTGCCGCTGAGGCCGCGGCGCGGGAACATCTCATCGTCGACGTTGACGTAGTCGGCGACCAGCTGCGGGTAGACCAGGGTGGAGGTGTTGTAGACCGCGTCGGTGAATTCGGTGCCCGAGGCATAGCGCCAGCGCTCGCGCAGGGCGTTGATCGAGGCGATCGCGGTCCAGTACTCGTTGATCTCGCCGCTGCGGCTGGCCGACAGCTTGAAGTTGCGCAGGTCGATGTAATCGGTCTGCTCGTCATAGGCGCTGGCGGTGAACGCATACCAGCCATCGAGCCACGCGAAACCCGGGATCCGGTAGCTGGTGACCAGGCTCTTGCGCTTCTGCGCGTAGTCGAGCTGGGTGTTCATCTTGTGGCCGCGGCTGTTGAGGAACCGCCGCTCCAGGCCCCCACGCACACCGGCGCCACTCTCGCTGCCGTAGCTGAGACCGGCGGTGTAGATCGTGCGTTTGGCGCGGGTCAGGCTGACGTCCACCGGCACGTCGCCGTTCTCGTCGGCCTGGTCCGGGCGCGGCTGGATATCAATGACGCTGAAGTAATCGAGCTTGGTCAGCGACTCGCGCAGGCGGTCCAGCTTGCCTTCGTGGAAGTAGCTGCCTTCATCCCAGTACACCAGCGGATCGAACAGCTTGTCGACGAAGTAATTCTGGTGGAAGCGGATCTCGCCCATGTTGTAGCGGCGCCCGCTGTCCCAGGTGAGATCGACGTCGGCGGCGTTCTCGGCGCGGGTGATCTGGACCTGGCGCTGGGTGAAGTCGGCATCGAAGTAACCGCGTTCGGCCAGGCGCCGGGTCACCCGGATCTTGCTGGCTTCGTATTCGGTGTGTTCGAACCGTTGGCCCTTGCGCGGCTTGAAGTTCTCCAGGTCTTCCTGGAGGTACTGGTCCAGCTGGGCCGGGCCGGTGATGTCGATGTGCTCGCGGCGGACCAGGGTCGGCGGCCCCTTGTCGACCTGGATCACCACCCGCAGGTTTTCACCTTCACGGGGACTGTCCACGGTGATGGTCGGGTTGTAGTAGCCGAACGGCTCCAGCGCCTCGCGGGTCTGGCGCTCGGCCTGGGACAACAGGTACTCCAGGCGCGACTCGCCCTGGACCTTGCCGATGGTGTCGTACAGGGACAGCGAGACCTCGATGTTCTCGATCATCTCGGCGTCGTCGCCCTTGTCCAGTCCTTTGATGTCCACTTTTTCAATGGTCCCCCGCGCATGTGCCACCGAGGCGGTGGCAAGGGACAGGAACATCAGGGGAAGGGCGAATTTCGTTGGCTGCATGGCGACAGCATAACGGGCCATCGCGGGCATGCGAAATCGGCGTGACCGTTTCAGAACGGTAGTGAAGACGCCGTTAAATTCCACGAGAAAGTCGCTGCTGACGCATCGACCCTGAGCGATGCCGGCACGGTGTCGGACAGAACCGTCCGCGACAGCTCATGACGTTCCCGACGCGAACGGTGCGCAGTGCGCCGCCCCCCCTTGAAACGCAGAAGGCGCGAACCGCCGAAGCCGTCGCGCCTTCTGGTGCGCCTCGGGGCGTCCTGCCCCGAAGCGTCAGTTGGACAGGTGTTCGATCGCCGCCACGCTGCCCAGGCGGTCGCCCAGGCGCTTGAGCAGGGCCAGGCGATTGGCCCGCAGCGCGGGGTCCTCGGCATTGACCATCACCGCATCGAAGAACGCGTCCACCTGCGGGCGCAGGCGCGCCAACCGGTTCAACACGCTCACGTAGTCCTTCTGGTGCAGGCTGGCGTTGCTGTCATCGATCGCCGCTTCCACCGCTTCGGCCAGTTCGCTCTCGGCCGGTTCGGCCAGCAGCGCCGGGTCGATCATGCCGGGGATGTCGCCTTCGGCCTTGCGCAGGATGTTGCGGATGCGCTTGTTGGCCGCGGCCAGCGCGTCGGCTTCCGGCAGCGCGGCGAAGATGCCGATGGCATCGATGCGGCGGTCGAAATCGTACAGCGAGGCCGGCTTCAACTCGGCGACCGCGTTGAAGTGCGTGGCCGGCACGCCCTTGTCGGCGTAGTAGCCGCGCAGGCGGTCGATGATGAAGTCGAACAGCTCCTGCGGCAGCGCCTCGGTCTTGCGTTCGGCACTGGGCTGCACGCCCGCCGGCAGGCCGGCGATGGCGGTGGCGACCAGCGCGCGCAGGTCCAGGTCGAACCCGCTCTCGATCACCGTGCGGGCCAGGCCCAGCGCATTGCGGCGCAGCGCGAACGGATCCTTGTTGCCGGTCGGCTTCAGGCCTGCGGCAAAGCCACCGGCCAGCGTGTCCAGGCGCTCGGCGATCGCCAGCACCTTGCCCAGCGGCGACAGCGCGATGTCATCGCCACCGAAGCGCGGCTGGTACGCCTCGTCGATGGCCAACGCCACCTCCGGCGACTCGCCGCCGACCACGGCGTAATGCCGGCCGGCGATGCCCTGCAGTTCCGGGAACTCGTTGACCATGCGCGACTGCAGGTCGTTCTTGGCCAGCACCGCGGCGCGCCGGGCCAGCACCGGGTCCACGCCCACCTGCGGCGCGATGGCCTCGGCCAGTGCGGCCACGCGGGCCACCTTGTCGGCCACCGAGCCCAGCTTGGCCTGGTAGGTGACAGTCTTCAGGCCGTCGCCCATGGATTCCAGGCCCTGCTTCAGATCTTCGTCGAAGAAGAACTTGGCATCGGAGAACCGCGGACGGATCACGCGTTCGTAGCCCTTGGCCACTTCGGCGACGTCCTTGGACTCGATGTTGGCGATGCCGATGAACTTCTCGGTCAGCTTGCCGCCGGCATCGAGCACCGGGAAGAACTTCTGGTTGATCTCCATCGTCTCGATCAGCGCTTCCTGCGGCACCGCCAGGAACTCGCGCTCGAAACTGCACAGCACCGGCGCCGGCCATTCGACCAGGTTGACCACCTGCTCCAGGTTGTCCGGGGTGATGCGCGCCTGGCCGCCCGCCTCGGCGGCCGCAGCGTTGACCTGCTCGACGATGCGCGCGCGGCGCGCGTCGGCATCGACCAGCACACAGGCGGCCTGCAGCGAGGCGACGTAGTCCTCCGGCGCGCTCAGCCACACGGTCTTGTCATGCATGAAGCGATGGCCGCGGCTCATGCGGTCGGCCTTCAGGCCCAGCACCTCGGCCTCGATGATGTCCGGGCCGTGCAGCAGCACCAGCCAATGCACCGGGCGTGCGAAGCCGTAGGTGTGGCTGCCCCAGCGCATCGGCTTGGGAATCGGCATCGCGGCGATCGCCTCGCGCAGGATCTCCGGCAGCAGGGTCGCGGTGCGCGCGCCCGGCGTGGTGGAGCGGTGCACGAAACGCTCGCCCTTGGCATCGGTGGTGCGCTCCAGCGCGCTCCAGTCGATCCCGGCCTTGGCGGCGAAGCCCTGCAGCGCCTTGGTCGGCTGACCCTCGGCATCCAGCGCGATGTTCAGGTACGGGCCGAGCACTTCGGAATGCTGTTCCGGCTGCTCAACGGCCACGCCGGGCAGCAGCACGGCCAGGCGGCGCGGGGTCGAGAGCGGCTTGGCATCGCCACGTTCGATGGCCACGCCACGCTTGCTCAGGCCGTCGACGATGCCATCGAAGAAGGCCTGGGCCAGGCCCGGCAGCGCCTTGACCGGCAGTTCTTCGGTACCCAGTTCAATCAGCAGCGGCTGCATCGTGCTCATGCCTGCACCTCCTTGGCGGCGACGGCTTCGAGGCGCTTGGCCTCGTACAGCCTGGCCACGGCCTGGGCCAGCGCGCGCACGCGCAGGATGTAGCGCTGGCGCTCGGTCACGCTTATCGCGCGGCGGGCATCCAGCAGGTTGAACGCATGGCTGGCCTTGCAGACCTGCTCGTAGGCCGGCAGCGGCAGCCCGACATCGACCAGCTTCTGTGCTTCCTTTTCGCAGGCATCGAAGCGGTGGAACATCTCGTCCACGTCGGCGTATTCGAAGTTGTAGGTGCTCTGCTCGATCTCGTTCTGCAGGTACACATCGCCATAGGTGACCGGCGTGCCGTCCGGACCGTAGGTCCAGATCAGGTCATAGACGTTGTCGCAGTTCTGCAGGTACATGCACAGGCGCTCCAGACCGTAGGTGATCTCGCCGAGCACCGGCTTGCACTCCAGGCCGCCGGCCTGCTGGAAGTAGGTGAACTGGGTGACTTCCATGCCGTTGAGCCAGACTTCCCAGCCCAGGCCCCAGGCGCCCAGGGTCGGCGATTCCCAGTTGTCTTCGACGAAGCGCAGGTCGTGCACCAGCGGATCGATGCCCAGCGCCTTGAGCGAATCCAGGTACAGCTGCTGGATGTTGTCCGGGCTGGGCTTCATCGCCACCTGGTACTGGTAATAGCGCTGCAGGCGGTTGGGATTCTCGCCATAACGGCCGTCGGTCGGGCGACGCGAGGGCTGCACGTACGCGGCATTCCAGCTTTCCGGACCGATCGAGCGCAGGAACGTGGCCGGGTGGAAGGTGCCGGCACCGACCTCCAGGTCCAGCGGCTGGATCAGCACGCAGCCCTGCTGCGCCCAATACTGGTTGAGGGTCTGGATCAGGCCCTGGAAAGTGATCGGAACGTTCGGAGTGGCGGACATGCGGCGGATTCTTGCCTGCAGAAGGGGTGCGCTAGTATAGCGACCGACCGCACGGGCCTTCCGTGCCTGGGGAAATGGAGGATGGAACCACGCCTGCCAGCGGCTTTTGCCAGCGTCCCTGAGGGGGTCCTGCCCCTGCCACACGGCCGCCTCGATTTCGACCAGGTCGCCGCGGCGCTGGTCGCCGATGGCCTGGTCGCCGCCGCGGACCTGGAGCGCATCCGTTTCTCCGCCCAGGGCGCGCGCAACGCCAGTGAGGTCCATCCGCTGGTGCTGCTGGCCAACCTGAAGCTGGGCGCCAGCGCCGGCGGCGAACTCGGCCTGGAGCGCCTCAGCGAGTGGCTGGCCCAGCGCGCGGGCGTGCGCTACCTGCGGGTGGACCCGACCCGGGTCGACGTCTCGGCGGTCACCGCCCTGGTCTCCCACGCCTACGCGCGCCGCCACCGTTTCCTGCCGCTGGCCGTGGACAGCGAGCGCGTGCTGGTCGCCACCAGCGAGCCGCTGGCCCAGGAATGGCTGCGCGACCTGCAGCACCTGAGCCGCCGCCGGATCGAGCTGGCGATGGTCAACCCGCTCGACCTGCACCGCTACACCATGGAGTTCTACGGGGTGACCCGTTCGGTGCGCGGCGCCCGCGGTGATGTGCGCAGCGAAACCAGCAGCACCCTGCCCAGCTTCGAGCAGCTGGTCGAGCTGGGCCGCGCCGGCGACGTCAATGCCGACGACCAGCACATCGTGCACATCGTGGACTGGCTGCTGCAGTACGCCTACGAGCAGCGCGCCTCGGACATCCACCTTGAACCGCGCCGCGACATGGGGCGCATGCGCTTCCGCATCGACGGGGTGCTGCACAAGGTGTTCGAGGTGCCGCCGGCAGTGATGACCGCCGTGGTCAGCCGGATCAAGGTGCTGGGCCGGATGGATCTGGCCGAGCGCCGGCGCCCGCAGGATGGCCGCATCAAGACCCGTTCACCGGGCGGGCGCGAAGTGGAAATGCGCCTGTCGACCATGCCCACCGCGTTCGGCGAGAAGTGCGTGATGCGCATCTTCGACCCGGATGCGGCGTTCAAGAGCATCGACCAGCTGGGTTTCAGCCCGCAGGAGGCAGCCGGTTGGACCGCCCTGGTCGAGCGCCCGCACGGCATCGTGCTGGTCACCGGCCCGACCGGATCGGGCAAGACCACGACCCTGTATTCCACGCTCAAGCGGCTGGCCACGCCGGACGTGAATGTCTGCACCGTGGAAGACCCGATCGAAATGATCGCGCCGGAATTCAACCAGATGCAGGTGCAGACCAACATCGACCTGGATTTCGCCAGCGGCGTGCGCACCCTGCTGCGGCAGGACCCGGACATCATCATGATCGGCGAGATCCGCGACCTGGAGACCGCGCAGATGGCGGTCCAGGCCTCGCTGACCGGCCACCTGGTGCTGTCCACCCTGCATACCAACGATGCCCCCTCGGCGATCACCCGCCTGCTCGATCTGGGCGTGCCGCATTACCTGCTCGCCTCCACCCTCAACGGGGTGCTGGCCCAGCGCCTGGTGCGCACCCTGTGCACCACCTGCAAGGTGCCCACCGTGCTCTCGGCCGAGCAATGGGCGGTGCTGACTGATGCCGATGCGGCATTACCTGAGGCGCCCACGCCATATGCACCGGTCGGCTGCATCGACTGCCGGCGCACCGGTTTCCTTGGCCGCGTCGGCCTGTATGAGTTGCTGCCATTGGGTTCCAGCCTGCGCCGGCACATCCGCGCGGACATGGATCTGGCCGCCTTCAACCGTGCCGCACGTGCTGAAGGGGTACGAACCCTGCGCCGCGCGGGGCTTGAAAAGGTAGCGGCAGGGCTGACTACAATCGAGGAAGTCCTCTCGGTCCTGCCTCCCCCGGATGAATTCCGCCCCGTTCCTCATTCTTGAAACCGGCCAACCCGTCGCCTCGCTGCGCCGCTACGGGCGGTTTTCGCACTGGATCCGGGTCGCGGCCGGGCTGGATGCCGATGAGACGGTGGTGGTCGATGTGGAGCACGGCGGTACCCTGCCCAGCCACCGCGATTTCGCCGGGGTGATCGTCAGCGGCTCGGCCGCCTACGTCACCGACCGCGCTGAATGGAGCGAGCGCAGCGCGCAGTGGCTGCGCGATGCCGCCCACGACGACCGCCCGGTGTTCGGCATCTGCTACGGCCACCAGCTGCTGGCCCACGCGCTGGGCGGCGAAGTCGCCTACAACCCGGCCGGACGCGAGTCCGGCACGATCGAACTGGCGCTCGACCCGTCGGCCGTCGACGATCCGCTGTTCGGCGGCCTGCCGGCGCGATTCCCGGCGCATGCCACCCACCTGCAG
Organism: Stenotrophomonas sp. TWI700; assembly: GCF_039673645.1. Lineage (NCBI taxonomy): Bacteria > Pseudomonadati > Pseudomonadota > Gammaproteobacteria > Lysobacterales > Lysobacteraceae > Stenotrophomonas > Stenotrophomonas sp. TWI700. The sequence continues at coordinate 8,696 of NZ_JBDJMB010000003.1, read as the reverse complement.
ACGGTGCTGCGCGCCCCCGAGGGCGCGGCGATCCTGGCGCGCTCGGCACAGGACAACTGCCACGCGTTCCGCTGGGGCGCGCATGCCTGGGGCGTCCAGTTCCATCCCGAGTTCGCCACCCACCACATGCGCGGCTATGTCCGCGCCCGCGCCGAGTGCATCCGCCAGCACGGCGGCTGCGCGCGCAGCGTCGCCCGCGAGGTCAGCGCCGCGCCGCTGGCCCGCCAGCTGCTGCGCCGTTTCGTCCGCCAGGCGCGCAACGCCTGACACCTGCGCCGGTACCGCCTCCGGGCGCAACGCAGCGTCCGCGCCGCGCATGCCGGCCTTCAGGTCACGCGTCGGGAAAACAGGGATAATCGACCGCACTCGGGCGTTCGCGCCTTCTCCCCTGTCCCGGAATGTTATGAGCGAGATTCGCAAGCTGCCGGCCTCCGCCGGCGCGGAATGGCTGGTGTCGGGTTTCACCCTGCTGCGCAAGGCGCCGCTGGCGCTGGGCCTGCTCGGCGTGATCTGGGCCGTGGCCGCGTTGCTGGTGATGTCGCTGGCGATGGTCAGCCCGGCGCTGAGCTCGCTGGCACAGCTGTTGATGGCGCTGGCCGGCCCGCTGTTCTTCGGCGGCCTGGTCTGGGCCGTGCGCGAAGTCGACCAGGGTCGCGTCGCGCAGCCTGCGCACCTGCTGCAGGGCCTGCAGGAAGGCCGCGCGTTGAACCTGCTCGCCTCGCTGCTGCCGCAGCTGGTGGCCGGCCTGTTCCTGGGCGTGTTGTTGCTGGTGCTGATCGGCAGCAGCGGCCTGCAGCACCTGAGCGAGGTGATGGTGCAGCTCAACGCGATCAGCCAGTCCGGCGCGCAGCCGGACCCGGCCCAGATCGAAGAGTTGATGGCCAGCCTGCCGGCGATGCGCATCCTGCTGTGGCTGGCGCTGGTGGTGGTGACCTTCCTGGCGATGGCGCTGGCATTGTTCACCCTGCCGCCGCAGGTGATGTTCGAACACCGCAACGGACTGCAGGCGATGCGCCTGAGCCTGCGCGCCTGCCTGCACAACGTGCTGGCGATGGTGGTGTTCTTCCTGCTCGCCTTCGTGGCCGTGTTCGCGATCTACTTCGGCGTGATGCTGGTGGCCCTGATCGCGCAGTTGATCGGCGGCACGATGATCGCCCTGTTCGTTGCGCAGGTGCTGCTGATGGGCGTGGTGATGCCGGTCTTCGCCGGTGCCATCTACACGGCATGGAAGCAGATGTTCGGCCAGCAGGGGCCGCAGACCCCGCCGCCGATGCCGGGCCCGAACAACGTGTTCGCGGCCTGATCAAAACGAAACCCCGGCCAAGGCCGGGGTTTCTGTTTGTGCGTCACTCCGGCTGTTCTTTCCCGCCCGCGCGTGGCACCAGCCAGCGCGCGGCATGGATGCCCAGCTCGTAGAGCAGACACATCGGAATGGCCAGCATCAGCTGCGAGACCACGTCCGGCGGCGTCAGCACCGCGGCCAGCACGAAGATGCCGACGATCGCGTAGCCACGACCTTCCTTGAACTGCTGCGGCGTGATCCAGCCCAGCAGCACCAGGATCACCATCGCCACCGGCAGTTCGAAGCTGGTACCGAAGGCGAAGAAGATCGCCAGCACGAAATCCAGGTACGCCGTCGCGTCCGGGGTGATCGCAATCACTTCCGGGCGGAACGTGGTGAGGAAGTGGAATACCGCCGGCAACACCAGGAAGTACGCGAACGCGCAGCCCAGGTAGAACAGCAGCACCGACGAGGCCAGCAAGGGCACCGCCAGGCGTTTCTCGCGGGCATACAGGCCCGGCGCCACGAACGACCACAGCTGGAACAACAGCCACGGCACGGCGATGAACACCGCCACGAAGAAGGTCAGCTTCAACGGCGCGAAAAAGGCGCCGGCCGGATTGGTCGCGATCATCGTCTGCCCGTTCGGCAGCTGCGAGATCAGCGGTTCGGCGATCATCGTGTAGATCTGCCGCGAGAACGGCATCAGCCCCAGCAGCACCACGCCCAGCCCGATCAACGCACGCACCAGGCGCGCACGCAGTTCGATCAGGTGTTCGACCAGCGAACTCTCGCTGCTTTCATGCTCGCTCATCGCGGTGTCTCCTCGCTCGGCGGCGCAGGCGTGCGCGGCGCGGTGTCCGCCAAGGCCGGTGAGGCCGCGGGCTGCTCCGCACGTGGCGCGCTGCCATCGATCCCGGGCGGCGACATCGCATCGCGCGGCGGTTCGGCCTCGTCGGTCGCCACCACGTGCTGGGCCACGTTGGCCGGGGAGCCCGGTGCGGGACCGGTCATCACCGGTTCGGCGTCGGCCCCTGCGGCAACGTCATCGCCCTGCCGGGCCACGTCCTGGCGCATCTGTTCGGCTTCGCGGCGGACCGCTTCGCCACTGGCGCGCAGCTGCGACCCGGTATCACGCACCGAGGTCTTCACATCGTCGAACTGCCGCTTGATCTCTTCGGCATGCAGCTCGCGTTCGAGCTCCTGCTTCACCGAATCCCACTGGTTGCGCGCACGGCGCACCCACAACCCGGCGAAGCGGGCGGCCTTGGGCAGCCGCTCGGGGCCGAGCACGACCAGGGCCACCACCGCGATGACCAGCAGTTCACTGAAACCGATATCGAACACGCCAAGCCGCCCGGATCAGCGCGGGTCGCGATCGTGCTCGGTCTGCGACGTCGTCGTCGAGTCCTGCGGACGCGAACTGTCGCTGAGCTGCGCGTTCGGCTTGTCCTCGTCGCGCATGCCCTTCTTGAATTCCTTGACGGCGCTGCCAAGGTCCTTGGCGCCGCTGGTCAGTTTCTTGGTGCCGAACACCAGCAGAACGATGACCAGCACGACCAACCAATGCCAGATGCTGAAACTGCCCATGACTCGCTCGTTACGTAGTGATCAGACGGTTGAGCATAGCGCACCGGCGGTAAGCCGGCGCGCGTGACAAAAGTCAGTTGCCGTCCAGCGATTCGGTACGGACTTCACCGTCGCCGACCGGCTGGAAGCCCTGCTGCGGGGCCGGTTGCGCCGGCACGGACTGCAGCGGGGCCGTCGTCGCGCCAGCGGCGGCCGGGGCCGGCGCCTGTTCAGGTCGGACCGGCACGGCAGCGGCGCGCGGCGCCGGGGCCGGTGCAGGCGCGCTGCCGGCGGTGCCGCGCTTCTCGCGGGCGATGTAGGTGGCTTCTTCCAGGCGATCGCGGAAGGCGACCACGTCCACCGACGGCGGCTCGCCGACCCGGCCTTCGAACACCATGCGCGGGGTGGTGTTGCTGCCGTAGGCATCCAGATTGGCGGCATCGTCGATCTGCAGCACGGCGCCATCCAGCGCCACACCGGCGAACAGGCCGCGGGCGCGCGACCAGGACCAGATTTCGGCCTTCAGCTGGCCATCGGTGGCGGCGGCGGCGTTGCGGCCGACCGGGCCTGCGGCGACGCCGGCATCGGCGCCCAGGGTGAATTTGCCGTTGACGAGATTGTCCAGGCTGCGGTCATTGCGGAACACCAGCACCACGTCGGAGGACTGCACGCCGGCCTGGAAGCCGATGCTGCCACCGGTGAGCTTGACGAACACCGGGTTGGACCAGCTGCCGTCCGGCGTCTTGACCGACATCAGGCCGTGGCCGCGACGGCCACCGATCACCAGGCCGGCCTTGATCGTGTCGGGAATGACGATGACCGCGCGGCCCTCGTCGAGCAGCTTGTCCGGAATCCCCTGCTCGGGGATGTCCTGGATTTCATTCAGGACGCGCACGGCATTGCGGGCGCGCTGGTCCTCCTGTGGCCCGGCCATCGCCTGGGTGGACAGCAGGCTGGCGGAGATCAGCAGTACAAGGCTGAGGGGGCGCATGGGTGGGCTCCAGAAAGTCGATTGATACAAGATAGCGGCAGGTACGACCGGGGTCGATACGCTTCTGGACGTTAGAAGGCCCGCGATGAATCGGCAATGAGTATTGCGGGCTATCGATATGCCTCCTGGATCGCGTTCATCATCCAAATCCATCCCGCCAATCGCTTAGACCTGCGAGAATGACACCATGCTCGACGCACCCGACACCGCCGTGCTGGCGGTCAATCTAGGCACGCCCGAGACGCCAACCGCCCCGGCGGTGCGTCGCTACCTGGCTGAGTTCCTCAGCGATCCGCGCGTGGTCGCGATTCCGCCGCTGTTCTGGAAACCCTTGCTGTACGGGCTGATCCTGCCGCTGCGCAGTGGTCGCTCGGCCGCCAAGTACGCCCAGGTCTGGCTGCCGGACGGCTCCCCGCTGATGGTCTACACCCGTCGCCTGGCCGAGGCCATGCAGGGCCTGATGCCCGATCTGCGGGTACGCCACGCGATGCGCTATGGCAGCCCGGCGCTGCCGGCCGAGCTGGATCGTCTGGCCGCCGAGGGCATGAAGCGGATCGTGGTGCTGCCGCTGTATCCGCAGTATTCGACCACCACCACCGCCTCGATCGAGGACCAGGTGCGCGAATGGCAGCCCAAGCACCCCGGGGTCACCGTGACCCTCGTGCGCGATTACGCGGTCGATCCGGACTGGGTCGCCGCCGTCGCCGGCAGCATCCGCCAGTGGTGGGATCAGCATGGCCGTGGCGAGACGCTGGTGTTTTCCTTCCACGGCATTCCACAGCGTCTGGCCGACGCCGGCGATCCCTATCCGCAGCGCTGCGAAGCCAGTGCGCGGGCGATCGCGCAGGCGCTGGAGCTGAGCGACGATGCCTGGCAGCTGACCTACCAGTCGCGGTTCGGCCGCGAGAAATGGCTGCAGCCCTACGCCGAACCCACGCTGTGGGCGATGGCCGAACGCGGCGTACGCAGCATGGACGTGGTCTGCCCCGGCTTCGCCACCGACTGTCTGGAAACCCTGGAAGAAGTGGCGATGGGCTTCACTGAAACGGTCGCCGAGCGCGGCGCGACGATGCGCTACATCCCCTGCCTCAACGACGCGCAGGCACATGCACTGGCGCTGTCGCGGCTGAGCATCGCGGCGCTGGCATGACCCTGACGTCCTTCTCGCTGCCGGTTGCCGGCACCACGGTGGCCGGCCTTCGCTCCCCGGGCACGGGTGGCCAGCGTGTGCTCGCCCTGCATGGCTGGCTCGACAACGCCGCCAGCTTCGTCCCGCTGGCCGCGCAGCTGCCCGGGCTGGAGCTGGTCGCGATCGACCTGCCCGGGCACGGCCACAGCGCGCATCTGCCGCCCGGTACGCAATACAACACGCCCGGTGCGATCTGCCATGTCCTCGACGTCGCCGATGCGCTGGGCTGGGACCGCTTCGTGCTGCTCGGCCATTCGATGGGGGCCGGGATCGCCAGCCTTACCGCGACCGCCGCACCGGAACGCGTGGAACGCCTGATCGCGATCGAAGCGCTGGGCGGCCTGCGCGGGCCCGAGAATGAAACCGCGCAGCGCCTGCGCGAGCATGTGCGTGCCGCGCGGGCGCTGCCCACCCGCAAGTTGCGCGTGTTTCCCGACCTTTCCGCGCCGATCCGCGCGCGCATGATGACCAACCAGCTCAGCGAACCGTGCGCGCGGCTGCTGGTGGAGCGTGGCGTCAAACCCATCGACGGCGGGTACAGCTGGTGCAGCGATCAGCGCCTGATGCTGCCCACCGCGATGCGCCTGAGCGAAGCCCAGATCGATGACCTGCTCGCGGCGATCGAATGCCCGACGCAGGTGATCTACGCCACCCCGGCGCAGACCTATTACCCCGAGCCGTTGCGCCGCGAGCGCATCTCGCTGCTGCGCAACGGTCGCCTGGCGGTGTTCCCGGGTACGCACCATCTGCACATGGGGCATCCGCAGGTGGTGGCCGAGGTGATCCGGGGCTTCCTGGCCGGGTAGTCCCGGCGCAGTGCGACACACGGTCGCACTCAACTTATCCCGGCAGCGACCGATACCGATGATGCAGGCCGATCTTCCTCGGCCGCACTGTCGTCGCTTGCTCCGCCGTTGCGAAGCCGCGCATCACCCAGGCTTCCAGGGAACGTCGTCGCAATGCCGGATTGGCCGTGCCATCGCTCACAGGACCGGGCCATGCCGGCGGTGATCGCCACCGCCGACGCGGCGTCCGCCGCTGCCCGTTCCCCGCGCGCCCATCCGTTTCTTCCCGCTGCCGCACCCACCGCTTCGCCGGTGACGGATGCGGCATCCGCCTGCGTGCGTACGCGCCGCGGGCTCTCTGCTTTCTACTGATCCTGGAGCCGCCATGTCCGCCCTTCCTGCTGCCACCTCCCGTCCCCCCGACCAACTAAGCGCGCGATCGCCCCGGGCCTCCGTGGACACCGCGTATCTGCTCGCGACGGGCGTGCTGCTTGCCGCTGCCGTGACCACGGCGATCTGGCAGCGGCAGCCGTGGGCACTGCCTTTTGTCGCGGTCGCAGCGGTGTTGCTGGGCCTGGTGGCGCTGCGCTCCCGGCGGCAGGGCGAGGCGCTGCGGCAGGCCGGGCAGCGATCGATCTCCGTGGCTGCGGAAGCGGCGCGCGACCACGCCCGCGCCAGCATCGGACATGCCCATGACGCCCAGGTAAGACAGGCACTGGATGTCTCGCGCACGGCGATGATGATCGCCGACAACGACCACGTGATCCGCTACGTCAACCAGGCCGTGGTGAGCCTGCTGCGCAACCAGCAGGCCAGCCTGCGCGAGGCCTTCCCCGACTTCGACGCCGAGCGCCTGGTCGGCAGCAGCATCCACCGCTTCCATGTGGATCCGGACCGCATCCGCGGCATCCTCAACACCTTGATGGTCACCCACCACGGTCGCGTGCGGATCGGACCGGTGCACTTCGCCCAGGTGGTGACACCGGTGTTCGATGCGCAGGGCCAGCGCCAGGGCTTCGCGGTGGAGTGGCATGACCGCACCCACGAACTGCTGCTGGAGACTGCCGTGGCGGACATCGTCGAGGCTGCCAGCAAGGGCGATCTTGATCGTCGGCTGCAGGCCACCGAGGGCGGCGCCAGCTTCCTCAATGGCCTGACCGGCGGGATCAACCAGCTGTTGGACAGCGTGGGCGGCACGGTCGGCGAGATCCGCCGCGTGCTGTCGGCCCTGGCCGATGGCGATCTGGACCAGCGCATGCACGGCGACTTCCATGGCTCGTTCCAGGCCATGCAGCGCGATGCCAACGCCACCGCCGAGCAGCTGACCGCGATGGTGGAACGCATCAAGCAGTGCACCGGCTCCATCTCGCTGGCCGCCCACGAAATCACCAGCGGCAACGATGACCTCTCCGAGCGCACCGAGCGCCAGGCCGCGCATCTGGAAGAGACCGCCGCCTCGATGGAGGAGCTGACATCGACCGTGCGCCAGAACGCCGAGCACGCACGCCAGGCCAGCGCGCTGGCGCACGGCGCACATGATGTCGCCACGCGCGGCAGCCAGGTGGTCAGTCAGGTGGTGACCACCATGGATGCGATCCAGACCGCGTCGCAACGGATCGGCGATATCACCCGGGTGATCGACGGCATCGCCTTCCAGACCAACATCCTGGCACTCAACGCCGCCGTCGAAGCGGCCCGTGCCGGCGAGCAGGGCCGCGGCTTTGCGGTGGTCGCCAGCGAAGTGCGCATTCTCGCCCAGCGATCGGCCGACGCAGCCAAGGAGATCAAAGGATTGATCGATGCCTCCGTGGTGCAGGTCGCCGAAGGCGCGCGCCTGGTCCAGGACGCGGGGCAGACCATGGGCGAGATCGTCAGCAGCGTGGCCAGCGTCAGCGGCATCATGGCCGAGATCTCCTCGGCCTCGCAGGAGCAGGCGGCGGGCATCGACCAGGTCAACCAGACCGTGGCACAGATGGACGATGCGACCCAGCAGAATGCCGCCCTCGTCGAAGAAGCCAGTGCAGCCGCACGCCTGCTCGAAGCCCAGGCCGCCGACCTGACCCAGGCGGTGGCGGTGTTCCGTCATCAGGAACAGGCCTACCGCGCAGCCGCGTAAGCCTCATCTGCGTCAACGCCCAGCAGCGCGCTGCGGCGCGCGCCCTGCAGCCAGGCGGCGACATGCTCGACCGCCTGGCTGACACGCGATGGTTGTGTCGGCCTCTGGGGCCGACGCAGCCGACGCGCTGGACAGAGAGCGTTGCGACGGCGATACCGAGACCGCATCGGTCGGAGCTGACACCCCTCATTTCCCGGCGTACAGCATCTATGTCGCCGCAGCCAGCTGCACGTCTGTGCCGTCTGGCGCCCCGAACCAAGCACGCTTCCGAACGCCGGGCCAATCCGCGCCACGCGTTGACTGATCCTGCCCAGACCATCCCGCCCGGGAGGCACACCTTGGAGGGAGCGGTGTCGCCAGTGCCCTGTCGTCAGGATCCGTTCCCCGCGCAGCGCAGTGAGCACGGGCACCAGCATGAGCATGCGCATGCGCATGCGCATCACATCAGGATCAGCCTCCAAGCTGCCGCGACAGCCAGCTCCATCCTTGGTAGGGCATGCCTGTCGGTGACGTCCACTGGATGCCCGATTCGAAAGCGCCGATCGGCGGGGAAAAGGCGGTGTACTCGACTTTCGTCCCCGCCTGGAAGGATCGCGGAGTCGCTGAATCGCGGACAAAAAGAAAACCCCGCTGCATGAGCAGCGGGGTTTTCGGGGTAAAAACCCTGGCGATGACCTACTCTCGCATGGCTTAGGCCACACTACCATCGGCGCAGCTGCGTTTCACTTCCGAGTTCGGGATGGGATCGGGTGGTTCCACAGCGC